>JALOOP010000609.1 GCA_025454315.1 Oculatellaceae cyanobacterium Prado106
TTGGCGATCGCACTGGGTTTAGTCCTCAGTCGGTATCCGCGTTGGGGATATGTGACGATGATTTTCTTTGGGGTGTGGTTGGCGAATTTATCGGTGAGATTTGCTCAAGGACTTTGGGCAGGGTGAGTTTGGTGTGTTGAACAGAATGTCTTTTGGATGGGCGATCGCTTAGGCTCTTTGCTGGATGGATGCAGTTTTCTCCCAGATGGTGAGCAGTAAGTCCTGCAATTGCTGAACGGCAAAACTAGGCAGCAGATCAGTCATTAACCATTGATAGGCCAAACGTTCTGCCTGACGAAATTCTTGTGCTTTGAACCAGAGTGAGACGGCACTAACGACCGTAATCCCAAGGGTTCTTGTTTTTGCCGGGTCTAATATCTCTAATGCTGAGCCTTCTGCTTCTGCCGCTAAACGGTAGAGGTCTAGAGCGCGATCGTTTTCGTCCTGTTGAACCGCTTCCTCTGCCAAACTCGCGTAATGCTCACTTTGCGAATGATATAGTGCCCAACTCATAAAGAAGACTCCACCGTTTTAGCTCCAATAATTTGCAGCCGTTGAAGGGAGCAAACCCTTATGGCGCTCATCCATCTTTGTTAAAGGCAGCAAAGGTAATGACATAGTTTGTTCCCTAAATCCTTGGTGGAAATGGGCTTTGTTTTGAGAGCCGAAGAGTTGGAGCTTTTCGGTGATGACTTGTTGCATGGCGGCGATCGCTTCATCCATACAGGGCAACAAATCGGCTCCCGGTGCTGCACAAACATCATCTCCTAGCATCTTCATGTAGGCTTGTCGAACTTCAGTGTTGACGTTGAACTTGCACACGCCGAGTTCAATGGATTTGCTAATCATTGAAGCGGGTAAACCAGATGCACCGTGAAGTACCAGGAGCGTTCCTTCTCCCAGGTTTTGACGGATGCGAATGAGGCGATCGAAGTCTAATCGGGGTTCGCTTTTGTATTCTCCGTGGACGTTGCCAATGGTGACAGCTAAGGCATCCACTTTGGTGAGTCGAACAAATTCAGTGGCCTGTACCGGATCAGTCATTTTGGCTTCTTTTTCAGAAACACTAAGGCCATCTTCGGTGCCGCTGATTCGTCCAATCTCCGCTTCAACCACGGCTCCTTGGGCATGGGCGAGTTGGGTCATTTCGCGGGTGAAGGCCAGATTCTCGGGGTAGGAGAGGTGGGAGCCATCGGCCATGACTGAGGTCATGCCAGCGGCTAGGGCTTGGTGAATGGCCTTGGAGGAGGTGCTGTGATCCAGGTGAACTGCTATAGGGACGGTGGCAGTACGCGCCGCTTCTAGGCAGAGCGCCACCAAAGAGGTGCCGCCATACTTGAGGGCACTGGGGTGAATTTGCAGCATGGCGGGGCTGTGACTGGCTTCAGCGGCGCGAACAACGGCCTGTACTCCTTCCAGGTTGTAGACGTTGAAGGCTCCGATCGCATAGATGTGGCGACGGGCGGTTTCGAGGAGTTCTAGGGTGGAGGTGAGCATGGGGGAGTGGGGAGTGGGGAGTGGGGAGTGGGGAGTGGAGTGGATGGGTGGATGGGTGGATGGGTGGATGGGTGGATGGGTGGATGGGTGGATGGGTGGATGGGTGAAACTCTATGTGGAAATGCTTTAAACAAATTGCCTGATCGAAGAGTGATTTTTATTTTTCTAGTTGTTGAAGAATCTATACAAAAATCAAATTATTTTTTCGCTTCACTAATTTTTGCAAGGCGAGGCTTGTAGCCCTTTAGGCAAATGCTAAATCCGTTAGTTCTTATTAGTTCTTATAGGATAAGCGCCCTGTCTGTTCCATAAGAGACTGATTATTTTCTCAGTTTTTGTATCAGGAGAAGGGAAATGAAAAATATAGAGGAGGGAAACGGAAAAGGGGCAATAAGCAAAGGAAAATTCTGGCTTGAATCACCCATCCACCCATCCACTCATCCACCCATCCACTTATCCTCTAGTCTCCCTAATGACTGTAGCAACGGAGTTCTTTTAGCATAAACTGAATTGCGATCGCTGATTCCTGGGCGATCGCAATTGATTATGGAATGTGGGATGAGAGGGGTGGATGGGGCAACTTTGGGCGGGGTGGGGCAGTCAATGAGAAGATACTTCAGGGGACGATGGTTGGAGTGGGTTGATTTTTGACTTTAGTCTTGATGAGTCATGGTACTTAGAAATTTGATTTGGTTTGGTCTGAGTTTTGCCGTCACGCTTTTTCTGGTGCAGTGGCCGTTTGGTTCGGCACCGCCTGCTCGGGTGGGGGCGGATTCTTCCTCGGCGCATCATGCTGCACCGACGGCTCCGGTGCTGGCTGCGGATTCGCCCCAGGTTGCAGGTTTGCCCAAGAACCCGACTCCGACTCCAACTCCAACCCCTTCAGTCTCTCCTTCTCCAACCCTGCCTTTGCAACGGCTGACGCTGGAAAATGCGTCGAGTCAGAGCCTGCAAGCCTTGGGGCTAGACGACCAGCTTTGGGGAGCAGCGGAGAATTCGGGCGATCGCCAAGCCCTGCTAACCGCGATCGACTATTCCCTGGACTATCTCCGCACGCCAGCCGCAGCCACTGCTTATCAAAACTTGGCGCAACCGGAGTTTACTCGGGGGAAGGTGCGGCGCAGTTTGAATCGGTTTCGGCAGTTGGTGGTGATGCCTACACGGGATACTTTGAACCCGTCTATGAAGCTAGCCGGACTCCCACCGCAGAATTTCGCTATCCCCTCTATCGGTTGCCGCCCAATTTAGCAGACTGGGACAATCCGACTCGGCTGGAACTGGAAGGGGCTGATGGGTTGCAGGGGGGCAAAGGTCGGCTGCGGGGGCTGGAGTTGGCCTGGTTGCGCGATCGCCTGCAAGCCTATCTGATTCAAGTCCAGGGTTCGGCAAGGCTGGAACTGGGCGACGGCAGTACCATGTCCGTCGGTTACGCTGGACGCACGGAATATCCCTATGTCAGCATTGGCCGCGAACTGGTCAACGCCGGAAAGTTCCGCCTCGAAGAGGTGACCCTGCCGCTGCTGATCGATTACTTCCGCCAGTATCCCAGCGAGATGGACACCTATCTCCCCCGCAATAAT
>JALOOP010000019.1 GCA_025454315.1 Oculatellaceae cyanobacterium Prado106
CGCAGCCACCACACACAAATTCATCTCATCAATCATAAACCCCAAGCCAGTTTCACCCAATGGTGGAGCTAACTTTGGTCATGAAAATAGACACTTACCCTCAATGCTCTCAATGACCGTTTTGAAGAAGCTCGTCGCGAAAACCTGAATTCTCTCAACGATCGCTTTGACGAAGCTCGTTGGAATAACCTGAATGCGTTGAACGATCGCTTTGATGAAGCTCGTTGGAATAACCTGAATGCTCTCAATGACCGCTTTGAAGAGGCGCGCGATCGCAATCTCAATGCATTGAACGATCGCTTTGACGAAGCTCGTCGGCAAAATCTGGACGCTTAATCCAAAATTACGACTCATCGGCGTAAGGTTTCGGAAAGCGCTCCTCCGGCACCTTACGCTTTTCTGTGTCTGCTAGAGAAATAAAAAAGAACACAGATGAACACAGATGAACACGGATAAATAAACCGCAGAGACGCAGAGACGCAGAGGGGGGAAGGGGAAAGGGAAAAGGCGAAAGGGGAAAGGAGGACTTTTTACTCATCCGTCCATCTCCCCATCTCCCCATCCCTTACTCCCCACTCCCTACTCCCTCCCTCAAACATGAAAAATCTTTCATACTGGTTTCACTCTTGATTCATCCTGGGTTTGCATACTGATGAGCATGACGCAGAGGGATGACGGAAGCCCAGAGTACGGAAGCTCAGAGTTTTTGGGGCGATCGACGAGTTCAGGATAATTTAGGAGGTTCTTCGATGAGTTCTATTCAGCCCGTTGCTAAGCCGCCGCTGAAGACCCGAGTCAACTCAGCGTTTAAGCAGTTGATGTCGATTCACTGGTGGATGGCTGCGTTGTATTTGCTGCTGTTTGTCGGGGGTGCGTTTATGGCACAGTTGGAGCGGGGCGTTTCGTTTCGGAGTGCCATGTATGATTTCCATAAATCATTAGGAGTGCTGACGATGGCACTTTTGACCTGGCGGATTTTGGTGTTGCTGCAAGTATGGTGGAAGAAGTATACTAAGCGTCTTCCCAAGTTTTCGTCGCAATGGTTTACGACCTTTGCATTGCATAGCAGTTTGTATATCTTGATGTGGGCGGTTCCCGTCACTGGATTTTTTCTATCCAATTCCTTTAGACCCAATAATGTCAAATTCTTTGGGTTGGTTCTCCCCGATATTTTTCCACAAAACTCGGCTTTAGTCGATTTGGCGCGGGGGTTTCATTTCTGGTTTGCCTATACTTTTTTAGCGTTTATTTTGTTGCACTCGATCGCCCAATGGAAAGTCGTCCGTGCCAACTATCGTCGTTTTGTCGGCTTCATTAAATCCCGTGCGATCAAAAGCTCCGCCAGTGACTAAATCAGAATCATAGAATTGTAGGTTGGGTGGAGCAACGCGCAACCCAACACCCCACTAGAACGCTTGAGTTGTATTCAATAATCCAGACAATGATCTAGACAATAAACCAGACATTGATCCAGACGTTGAATCGGAGTTTATGGCTGTGATGTTGGGTTGCGCTACGCTCCACCCAACCTACAGAAAACTAGACGAGAGAGATAATTTAGGGTATATCGTTTCTATGACAGCGATTCACTGGTGTGAAACTGGTTGGTATACAGTATGAAGTATATGAGTTCTGAACCCGGCTACGCGGATCAACAGAGTTCTAAAAAGAGCACCTTAACCGGGTGGCGGAAAGGTTTAGCCAGTGTGCGGACTCGGTTATTACTGTGGTATTTTGTATTGACTGCCTGCACGGCATTGATCTCGGTGAAGGCATCCCAGAGTATTTATTGCGATCGCCTCAAAGAAAGAGCCGAAGCGCATATGATTCAGCAAGCCGACCAGTTTGAAAATCTCCTAGAAAAAGTTAACGAAAAAGTGCCCCGTCCCGCCACACTGGAAGGCGCTTTTGATAAATTTTGGAATACCTATGCCTCAACTCGGGATGAATATGTCATCACCCTAGTGAACGGCCAAATCTACGATCCCAAATCCGTCGCCCCCCAAGAAATTCTCAGCCGCAACCCAGAACTCCTTGCCACCTGGACACAGCTTAATCTTCCTAAAAAAGCCCGGTTTCAAGGCCGCAACGAGCAACTTAGCTATATTGCTCAGCCAGTGAAATGGGGGGGCGATCGCGGTATGTTTATTGTCCTCTACGATCCCACCGAAGATCTACGGGTCGGACAGGATGCGTTGATCAATGTCATGCAGGTGACGTTCGCCTTTTTGTTAATCTCAGCGATTCTAGCCTGGATCACCTCCGGGCGCGTTCTCTATCCCCTGCGACTGCTCACCAAAACCGCCCATTCCATCACCGCCTCCGACATGACGCAGCGCATCCCCGTTGAAGGCACCGACGAAATTGCCGAACTCACCGACACCTTTAACGAAATGCTCGATCGCCTCCAAATCGTCTTTGACAGCCAAAAAGAATTCCTCAAAGATGCCAGCCACGAACTCCGCACGCCCATCACGGTGATCCAAGGCCACCTCGAAATGCTCAACTACCTGCCGCCCCAGCAGCAGGACGAATCCATTCAACTGGTCATGGATGAGTTGGAACGAATGAGCCGTCTGGTCAATGATCTGTTGCTGTTGGCTAAAACCGAGCGTCCCGATTTCCTCAAACTGAAAACCGAAGAATTGGACTGGCTGACCGAAGAACTTTACTTGAAGTCGCGATCGCTTGCCCCCCGTGACTGGAAACTGGCATCCAAAGGACTTTGCCCCGTAACCGTCGATCGCCAACGCCTCACCCAAGCCATGATGAATCTGGTGCAAAACGCCGTCCGCCATACCCAGGACGGCGACACCATCACCCTCGGTTCCACCGTCAAGGACAATCACGCCTATCTCTGGGTACAGGACACCGGCGAAGGCATTGCCGCTGAAGACCAGGCGCGCATCTTCCAACGATTTGCCCGTGCCACCCGCCATGATCCGCAGTTTGAAGGGCATGGACTGGGATTGGCGATCGCCCAAGCCATCGCCAAATCTCACGGCGGTTGGATCGAACTCTCCAGCCATCTCGGCCAAGGCTCCACCTTTACCCTCGTTTTTCCGCTCACTCCCGACCTTACCTTGACCTCCCATGAATCGGATTCTCATCGTCGAAGACAATCCTCGCATTACCGCCTTCCTGGAAACCGGACTGCAAGCTCACGGATTCACGACCACAGTCGTTAGCACCGGAAAAGAAGCGCTCAAAATGGCGCAAGGTGCTGAGTTTGAACTGCTCATCCTCGATCTAGGCTTGCCGGACATGGATGGTCTGGAGGTGCTGGCAGTGCTGCGCGGACAGGGGCAGGTGTTGCCGATTATTGTCCTCACGGCTCGGGATGAAATCGACGACACGATCGCCGGTCTAGAAGGCGGCGCCGATGACTACATCACCAAACCTTTCCGCTTTGAAGAACTGCTGGCTCGAATGCGCGTCCAGTTGCGAAATCGCCAAGTCCCCCGCACCAAGGAAGACACCGCTCTCAAGGTCGGCAACATCACCCTCGATCTGCTCACCCGCCAAGCCTGGGTGGGCGAGGATTTGATCGATCTGTCCACCCGCGAATTCCTGTTGGCGGAGGTGTTTCTGCGCCATCCCATGCAGGTGATGACCCGAGAACAGCTCCTCAATCGCATCTGGGGCTATGACTATGATCCCGGCTCCAACATTGTGGATGTCTATGTCGGCCATCTGCGCCGCAAACTGGGTGGCAACCGCATTGAAACCGTCCGAGGGATGGGCTATCGCTTCAAAACCTGATTCTGCTTCGGAATGGACTAGTGTTCCGTCAATGAAAGTTTGTGGTGTCTTCGACACCACAAACTTTCATTGAATTTAATTTTTAACTGTCGGGTACCCGACAGTTAAAAATTGACGAACCACTAGATTTCAATGACGAGATTTGGAATGAAATTCTCATTGCGATCGTCCGGGTATCCTCTCGGATTGCAAATGATTTGGGTTTGCCCAATCCAATCGTTTTGCTGAGTATGGGTATGTCCATGTATCCACAAAATTGCGCCGGATGCTTTAATGAACTCATCTAGATGCGAGGCATAGGCCGCATTAAGGAGATTGTCCGGGTTGTGAGGGGGGAGCGATCGCGCACTCGGTGCATGGTGCGTCACAATGACAAACTTCTCACCATTCGCTCGGATTTCTTGGACAGATTCACGTAACCATCTTAGCGATTTGGCGTGAATCATGGCGGTGTCTAGCGATCGCAACTTCAAGGTGGAGATCGCTGAGGATATGGAGCTTCATGAGAGTTTCAGGGACGGCAGGATTGTCTCTAATCGGGTTTTGATTTGGGTGTAGTGGTTGAGGTTGTTTTGCAGAGATGCGATCGCAGAAAATCCGCCAAGAATTCTCTATCCATCATTGCTGTATTAACCATTGAAGATTTATGTGAAGAACCATTAATTTTATAGCGTCCTTCTGGATTCCCAGGGCATTTTAGAGGCGGTTGATCGCTTAGATATCGGCTTTGCCGGAATCAAACTCGGTCGGCTCAATCGTCAGAGCAATAGATCTTAGAGAGAACCTGCTGTCTAGAATCTTATCGCCGTGACCCCGATTCGCCCCTGTGTACCTGAGAAGGAGTGTTGTGAAATACGAAATTCGTCATAAGCCATCCTTTGCTGCCATTTTCTTCACCTTGCAACCGGGCGATCGCATCACTGCCGAAGCCGGAGCCATGACCAGTATGTCCGCTAAACTCTCCATGAAAGCGCAGTTGTCGGGGGGACTGGTGCAGGCATTGCTGAAGAAATTCTTTGGCGGAGAATCCCTCTTTGTCAACGAGTTTAGCAACGCCACCCAACAGCCCCAAGAACTGGTGTTGAGCCAGTCTACGGTCGGCGATATTGACGCGGTTGAACTCAAGGGCAACGAAATTTGTTTCCAGCCTGGAGCCTATATTGCCCATACCACGGGGGTTCACATGAGCGTCCAGTGGGCAGGCTTCTCAAGCTGGTTCTCGGGCGAAGGACTCTTCAAGCTCAAACTCAACGGCAATGGCATTGTCTTCTTTGGTGGCTACGGCGGCCTGACTCAGCGCCGCGTCGATGGCGAATATATCGTCGATTCCGGTCACCTCGTCGCCTACGATCCCGGCATCCAGATGAAAGTCCGTCTCTCCAGCGGCCTCGTCGGCTCCGTCACCTCCGGCGAAGGCTTGGTCAACCATCTCTCCGGCCAAGGCCGCATCTATCTCCAATCCCGGAGTACGGATGGGTTGGTGCGGTTTATTCGGTCAAAGATTTGAAGACAGGGCGAAAGGGGAAAGGGGAAAGGCGAAAGGGGTGTCATGGTCAGAACAGGGATATTGTCTCCAATGCCTCCCTGCTATCTCCCTGCCTATCTCCCTGCTATCTCCTTGCAATGTCCTTGCAATGTCCTTGCAATGTCCTTGCAATGTCCTTGCAATGTCCTCGACATAACCCCGAAATTTCCTGAATATCTCCTAGACACCCCCTTTCCCCTTTCCCCCTTCCCCTTTTCCCTACTCCCCATTCCCCATTCCCCACTCCCATGAAAATCGACATCCTCCACCAACCCGACAGTGCGATCGCCAAAATTGACATGGCTCCGATGGAAGAGATTCTGGCCGAATCGGGAGCGATGGTGGCTATGAGTGGCCATATGGAAGCCGATACAACGCTCCGAAAAGGCAAGGGGGGCGGCATTCTGGGTGGCTTGAAGCGGATGTTGGCCGGGGAATCGCTGTTTATTAGTACCTTTCGGTCGGGACGAGAGGCGGCGGAGATTTATTTGGCTCCGAAACTGATGGGGGATATTTTGCCCTATACCTTGGACGGCAAAGAACTGGTGATTCAATCGACGGGGTATTTGGCCTGTACGTCTGGGGTGGATATCGAGTTGGGTTTTCAGGGGTTCAAATCGATTTTTTCAGGGGAGTCGATTTTTTGGTTGACGGCGAGCGGTCAGGGGCTGGTGTTGCTGAGTGCCTTTGGCAGCATCTATGAAATTGAGGTTGATGGCGAATATGTCGTCGATACGGGCAACATTGTCGCCTTTGAGAAAACCCTGAACTTCTCCATTACCAAGGCTAACTCTAGCTGGATGGGGGCATTTTTGGGCGGGGAAGGCTTTGTCTGTCGCTTCCAGGGGAAAGGTCGTCTGTTCTGCCAAACCCACAACCCTGGTGCCTTTGGCCGATTGATCGGCAGCCAGTTGCCCCCGAAGTAGGGATATCTGCCGAAGCACATGATTCACGGTTCCGGTTCTGCATCGTTTTATCTTGTTTTATCAAGGAGATTTCCATGGGTTCTGCAATTCCCTTCACCATTGAACATGCGCCTGCCTACGCTTCCCTGACGCTGAAGCTGGCGGCTGACCAGATGGTGCTGGTCGAGTCGGGGGCGATGGCGGCGATGGATGCGGGCATTCAGATGAAGTCGAAAATAAAGGGCGGCTTGATGAGTGGTGTCAAGCGGATGCTGGGCGGGGAGTCGCTGTTTTTGAGCGAGTTTACGGCAGTGGGCAAATCGGGTGAACTAATGCTGTCGCCGGGAGTGCCGGGGGATATTCAGCATTATTATTTGGACGGTGGCAAGAGTTTGATGGTGCAGTCTTCGGGGTTTGTGGCGGCTAGCCCGACGGTGGAGGTTGACAGCAAGTTTCAGGGCTTCAAGGGATTTTTTAGCGGCGAATCTTTGTTTTTGCTGAAGGTGACGGGGACGGGCGATTTCTGGTTTAGCTCCTACGGGGCGGTGATTGAGATTCCCATTTCGGGGGAGTATGTGGTGGATACGGGCTATATTGTGGCCTTTGAAGATACCCTCAACTACAAGGTGGAAATGCTAGGAGGACTCTCCTGGAAGGGCTTACGCACTGGTATCCTGGGAGGAGATGGCCTGGTCTGTCGCTTTAGTGGGGAAGGTCGCCTCTGGGTGCAATCCCGTCAGCTTTATCCGCTGATTAATTTCTTCAATGCCTTTAGACCTGTTAAAAATAACTAATCTCCATGCCCATTGAACTTCCTCCTGGTACGGCAAGTTACAGCGATCGCACTCCCCCACCTCAAAAACGTCAACTCCTGCTGTTACTGGGGTTTTTCCTTGGCTTTATCGCGGTGATTTTTTTGTCATTGGGTTCACTGGTCAATCTGCTGGTCGATTTCATTCCCCCCAGCGTTGAGCAACAGCTAGGACGATTGACCGTCCCCTCTTTTGAACGAATGTCCCGACCCTCCCCCGCCCAGGACACCCTCAACCAACTGCTCGATCGCCTCGAAGTTCACCTCCCTGAAGATCAACGCACCGGACGAGATTACCAGGTACTCTACATTCCAGACAATACCGTGAACGCCATTGCGATACCGGGCGATCGCGTCATCCTCTACCAAGGTTTACTGAACCAGATGGAGTCTGAGAATGAATTAATGATGGTCATGGGACATGAATTGGGACACTTCGCTAATCGAGATCATCTCCGCCAACTAGGCCGTGGGCTGCTATTACAACTGCTGATTGCCAGCGTTCTCGGCGATCCGGGTTCCTTGCAGGCGATCGCCCTCTCCGGTGTCAACACTGTCGCCAATGCCCAATTCTCGCAGCAACAAGAATACGAAGCCGATGAATTTGGCCTATCGCTGCTCCGTGCTAACTATGGCCATGTTGCAGGCTCAACCGACTTCTTTGAACGTCTATCGAAACTTCCTGGAACTGTAGAAATTCCCTTTCTCGGAACTCATCCCGTTTCAAGCGATCGGGTGAATCGACTCAAGCAAGAAGCGAAGATGCTGGGAATGAAGGAGGGTGTGCGATCGCCCTTGCCTGCTGTGTTGAAAGGAAAGGGTTGAGGCGTAGATGGGTGAATTGGTGGGCAATCAAACTGACTTTTCATAGGGGCGACCATCCTTGTGGGCAATCTCCCATGAGCCATTGGCGTTCAGGGTGGCTTTAAGGTCATCGTTGGGGTATTCAACTTCGTCGTTGGGAGTGCGATCGCCCATCTCCAGATAGGTCACTTCTGCGTTCGTTCGATTGACTAACTGATGAGCAATTCCTGTTCCTGCTTTGAAACCACAGCAATCTCCGGGTTGTAGCAGAAACTCATCATTTCCCAGAATTAATATGGGGTTACCTTCCAGAATATAAATAAATTCATCCTGCTTGGCGTGACAGTGAGCCAGGGCGGAAACGGCACCAGGTGCTAGATGTGTCAAGTTAACGCCAAAGTTGGTCAACCCAAAAACTTCACCGAGTTTGCGTTTCGATCGGCCTGCGACTTGTGCGGCGTAGGGTTCGGGGTAGATAGTTTTGCCTGTAGGAGCGGGGAGAGAGAGAGCGGCGATCGGGGGCTGGTTCATTGGAGTTCTCCGGGGGACTGGCAGTGGATGAAGATGGGCGATCGCGACCTGGATCTGACCACCTCAATTTTACAATTGACACGGTAATTCAACGAAGAAGACGTTGGCCTGCCAGTTCCTACAAAGCAATTGAAGAATAGTTTTTGAATGGGGTTCAAGACATGTTTCTGATGTCGGGGCGAATGGCATTCACCCTTCAGAGAGGCTCCTGGGTTAGCGTTTCAAGGAATATTCTGATTCTTTTGTGTTGAGTTCGTAACATTTGTTTCTGTGTAGATTTTTTGGGATTCGGGAATGATGAGGACGACCTTGTGTCTTGCTCTTCTTACTTCTCATCCCTACCATGTCGCTCTTCTCAAACCGATTCTCCGATCGCCGTTGCACTCGCCAGATTCCCCTCCGTGCTGTTTTGGTTGTGCCGTTTGTCCTACAAATTTTTGCGGCAGTGGGTTTAGTGGGCTATCTGTCCTTCATCAACGGACAAAAGGCGGTGAACGATCTCGCGGATCAGTTGATCGATAGTGCGACTCAGCGGGTGGATGCTCAACTCAATGCTTACCTCGCTTTGCCGCAACAATTGGCTGAATTGACAGCTAGAGCGATCGCCAGCAACCAACTGAATCTCAAGGATATAAGGGCAAGTGAGTTGTATTTTTGGCGACTCTCAACGGTGTTCAAAACGGTAAGCTATGTCGGGTATGCCTTGCCGGATGGAACAGAAGTCGGAGCCGGACGGTGGACAAATGGCAAAGATGTGCTGCTCTACGAAAATCTGCCGGGAGCCGGAAAGGCATCCGATATCATCAGCAACGATCAGGGGGGGCGAGCAGGCGTCATTCAAAGCTATGACCATGATCCACTGAAAAGTCCTGCATATATCCAGGCTAGCCAAGCCAAAAAGCCGTTTTGGGCTGATATTTACACCTATGCGGCAGCTAACCTTGAGGTGACTGACACTGGAGCGCAGTTAGAATCCGCCGGAGAGACAACGAATGTGGGCAACTTCAATGACTATGTAGTGGCTTCCTTTCGTTATCCGATTCGAGATGAGCAGGGGAAATTTCAGGCGACGGTGCAGGTCGAACAGCAATTGATTGATATCAGCAGCTACCTGCGAACCCTCAACGTTAGCCCTAATAGCCAGGTCTTTGTGCTAGAACCCAACGGTTCGCTCGTAGCCAGTTCGGGCAAAACCGGAATTTTGAACAAAGCGAACGCTACGGTGGAGCGATATACCGTCTCTAATACCCCCGATCCGTTAATTCGGGCGATCGCACAACAAGCCCAGCAAAAGTTTAACGGATTCCAAACCCTCCAACAGGCTCAGGACTTTGAGTTTCAGTATCAACATCAACGGCAGTTTGTCCAGGTGAGTCCCTGGAGAGATGCCTATGGATTGCAGTGGCAGGTGGTGGTCACCTTGCCCGAATCTGACTTCATGGGACAAATTAATGTCAATACCCGCACTACTTTACTGCTGTGTTTAGGGGCATTGGGGGTGGCTACCGTGCTGGGATTGTTTACCTCCCGTTGGATTGCCAACCCCATTCTGCAATTGCAGGCCGCGAGTCAGGCGATCGCCACAGGCACCCTCGATCGCCCGGTCACGGTGCAGGGAATTGATGAACTGGAAAAATTGGCGCGATCGTTCAATCAGATGGCGGCACAACTCAAAACCGCGTTTACAGAACTTGAAGATCGGGTTGCAGAAAGAACTGAGGAATTGCAGCAGGCCAAACAAGCCGCTGATGATGCCAACCAGGCCAAGAGTGAGTTTTTGGCCAACATGAGCCATGAGTTACGCACGCCGCTCAATGGTATTTTGGGCTATGCTCAAATCCTCAATCGTTCCAAAGTCTTGCCCGAAAAAGAACGCCATGGCACGGAAGTGATTTACCAGTGTGGCTCCCATTTGCTAACCCTAATCAACGATATTCTAGATCTCTCTAAAATTGAAGCCCGCAAGCTAGAACTTGCTCCCCAAGCCCTACACCTGCCCTCTTTTTTGCAAGGCGTGGTCGAAATTTGTCAAATTCGGGCGGAGCAAAAAGGCATTGAGTTTGTCTACCAACCGGATACGCAACTGCCCGAAGGGGTTTTAGCGGATGAGAAACGATTGCGGCAGGTTCTCCTTAACCTGTTGGGGAATGCGATTAAATTCACCGATCAAGGCAGAGTTACCCTGAAAGCGAATGTCATTGAGCAAAATTCTATTGAACAAAATTCTATTAAACAACACTCTGTTTGCCATCTAAAATTTCAGATTGAAGACACTGGAGTCGGCATTTCGCCTGAGCAAGTTCACCAAATCTTTCAGGCGTTTGAACAGGTGGGCGATCGCCAAAAACAATCCGAAGGGACTGGCTTGGGGCTGGCCATCAGTCAAAAAATTGTTCAACTGATGGGAGGACAGATTCAAGTCAAAAGTCAGCCGCAGGTGGGCAGTGATTTCTTTTTTGAGCTTGAACTGCCCCTGGTGGCAGATTGGGTGAAGCAATCGGAAAGTCGTGGAGCGCAGATTATTGGGTATGAGGGGCGATCGCAACGCATTCTGGTGATTGACGATCGCTGGGAGAATCGTTCGGTTCTCGTCAATCTGCTAGAACCTCTGGGTTTTCTGATGAGCGAAGCTGAAAATGGCCAGCAAGGACTCGACCAAATGCGCCAGGTTCAGCCTGATTTAACCATTACGGATATTGCCATGCCCGTGATGGATGGTTTTGCTATGCTTCAACAAGTACGCGCGGCTGAGGATTTGCGATCGCTCAAGATTATCGTTTCTTCGGCCTCGGTAGCTCAGACCGATCGGCAAATGGCGATCGAAGCAGGCGGAGATGATTTTCTGTCTAAACCTGTCGATGTCAATGAACTCTTGCTTCTCCTCCAGCAATATTTGCAATTGACCTGGAAGTACGAGACTGAAACGCTCGAAGGCGATCTCTCTCCAGCGAAATCTCTAACGGAACAGGCTATTCCGCCTGCTGAAATCTTGCACAGCCTTCTACAACTGGCGCAGCAAGGCGAGATTAAGCGGTTACGTCAGCAGGTTGAACAATTGATGCAAACGGGCGATCGCTACATGGACTTTGCTACCTCAATTTTGCAGTTGGCACGACAATTCAAAGTAGACGACATTGAAGTGAAATTGACTCGATACTTGTCCGAGATTACGCCTCAAGTTTGATCCTGTTTAGGGGATTCGTCCTTCTAGCCATGAAACATGGAAGGGCAGTTGTCTGAAAACGAGCAGCAATTCACAAAGGTTTACGCCCTCCGTAGACTGCAAAATTAAAGTATTTCCAAATCACATCAGCCTCTCTAAACCCGATGTTGTGCAGCCAATCTAGCTGGCTCATCAGCTTGGCCGGATGATCCTCATCGTAGTATTGGGGAATCCACTTTTGTTCAATTTCTGCGATCGCCACCTGTCGCTGCATGTATTCTCGCCATTTTTCCATGTAGCGTTCCTGGAGATGATCGCTGGCACCCAAAATCACATCAGCATTGTAGAACACACCACCCGGACTGAGGTGCGCGAAGATTTTTTGGTAGAACTTGATTTTGTCTGCATCAGTGACCAAATGATGCAGCGCCAACGAAGAAACCGCAACATCATAGACCGCATCAAACTCATAATCCTCAAAATTCGCAAGCTGATAGCGTTGGCCTTCCCCCAGTTTAGCCTGAGCCATTTGCAGCATCTTGGGCGCAATATCAATACAGGTGATCTGAGCTTGTGGATAGCGATCGTGGATTTGTTTGGCGATCGTCCCGGTGCCACATCCCAAATCAATCACCCGAATCGCTTGAGACGACTGAAACGGCAGTGCCACAACCAGAGCATCGACCATCTGTTCGTAATAGGGAATCAACCGTCGAATAATCGCATCAAACGCTTGAGCCTCGGATTCAAAATGCTGTTTAACTTTTTCCATCACAAGCACACCAAAACAACACCGGAATAAAGCCTTGGGACAAAGCAAAAGATCATAGAATTCGTCCCAGTATACGGTAACAATGCAATACCTCAAGAAATGATTTACAGCGAGAATCGTCTAATTATTTACAGCAAGAATTTTCTAAAGCAAGATTGATGAATCGCTCCCTTGACCACCCAGCGAATCCCCTTTTCCCTTTTCCCTTTCCCCTAACTGACTAGAAACCCAGAGTTCTCTCCATTTACCCAAAAATGTCCATCTTTTTTTGTATAAAACTTATTTTTTGCTTCCTTTATCTACGAAGTTTTACTACTATTGTCAAGCAAGTCGAGTTTACGGATGTTTGGAATCATGGTGCAACAGAAGCAACCGCGATCGCTTTTCGCTTTTTCTGGGCTGCTGAAGGCCACTACTGGCGCGACTCTGGCTACCAGTGTGGCGCTTGGATCCCTGGTGCAACCGCTCGCGGCCATGCCCTGGATGCCTGCGATCGCCCCCGCCACGCCCGTGTCCTTTAAATTACCTGCCTCTGTCCCCAGCGGCACAGAAGTCAAAATTAATACCTCCCTCAGTGCCCAAGGCTTAACCGAAAGCCTCAAGCAAAACTTTGAGCAACGCTTCTCAGAAACGCGCGTGGTCGTGACCGAGCGAAGCACTGAGGAAGCCTTGCAGGCTGTGGTCGATGGCTCAGCGGATATTGCAGCCATTGGTCGTCCTCTGTTGCCCGAAGAAGAGGCTCAGGGACTGGTTGCCGTGCCTGTCCGACGAGAGAAAATTGCGATCGTCCTAGGAAAAGATAATCCCTTTAAAGGAGAAATTGACGCAACCCAGTTCTCCCAGATTTTTCGCGGAGAAATTACCCGTTGGTCAGAGTTGGGCGGTGAAGACACCACGATTCGCCTCGTCGATCATCCCGAAGCCAGCGACACCCGCCAATCCTTTAGCAGTTATCCCATCTTCCAAGCAAAACCCTTTGCCAGCGGCTCCAACACCATTATTCTTTCCAAGGTCAACACCGCCGCTCTGGTGCAGGCGCTCGGCACCGATGGCATTGGCTATGCACTCGCGGGTCAGGTGCAAGATGAGCCAGGGGTAAGAATCCTGGAAATGTACAGCACCCTGCCCACCGATCCCAAATATCCGTTTTCCCAGCCCTTTTCCTATGTCTACAAGGGCAATGATCCCTCCCCAGCCGTCCAGGCTTTCTTGGGCTATGTCACTGCTCCTGATGCTCAGGACGCGATCGCCCAAACCCCCATTGATTCTGCCTCTGCTGCGGGTTCTCTGACCGCCAGCAGCGCCAACCCTGCCGATGCCAACGCAACCCCCGCTGGCTCCGCTTCTCCCACAGAGGCGGCTAGTGGAACAGGATCGGCGGCGACTGGTACTACAGACGGGACGACCGGAACAGCCGCGACCGGGACAGATTCAACCAATCCTGGAGCCGGAATCCTGGGAGCCTGGAATCAGACCTGGCAGAATTGGCAAGCCAAATTACCGTCCTGGCTCTGGTGGCTATTGCTGCCGCTGGGGCTGCTGTTGCTCTGGGGATTGTTTGGGGGGAAACGGCGATCGCGCCCTGAAGTGCTGGGTTCTGAGACCAACGAGACTTGGGTAGAACCGCGTGAAACCTCAAGGAACAACACGGCAACCTTGCTAGGTGCTGGAGCCGCAGCGGGTGCTGCCGGAGCCGCGCTGTTCACCGGCAGAAGTCGCCTCACGCTAGACCCGGTTGGCAGTCAGCAGCTTTTGGCACGGTGGGAAATTCCCCAGGTGGACAAGACCATGATGCGGCGACTGGAAGGCCAACAAATGGCGCTACGCCTGTTCGATGTCACCCATGCTGATCCCAGCCAACAACTCAACCCCATCCAGCAATTCACCTTTAGCGAAGATACAGAAGAGTATCAAATTCACGCACCGGCCAGCGATCGCACCTACCTCGCCGAACTGGGCTACCTCAAAACCCACGGCGACTGGCTAGAACTCGCCCGTTCCGATACCGCCCACCTCAGCAGTAGCGGCGATGCGGATTATGGCCGAGGCGTTGCCACTGTTGCTGCGGGTGCGGCAGCGAGTGCGGCGGCGACAGGTGCCGTTTCCCGACTGCGATCGGCGATTCAATCCGGTGCCGCCACCGCTGTCTGCGATTACATCGTCCTCGTCCCGCACCACCCCGAAGATGCCTATGTCCACTGGGAAATTTCTTCTGAACGGATGGAACGCGCCAAACAGCAGGGCGGCCAAGACCTGATGGTTCGCATCTACGATGTCACGGGCATTGATATTACGCGCGATCGCCCCCTCAGCGTCCAGCAGTTTGACTGTGACCTGAGCCATACCTCTCAGCAGGTGCCTATTCCCGCGCGCGATCGCGACTATGTAGCCGAACTCGGTTACCTCACCGCCAGTTCCCAGTGGCTCCGTCTTGCGCGATCGGTCGTCACCCGCATCCCCACCGAATGGAACCCCGACAACGAAAACCAACGCAGCATTCCCCGAGGATATTCGCGGTAAGGATGGGAAGGGGAAAGGGGAAAGGGGAAAGGCGAAAGGCGAAAGGAATAATCCAAGGCAAACTTTCGCGGGTTGTTCAGCGAACCCTCCTTTTCCCTTTCCCCTTTTCCCTTTCCCCCTCTTCTCTTCCCTTCGGCTTCAGACTCCAAAAAACAAAATAAACAACAGCACGCCTGAGACAATGCCATAGGCACAGGCGACTAGGGATTTGAACGGGAGTAGCCCTATGATGGCGCTGTAGAAGCTGAGGGTTCCAGAGATGGCGAATTCGCCTGCGGGGATGGCAGGGTTAATAGCCGCGTCCACATACCGGGTTAGGATCAAGAGTGCCAACATCCAAACAGTCGCGATCAGATAAAAGATAGCACTCGGGAAGCCCCGAAATAGTTTGGTGGATTGCTGCTCTGTTTTTCCAGATGAGTTGGCAAAGGCGAGATAGGCTACAACGAGCATGGGGAGAGCGATCGCCGCAATGCTTCTCCAGCCTGCTTCTACATTTAGAGTAAAAGCCTGAACCACCAGATTGACGAGAATAACCGTCAAAATGACACGGGAAAACTCGACCATGAGCCGATTCAAGGCATAGTTGAGGGATTGCGCCTGACCTTCTGGATGCTGTCGATGAACACGATCGGTTTTATAGGCCATTTTATATATCCTGATGAATTCGCGATGGTTCTGTTCTATCCCCTTTTTATTAACATCAATCCTATTCACCCTTCGACTATCGCAAGCGATAGAATGACCGTTTATAGTCTCAGACCCAAGCATTAAGATTCAAGCATTCACAGGATCTCTCCTACCATGACTTCCCTTTCCCCAACCGCCTCGACGCTTGCTGACACCCTGCGCCAGCGTCGGCAACGACTCGCCGATCGCATCTCCTTCCCCGTACTGCTCTGGTCTGGCAACAGCAGCGCCCGCAACTTCCCGGCCAATGTCTACCCCTATCGCGCCAGCAGCCATTTTCTCTACTTCGCCGGACTCTCCCTCGAAAATGCTGCGATTCATCTAGCGGACGGTAAACTCACGCTCTTTATGGACGAAGCGACACCCGCCAGCATCCTTTGGCATGGCGATACCCCCAGCCGATCCGCGATCGCCACCCAAATCGGCGCAGATGCCACCTACCCGCTCGACAAGCTCCAGAATTTTGCCGAAGGTGCCGCCACGCTTCCGGTACAAGATAGTGCCACACGATCGCACCAATCCCAAATCCTCCACCGCAACCCCACCGAGTCCCTGTCCCAGGATCAAACCCTGGCAGAGGCGATAGTGCAACTGCGGATGATTCATGATGAGGCTGCGATCGCCGCCATTCGTCAAGCTGCCGCCGTCACCGTCCAGGCGCATCGAGTCGGCATGGCCGTCACCGCCAGCGCCCGCCGCGAAGCCCAAGTCAGAGCCGCCATGGAAAGCGTCATCCTGGGCGAAAACATGACCTGCGCCTACGGCAGCATCGTCACCGTCCAAGGCGAAGTCCTGCACAACAATCACTATCACCACCGCTTGCAGTCCGGCGATTTGCTCTTGGCCGATGTGGGAGCCGAAGCGGAGTCTGGCTGGGCTTCTGATGTGACGCGAACCTGGCCTGTATCTGGGAAATTTTCTCCTACTCAACGCGCCCTTTATGATGTGGTTTTAGCGGCTCACGATCGCTGTATTGCACAGGCAAAACCCGGCATTGAATACCGTGATTTACACATGGCTGCATCGACTGCGATCGCCACAGGATTAACAGAACTAGGAATCCTCAAAGGACATCCCGAGAATTTAGTGGAGATGGACGCGCACGCGCTATTTTTCCCCCATGGTGTAGGCCATTTGCTCGGCCTAGATGTTCATGACATGGAAGATCTGGGAGATGTCGCTGGATATGAAACGGGACGACAACGCAGCGATCGCTTCGGCCTCTGCTATCTCCGCCTCAACCGTCCTCTCCAACCCGGAATGATCGTCACCATCGAACCCGGATTTTATCAAGTGCCTGCCATTCTGAATGATCCCGTGCGGCGATCGAAATATCAATCCGTCGTCAATTGGGAACGCCTCGCAGAATTCTCCGATACCCGTGGTATCCGCATTGAAGATGATGTGCTGATTACAACAGAAGGCTGTGAGGTGATTACGGAAGCCCTCCCCACCCAAGCCACAGAGATTGAAGCCTTAGTTGCATAGTGAAGGATTAATCGCTGAGTGACGGTCATTTTCCCTTTAAATCCATTCCTCTCCCCTCCTTGTATGTTCAACAGAACGTCACTCAGGAGCAGGCTATGAACTGGACAAAATTGGCTAATGCGGCGATCGCCACCCTCTCCCTCTTCATCATCGCAACTTCCCAAAACCCCCGCTTCTACCAGGGAATTCCCACCTTGCCCCAAGTGAATGAAGCGGAAATGGAGCGATCGCCCTCCCCCCAAGCCCACTCACAAACCAAGATTCTACAAACGAACCTCTAGCTCCTTTCCCCGGCAAAGGATCAACGAATTGATCAACGAAAAATCAATAAAACTCCCCAACATTCCACCGTCCTCCCCCCACTCCCCACTCCCCACTCCCCACTCCCCACTCCCCACTCCCCAAAGAAAAAAGGGACGTGTGAAACCCTCACAATCGCCCCTCTTTGCAACTCAACGATAAAACAATAAATTTGATGAACCCAGAAATACGATGCATTTCCTATTCCTCACCTTTCAGGATATGTCAACTCCCCGTTTTTGGATCACTCGGTCGGGAAAAATGTCACAATTTGCCGAAAAGGCCGATTTAGGGAGATGGGGAGATGGGGAGAATTCAATGATTCTTTTATCGTTGTCCACTTAGTAAATGTCTAAAAAACTCCGCGCTCCAACCAGTGTTTCCCCTTTCGCCTTTCCCCTTTCCCCTTTCCCCTATTCAAAATCCACGGGCTGCGAAATCCCCCGCCGAATCAACCCGGACTCTAATTCTCTGAGGAACTCAAAGTCCTCTTCGGGTAACCGCCAGGGTTGAGCCTCCTTGGGAAGCGACGGATCTAGACAATTGAAGGCTTCCAGGAAGTCCTGGGGAGTGGCCTGTACGGGTGCATCGAGGTGACAGGGAATGATTTGTTGAAAGCCCCATAGAGCCACCTGCTTTGCCCAATCCTGCACCTGCTGCGGGGCGCGGTTGAGGATAAGCTGTTGCAAAATCGGGGCGACTCGTAGCCGTCCTTCCCCTCGCAGGGCATCAAAGGACTTTTGCCAGTGCGGCTGCCAGTGGAAAGGGTATAGCCCGTAGTAGGCTTTGCGAGAGCGATCGGGAGCTTGCTGTGCCGCCTGCCACGCCTCCCCCAGCGGAATCGTGGTCATGGCACTAGGGCGGAAATAAAAGGCAAAGAGCGCTACCCGGTGCCAACCCTTGATGCGATTTTCGGGGGTGTCGGCGATCGCTTCTGTCGCATCTTCACGGGCGTGGAACAACAGCGGATAGGGGTCTAGCTCCACGATCGCAGGCGGCGCAAAGGGAATCGAAACCAGAGTATCGGTGAGGAGGAGAATGCGCGATCGCCGATGGAAAAAAGCCACCTCGCCAAAATTGCCCTGCCCCAGATCCAGCGGCCCCAGCACCGCATAATCAAACTGACTGCCAAAGGGAGCCTTGGAACTCTCCGCAGGCAACACCTGTGTCCGTCCCGGCGGAAACCCCAGCCAACTCAACGGCAAACTCAGCGGAAAACTCCACTGCCCTGGCGCAACATAGACCACCGCCTGGGCAAACCGTCTCGCAAAAGGCCCCACAAATGCCTTATGCTCCAGCCCCGAAGTGGTCGGCAAAATAATATACTTGACCGCACCATACTGAGTCACCAATTCATCCATCAGCCGCAGACATTCCGGCGTTGGAGCCACAGGCGCATACACCAGCAGACCGCCCTCTTCTAAGCGCACCACCGTCATCCGAATCGGCACGGTGACATAGAAAATGCCCTGGAGCTGGTCAAACGTCCAAACCCACTCGGGCACCACTTCGTGTCGCAGCGTCCGCCGCTGTCCATAGGGGTAGAGGGGCACCGTAAACCAGAACGGCCATCGATAGGCTTGTTTGGACTCTGGTGAGGAAGGAAGGAAAGGGGTGGGAGAAGCCGCCATCGTTTCGTGCTTGCGTAACAGTAAATTGGGCTTGGACTCAAGAAATAGGGCTTGTACAACCCAGTGTTGATTAAGGGTTGGTTGTGCTTCTCTCCAGGATTTCGCGCCCCCAGCCCCCAACTTTGGGGGAGCCGAACCTTCCCAGAGAAGCCCAAGAGATTCAAAGTCCCCCAGATTTGGGGAATTTGGGAGGCAAGAACCCTGGAGCAAAGCCGATCATGGAACTTGTGTGTACAGAGTCGATGGATAGGGGAGCGCGCGTTTGATCCCTGGTCGTGCTGTCCAAGAATGATTCCATTATCCATCCTGCCACTTATTCATTATGCCTTCTGTCGTTCGCTGAAGGGCATCAATGACATTTTCCTTGTCCCGCATCCTGGAAGGACTGGGAGGCGATCGCCCGAAATTGCCAGTCATAACCATCGGGTCGCAGCGTTAGCTCTAGAACGCCATAGGCATCGCTTTGCCGCACTTCGCTATTGGGCTTGATCTGTTGAAACGGATACAGATCCTTGCCGCCCGTTCCCACCACAAATTGCCGAATGCCGCGATCGCCCTCCTCCTTGCCATCCGGCGTTTGGGGCGCAAACCGCTCATACACATGATCATGCCCATTCAGCACAACCTCAGTTCCCGCCGCATAGAGCATCCGCCAAAAATCATCCAGGTTTGCATTGTTACCATGCGGCCCCGAAGAAAACCGGGGATGGTGCCAGTATGCGATCGTACATTGACTAGCGTGATCGCTCAGCACTTGCTTCAGCCATCGCCCCTGCGGAGACTCCGCATCGCAGCCCCCGACCTCCTCACAGTTAGAGTTCAGCGCAATCAAATGCCACTCCCCCAGCTTGTAATCGTAATATCCCTGCTCCGGCTGTCCCGTAATCTCCGGGAACCGCTGCCGCAAGTCGCCGACATACTGAAAGTAACCCCTTGCCCCCGGCGTATGGTACTCATGGTTACCCGGCACAGGCCGACTGATCGCATTCAGCCGCCCCCAAGTCGGATCATAAGACCGCTGAAACTCATCCAATCGCCCATCCGCATACTGCAAATCCCCCAAGGGCAACACTGCCGCCAGCGGACGATCCACCAACAAATCCGAAACCGCCTTCATCTGGCATTTCCTTGTATTTCCAGGCGAAATCTGGCTTGGATCGCAGGCAATATCCCCCGCCGCCGCAATCACCGGATGAGCTTCTGGAGTTGCTTGTGTGGTTGAAGTCGCGGAATCTTTTCGATCAGAAGTCGTGAGGGTGGGAGTGGGCGATCGCCCCGAATCGGTCATGGTTTGCGTCGTTGTTTGCGCCGCCGAATTCTGAGCAAAAGTCTGAGAACGACAAGTCACCAAAACGACCCAGGCTCCCATAATGAAGGGAATCAAAAACACCCTTGGACGGTTAAAAATGTTCATAGCCAGTGAAGGTTAAAAAAGATGAGCTGGACTGCCACCATTTTGCAGTGCCCTTCAATGTAACTTGTTTAGCTGGGATGCGATCGCCCGGTTCAACGAGTACCATGCCCCTTACAAGGCGATCGGGTAAGATGAAAGCTAACGCAACCCAAGAGCCGCCCTAGAGATCTGTTTAGAGAGTCACCATGACGCAAGTGAAACTCAAGTTTGCCAATTTTGAAGAGTATTTAACTTGGAGCAACAACCCTGAAAATGCTCGGGAAGGACGTTATGAATTGATAGATGGGGAGTTGGTTGCGTTAATGCCTGAGTCAGAACCCAATTTGGCGATCGCAAAGTTCTTACTCGTATTCATGATGAACGCTGGAATGCCGCTGCGGTTGATCTACCCAGGCGGTGTCGAGGTTCAAGTGCCTGTCCTACAGTTTGGTGATACTTCCAACCGATTCCCTGCCCTCTAATGAATAGATTCAAGAGTTGACTCGTACACTCTACTAGTCTCTTGAGACGCAGAGGCCGTACTCAGCAAATAAACAATCTGCTGATTTAGACGAACTCCCTCCCGTTCAGCAGCTTCAACCAACATTTGATGCAAGGATCGAGGCATTCTCAATAGTGTTTTACCGCTGTACTGTGTTTCTGTTGATGGCAGAGGAATTGGCTTGCCCTGGTCGTACACAACCTTGATCCATGAACGTCGAGCGTCTTCGATCTCCTCTTACCGGCGATCGCTTCTTGCAGCACAATGTTAGGAGAAAGGCGAAGATAGTCAGCCGCCTCTTCCAGGGTAAGGACACTGGGCAGATTTTGAAGGGTGGTTTGCAGATTAAGGCTCCTCCGCTGATATTCAGGTTTTAGCGCGATGGCTGATGTTGCGATCGGCGAGGGTGAGCGGAAATATGGAAGATTAAGAACTATGGGAAAGGGTTCAGTCGGATGCGCTAGGATTAACCTAAAGTCTTTCTTCTGACACCATGATGAAGCCAAAACTGATGATTGAGCCATCGTCCTGGCTAGGATCGGGAGTTCGCCTGGAACAAGTGGGTGAGCTACGATTGTTTAAGTTTACAGATACCTTACAGGCTCGTTCAGATGAGTTGCTGGAGCGCAACAAGGTTGGAACTCTCACACCAGAAGAACAGGCAGAGCTAGATGGCATATCAGAGCTAGCGCAAATTTTTACATATGCTAACTCTGTTCTCGCTTCAGAATCCACATGGTCGCTGAATCCCTCCGAAAACTCGTTGCCGAAAGAGCCGCTCAGCTTTGTGAATACTGCCGCTCACCAGAAGTTGTAAGTGCTGATCGGTTCACAGTTGACCATACTTTGCCGCAGTCATTGGGAGGGCTAGACGACCTCAGTAACTTGGCTTTAGCTTGTCGTCGCTGTAATGAACGACGCTCAAACTTCATGGTGGGAATTGATCCGGAGACTGGAGCAGAAGTTTCACTGTTCAATCCACGTCAGCATCTGTGGTCTGAGCATTTTGTTTGGACAAAGGACGGGGTACGGATTTTGGGAGTGACTCCTATAGGGCGAGCAACTTGCCAGCGCTTGGATGTGAATGACGAGGCTCGTCCTGCTCCTTTTATTCAAACTTCTCGCCAAATTTGGATCAAAATGGGACTACATCCACCCCAAACTGATCCACGCTTAGACGTGTAAGCATTCACTATTTACTTCCCGATCGATTTGGACGGGACTGGCGCGAGTCGAACGCGCGGCCTGTCGCTTAGGAGGCGACCGCTCTATCCTGCTGAGCTACAGCCCCAAAGATAAACTCACGTTATATCTTATTGAGCATGATAGCAGGAGTCTTTGAAGAAGGGGAGTGGGGGAGGGAAGGGGAAAGGGGAAGGGGAAAGGGGAAAGGGGGAAGGGGAAAGGGGAAAGGGGAAAGGGGGTTCAAAGAAATAGTTGGGGTAGATTTCGTCGATTGATCCGCAATCGCCCATCCCGGTAGAACCTGCGATCGCCCCACCCTACCTCACCCAAGAACCTTGCCAAACACCCTTCTCGTCCACCTCTACCCCGCCCACCTCAAGCCCACCGAGAGAACTCTGAGCCTGTAGCACCAACCTTCCCTGTCGATCTTTGAGCGTCAGCGTCAGGCCACCATGCGTTGTGTCTCGGCAGCAGAAGACCATGCCCTGAGCGGTCGGGGTGCGGACGAGGGTGCCGGGGCGATCGCACTTCCCCACCAGTTCGACCTGATAGTGAGCATTCGTCGCTGTCATTCGCCACGCTCCCCAGGCCGCAATGTCCCAGTGAACCTCTGCATTCCAGGGCACAAACTCGTAGAACTTGCCCCGATGATGAATCCCCACCATCGCCACCGACTCCATCCAGCCCAAGACCCGCCGCTTGCCGCCGCCCGCCGTGAGGGCTAAATCCGGTTCACCCGAAAAAGCATTGCAGTTAATCCAGAACCAGCGCTGGGGAAAGGCTCCACCCCAGTTTTTTTCACTGTAGGCGGGCGCATCTTCAAAGGTGTAGCGCTGCCCCTGCCACTCGATCCAGCCACTAGCCAACCCATGTGCCATGAGAATTTGCCAGCCCGGCTCAAAGATTTGCAACTGAGACAATATCCCAGCAGTGGATTGGGAAGGCCGATCGCGATCGCCCCACCCTGACCAAGGTTGAATCGCATATTGCCACCGCACCCATTCCCCCGAACCCGGATCGCGAAATTTCCCCTGATGCCAGGTCGCAGTCGCCTGATAGCCTTCCATAATTTGGCGATCGAACACTTCCGGCTCCAAATACCCCGGCGCTTGCCGGAGATCCGCTTGCATATTCGTTTGTCGCCAATGCCCCACCCCCAGCGCCTCCCGCCAAGCCCAAAACCCCCGCACATCCGGCAGACTGCGCCAGAAGTAGCGATCGCCCACCCCCAAAATCTGAGCGCTCCCACCGCTATAAGGCTGTCCCCCGACCGGGTCTTCGATCGCATACATAAACGCAAAACTTTCCCCCCAATCCGGCAGCGTCACCCGATAGTACCAACCCTCAAAGAACCGACGGGCAGAACCATCCCAGTGGTAGCCGGAGTGAGGGGTTGGGTGGAAGGGGACGGGCATTTGGGGAAGGGGGGAAGGGGGGAAGGGGGGAAAGGGAAAAGGGGAAAGGGGAAAGGGGAAAGGCGAAAGGGGAAAGGGGAAAGGCGAAAGGGGTTTACTGTGGTTTCTTTATTGCTCTACACATTGAGACTCTACACGCTGAGACTCTACACACTGAGATGGTAGGAGAGATGATCGATAATGAAAATGATGAGAGCTTATCATCCCATTATTGAACTATCCATTATCAAATCCACTAGCCTCCTCGGTTGCGTCCATCTGTATACCTCTCATTGGACTCTCCAAACAGTCTAGAGCAAAATCTAAGTTCCCCCCTCTTCTCTGTCTCCTTGCGCCTTCTTTCTCCATCTGTGTGCCTCTCATTAGACTCTCCGAACAGTCCAGGGCAGAATCCAAGTTCCCCCCTTTCCCCTTTTCCCTTTCCCCTTCCTCCTCCATGTTCCAAGCCACCCGTCGCCGCTTAGCTCTGTGGTATACCGCGTTGACCGCAGTGTTGTTGTTGCTGTTTGCCTCGGGGTTCTTTTTCTATGTGCGGAATACATTGGTGGAGCGGATTGATGACACCTTGAATCATGTGGTGGAAGTGGTGCAGCGATCGCTCGTCATTGAATCGACTGCTCCCGGAGCCTTACCCCAAGTCAATCTAGAAGCCAGCCTGGGGCGCAATGTGCAGGCGGTGGAGGATGACCATATTGACCTGGAATGGTTTGATGCGTCCGGTGAATTGCTTTGGTCTACCTTTTCGGTGCCGCCGGGGATTGCCCTGCATCCGCATCAGGACGGGGAGACGGTTCACTGGATGGATGACCAGATGGATGACCAGATGGATAACCAGATAGATGATCAATGGTTGCGGCAAGTGACTCAGGAGATTCAGCGAGACGGGCAACCACTGGGCTATTTGCGGGTGAGTCATCCCTGGTTTGAGGTGACCAAGCCAATTCGGCAACTATTGCGCGATTTGAGTTTGGGCATGGGCGTGATGGTGGCCGCGATCGCAGCCATCGGTTGGTTTTTGTCGGGGTTGGCGATCGCTCCAGTCCGCGATTCCTACCAACGACTCAAACAGTTTACAGCGGACGCTTCCCACGAACTCCGCAACCCCATCGCCGTCATCCAAACCAATGTCCAAGTCGCCCTCGAAGATCCCGATCCGCACTTGCAGCAGGATCAGTTGCGAGTAGTGGAACGGTTAACCCGACGATTGGGGCGATTAGTCGATGATTTGTTGTTTTTGGCCAGACAGGATAGCGGCATTGCGCCTCGACAAACGGAGCTAGTCCCATTCAACGATCTGCTCCAGGAAGTCATGGAGGAACAGCAGGCGATCGCCACCGAAAAATTCCTCTCCCTCTTGCTGCACCTAGACGAAACAGCAAATTATGGCGTGATGGGCGATCGCAATCAACTCACCCGCCTGCTCACCAACCTGATCAGCAATGCCATTTACTACACCCCCACAGGCGGCAAAATTGAAGTCACCCTGCAACGGCTAAAATCACCCAGCACCCAACAACTGCAACTGCGAATCCAAGATACAGGCATCGGCATTCCCGCCGAAGCACTGCCCCAATTATTCGATCGCTTCTACCGCGTCGATCCCGCCCGAAAAAATGCCCCCGATCAGAGCAATGTATCCCCGAACGCGATCGGTGAAAATCGCACTGGCTCGGGACTGGGATTAGCGATCGCCAAAGTCATCGTTGAAAACCATCAAGGGCAAATCCAAGTCGAAAGTACTCTGCATCAAGGAACGCTGTTCACCGTCCATCTGCCCATCCACAAAAGCCCTTAGCGGAGAAGCAAGCTTTGGAAGGGAGTGGGGAGTGGGAAGTAGGGGAGAAGGGTAGAGACTTCGCCTTTCCCCTTCCTCTACGTCTCTACTGACAATTTTCTAAATCCCAAAAGCCAGGTTGTCCCACGAGTCTTGCTCTATTCCCGATTGGGATCTCATATTTGACTCATGTTGAGACGCTTCTTAATGAATTTTTCGAGGTTCTCTAAGAACTCCAAGACTCCTGACAATAATCATTACAAAACGGCGACAGATTCCGGAAGAACCCTTACGATAAATGCAACATTGGCTACTGAGTGATCAGACAGCTTTGTTTGCCATGAAACCTTGAGGGCGATCGCCCCCCGCGCACAACCCAACCCCTGCTTCAGCAAGCAGATCATCAAACCAGCATCAGGGAAACGGCCATGAAAGTTCTACTGATTGAGGACGATCGGCTGATTATTGACCCCCTCCTGCGAGCCTTGACCGAGCAACGCTATTCGGTCGATGTGGCCACCGATGGGCAGGCGGGGTGGGATTTGGCGGAATCCTTTGCCTATGACCTGATTTTGCTGGATATTATGCTGCCTAAGCGGGACGGCATCAGCATTTGTCGGCAGTTGCGATCGCAAGGCAACGCCACCCCGATTCTGCTCCTCACGGCTCAAGACGGCAGTTCCAGCCGAGTGTTGGGACTTGATGCCGGAGCCGATGATTATGTCACTAAGCCGTTTGATTTGGCAGAACTGCTGGCGCGGATTCGAGCCTTGCTGCGGCGAGGCGGCATTCTGCTGCCGCCCCAGTTGACCTGGCAAACCCTGACGCTGAACCCTAACACTTGTGAAGTGACCTGTGGCGATCGCGCCCTCCGACTCACCCCCAAAGAATATGGCCTGCTCGAACTGTTTCTACGGAACCGCAATCGTATTTTTAGCTGTGGGGTTTTAATCGACCATCTCTGGTCTTATGAGGAACCACCGACTGAGGATACTGTGCGATCGCATCTCAAAGGTCTCAGGCAAAAGTTAAAAGCTGCCGGACTGCAAGATGACCCGATTGAAACGGTCTATGGCATTGGCTATCGACTTAAGGCAGTTGTGACTCAGACTGAACGAACCGACGGGAGAACTGATGGGAAAACCGATGGAAAAACTAATGGAAAAACTAAGGGGGAGAGCGATAGGGAGAATGGGCGATCGCAACCTAAAACACTCGCTGCATCCATTCCTGAATCTCTCGCCGAATCAGTCTCTAAATCCATCCCTAAATTCATTCCGGATGTCGTTCCTGAATTAATTCCTAGCTTAATTCCTGAATCTATCTCCGGAGCCATTGTTGATACTGTCCCTGAAACTATCTCTGAGTTCATTTCCGAAACCATCTCGGATAGCATCTCTGAGTTGATTTCTGAACCCATGACTGGAACCATCGCTGATTCTAGTTCAGAAACTATCTCTGAGGCCCCTTCTCATCGTATCTCTGAGCCACCCGAAATTGATTCACTAGAGGAGATCGCTCGGTATCACCCTTTTATTACCTTGCCTTCTCGCTCCAGCGGTAAAGCTGTTGCGGCAGCGAACCCAACCCCGTCCTCTGCCCCAATCCCAGGCGACGCTGAAAAAACTTGGAATATTCAACGGATCTGGGGACAGGTGCGAGATAGTTTTAGCCAGCGAGTCGCCCATCTCGAAGCCGCCACAAGTCTGCTGCTGCAAGGTTTATTAGCTCCTGAACAATGTGCCGAAGCCCGACAGGAGGCTCATCGATTGGCAGGTTCTCTGGGACTTTATGGGTCGGAGGAAGGTTCTTCGCTGGCACGGGCGATCGAACCCTTTTTCGAGAGTTCTTTAGCGAATAGTCGTCAATTGGAGAGCCATTTAGAGAGTCAATTAGAGAGCCATTTAGAAAATCATTTGGCAGAGCGCGATCGCCCAAACCCCGCTCGCTCTACCCCACCCCTGACCGCGCTGCGCCAACGCCAGTTATCCCAACTCGTCAAAGCCCTGCGCCAGGAATTACAGCGACTAGACCAGAGCTATTTATTTTCGGCTGCAGATCCGGTGATGGACTCGGAATCCTTGACGGTTCCGCTCAGTGTTTTACGATCGGAAGAAAAAATTATGGTCGTGGATGATGATCCAGCCATTCTCGCTGCCCTCCAGGCTCTCCTCACGCCTTGGGGCTTAAAGGTTTATCCCTTGACCGATTCCCGTCAATTTTGGCAGACGCTGCCCATGGCCGATCCTGACCTGATCATCCTGGATGTAGAAATGCCCCATCTCAACGGTATTGAACTCTGTCAGACCATCCGCAGTGACGACACCTGGAAAAGCATCCCCATTGTGTTTTTGACGGCTCATACCGATGCGGCCACGATGCAACAAGTGTTCATGGCGGGAGCCGATGATTACGTCAGCAAACCCATTGTTGCCCCGGAACTGATTATCCGCATTCTCAATCGGCTGGAGCGATCGCGCCTCCTCCGCAACCTCAGCGAAACTGATGCCCTAACCGGGGTCAGCAATCGCCGCAAATCCACCGAAGATCTGAATCAAATTTTGGCCTGGAGCGATCGCCACCACCAACCCTTCTCGCTAGCGCTGGTAGATCTGGGTCAACTCAAACGAATCAACCAAAAACAGGGTCACGCCATGGGCGATGAAGTCCTGGCCAGTCTCGGAAAACTCCTGCGACAAAGCTTTGGGCAAGAAGATGTGGTTGGTCGCTGGGGCGGCAAGACTTTTGTCATGGGTTTCTTTCAAACGACACAACTAGAAGCAGAGCAGCGTTTAGCAAAAGTCATAGAACAATTTCAACAAATCGAATTTCACCCTCCCACCGGAAAACCCTTTCGAGTCACCTGCCAGACGGCTGTCGTGGAATATCCCCAAGCCGGGATGGACTTGCAGAAGTTGTATTGGATGGGCGATCGCAAACTTCATTACAAATAGGGAGTGGGGAGTGGGGAGTGGGGAGTGGGGAGTG
>JALOOP010000321.1 GCA_025454315.1 Oculatellaceae cyanobacterium Prado106
CGCAGGCCAAGCCATGGACATTACCACGATCGCCCTCACCTGCGGCATCCGCAGCCAAACCTATCTCAAGCGCTTCCACCCCAACACAACCCACCCCGACCTGTTGTCGGCGGTGCATTACTTGGTGAGTTTGCCTCGGAATCAGAGCCAAGCTTTCTAAATAGGCGAAAGGGGCTAAATAGGCGAAAGGGGAAAGGGGAAAGGGGAGATCAATAAACAGATTCACGAATCTTCTTTGAATAGGCGAAAGGGGAAAGGGAAAAGGGGAGATCAATAAACAGATTCACGAATCTTCTTTGAATAGGCGAAAGGGGAAAGGGAAAAGGGGAAAGGGAGATCGATGAAGCACCCAGGAACCCAAAGGGAAAAGGGGAAAGGGAGATCGATGAAGCACCCAGGAACCCTGTTCTCTGAGGATGCAAAAGAGATACTGGGAATTATCCAGGAACCCTGTTCTTTGAGCGGTTTTCCTTGCCCCTCGATTTAATTCCGGAGTTGAACCTGAAAATATCCAGGTTCACCCTTTTCCCTTTCCCCTTTCCCCTCCCTAAGACTGAGGCTGTTCAATACTGCCAATCATTTCCCACCAGCGATTCAGGGGATAGTACACTACGGGTGCCCAGAGGCTGCTGAGAATGGCGGAACTGAGGGAAATGCGCTGATGGTTGAGCCAGATTTCGCCGATCGGACCACGAGCCAGATGGGCGGCGATTTCCTGGGGTTGGAGGCTGAATTGGATGGCGGTGATGGTGGCGGCGAGAACGGACATGCCAAAGACAATCAGCGAGATGGAAATGAAATCTTCTCGGATGTAGCGCTGCTTCTGGAGTTTGGCGGTGAGGATGCCGACGATCGCCAAACTGACAGCATGGGTTGGGTTGTGATAGCTCATGCCATCCTGGATCAGGCCCAGGGCAATTCCGGCGATCGCCCCCTGCCAAACAGTGCGCTTCACACTCCAGGCCACTACCCAAATCAACAGCCAGTTGGGATTAACGGTCAAAAGCTCCATGCCCGGTAATCGCATGGGCGAAACCAGCAAACAGAGTAGAACAGAGCCTGCGGTGACTGCACAGTTCAGCGACAAAATGGTGCGAGGATGCATCCGGCTAATATCGTTCATCATTTAGGGATCATCACTCCTGGTATCACTGGATGAACCGCTGGCTGCGGGCGGTAAATTTTCGATGGGGGCGGGTGCCTCTGCGGGGGCAGCGCTGGGTGGAGCGGCTTCAGCCGGGGGAGCAACCTCTATGGGTTCAGGGGCGGCAGCAGGTTCGACGAGAGATTCTGCCGACTGAGGAGCCGAGGGTGCAGGCGGTTCGACGGGGGGAGCAGCGCTGCTTGCCGGGGCGGCGGGTTCGGGGGACAGGGCTTCGGTCGAGGGTGGGGGAGCCGATTGGGCAGGAGCCTCTTCGTAAGTCGGTTCGGCATCCCGGTTTTGGAACTGATAGATACTTTCAGCGGGTAAATTGGATTCGGTGACTTGTCCTTGAGTGTCCGTTGTGTTCTCGGAGGGTTGGGATTGGGAGCGATCGCCCTCTTCTCCCTGTGGCGCAGGTTCACTCAGATTTTCCTGGGCATCCACATCTGGATTCATGGGGTTGGGTGCCACCATAACCCATTCCAGGTAGCTGATGGGTGCCGAAAGCTCAATGACCGCTTCGGGAGCAGGGCTTTTGTTGAAGTTGATAGACTCTACGCGACCAACGGGTAACCCAGCCGGAAAGAGGCGGCTCAAGGCCGATGTCGTAATCACATCTCCCTGACGGACATCGGGAACCTTGTCCACGAAGACCATAATTACCCGGTTCGCCGACTGACCCCGGATATAGCCCATGTTGCGGGAACGGCTGACGGTCACCCCGACTCGGCTATTGGGATCGCTAATCAGCAGCACTCGGCTGGTGTTGGGTGTCACCTCGGTAACGCGACCGACCAATCCGCCAATGCCAGAGACAATGTAGCCCGGTTTGATGCCATCCGAACTGCCGCGCCCCAAAACCACCTGCTGCCACCACTGGTCTGCACTGCGGCCAATGACCGGGGCAGTGATGCCTTTGTTGGGTTGTTTGGCCACGTAGCCGAGCAGTTGCTGAAGCTGACGATTTTGGCTCTCCATCTCAGCCAGCCGTTGCTCTAGCTCTTTAACCCGAGCATTTTCGGTGGAGGTGAGCTGGATGGGTTCGCCGATGAAGGGACGAGTCAGCAACCGATAAATTTCAAAGACTAAGGCTCCTTGGGTGTGACGAATCACTAAAGCCGAACTGAGGACTAGTGTGACTAGCCCTAACCGCAACCCATTTCGTTCCCACCAACGGCGAATTGTATACATTCAACAACCGGATGATAATCGCTACAAGAATGATTGAGAGAATGGAATGGAGAACGGCGTAAACAGAACCAAGTCTGTATCCGTGAATCCAATCCAGGAAGGTTCATATGAAGTTTGTGTAAACCGACAAACGACCTGTTAGACTCCCTTAGAAATTCTACAGTCCATAGGACAAATTTCCAGGAAAACAGGAGGCGATTCCAGGGATTTACCGAGGTATCGCAGCGGAGGAGGAAGCGCAGGATTCGGGGTTTTGTGGGGTGCGATCGCCCCTAAAATTCCAGTCTCTACAGATTCAGCCCCTACAGATTCAGTCCTTACAGATATAGCCTGAGTCACATCATTCAATGAGGTAACCCAGGCCATTCAGGATTGATTGAATCATCATAGGTCAGCAAGTAGAACTCGCCATGTGAACCTGCCACTTGAACTCGTCACTTGGGCTTATCACTTGAAACAGTAGAGCGCGATCGCCCTCCATCTCAGAGGTGAGCTTAGAGTCGAGAAGAACGACCGCTAAAGACCCGTTCTAGCTGCTTGAAGTTTTCCAAAACGCGACCTGTGCCCAGCACCACGCAGCTTAACGGATCGGCTGCAACGTGAACCACTATGCCGGTTTCATGGCTAATCAGGGTATCCAAGCCTTTCAGCAGGGCACCGCCGCCTGCTAGCATGATGCCGCGATCGATAATGTCGGCGGCCAATTCAGGGGGAGTGCGCTCCAAAGTGCGCTTGACAGCCTCTATGATGACGGAGAGCGGCTCTGCCATGGATTCGCGGATTTCAGGGCCTTTGACTGTGACAGTTCGCGGCAGCCCGGAGAGCAGGTGCAGACCACGAACATCCATGACGGAGTCATCGTCGTCATCCATAGGGTAAGCGGAACCGATGAAGATTTTGATTTCTTCGGCAGTTCGTTCCCCAATCACCAGGTTATGAACCTTTTTCATGTATTGGACTATAGCCTCGGTCAGTTCGTCACCGGCGACTCTGACGGACTCGCTCAATACAGTTCCCTGTAAACTCAACACGGCGACTTCCGTGGTGCCACCGCCGATATCAATGATCATGTTGCCGGTCGGTTCAGCGACGGGTAACCCTGCACCGATGGCCGCCGCAACGGGTTCGTCGATTAGGAAGACATCTCTTGCGCCGGCTTGAGAGGCGGCTTCCATAACCGCGCGGCGCTCAACGCCCGTTACCCCACTGGGAATGCCAATGACGATGCGCGGAGAAACCAGCGCTCGGCCTTCATGGACGCGCTGAATAAAATGCTTGAGCATCAGTTCAGCCGTGTCGAAGTCTGCAATAACTCCGTCCCGTAGAGGGCGGAGCGCCACGACGTTGCCCGGAGTCCGTCCGAGCATTTTTTTGGCATCTTCACCGACGGCTAATGGCTCTTTTGTTTCTTGATCAATGGCGACGACGGAAGGCTCTTGTAGAACAATGCCTTTTCCAGAAACATACACGAGCGTGTTTGCGGTACCGAGATCGATACCCATGTCACGCGAGAATGAGAAGCGATTTAAGAAACCCACTAACTTTCTAAGCTCCCAGAACTAGATGCTTTGATTAATGCTTTGATTGGCGATCGCACATGGACAAAAATATCATGGTGGATCTTATTACTTTTTAGGGTAGGAGTCCAGCCAATTTGTAAAAAGGACTTCAAACTTTAAGGTTCAATTAAAACCTGGTGAAATTACGGACAAACTAGGGGCAAGTTACGCTTCCGTGTATTTTGTGGAGTTGACACAATTGTGAAAAGGGCTGGTTCGGTTAAACGTCTCACCGAGGCTTGAAGATCTCAAACACGTCCTTCTGTACAAGTCCTATTCCAATGAATATTCAAATCATAAGGGGATTTATCAGGAAAGGACTTTAAATTTTCTAAGTATTCGTCATGATTTCGCCACAAAAAAAGATTAAGGTCAAAAATCGTGCCAAAGCCGAAGCCCAAGACCGCCAAAGACGAAGCTAAAGATAAGGCCAAAGATTAAGACAAAAATCTAAAGGGCATCCCATTTTGGCCAGACTTTCAGTACAATACGGACAAAGCGTTAACGTACTTTTGTACTATCTTTAACCAAATCCCTAACATACTTATGCGATCCCCAACGGGGATCAGCGTTTTCTGGAGGATTATGACTCTTAATTCAGTAACCCTAGTCGGTCGTGCAGGCCGTGATCCCGAAGTTCGGTACTTTGAATCGGGCAGTGTCGTCTGTCGATTCACCCTGGCAGTGCGGCGGCGGCGACGCGACAGCGAAGAACCTGATTGGTTCGACCTAGAAATTTGGGGACAACCCGCCCAAACCGCAGCCGATTACGTCAAAAAAGGCAGCCTGATCGGCGTTTCAGGTTCTCTAAAGTTTGACCACTGGCAAGATCGCAGCACGGGCGCAGAGCGCAGCAAGCCCCTGATTCGCGTCGATCGCATGGATCTCCTTGGATCAAAGCGAGACAATGAAGGTTCTATGGGTGGCAACTACTCGTCCGCAGAAGAATTCTAGGGATATTCAACGAATGCATTGCTGAATCGAGGGATGAGTTGATCGCTGAAAGCGAGGACAGATCTCTTGGAGATTTGCAAAATCATCCCGCTATTGAGCAACCCCCAACGAACCTCTCTAAATTTTTAGGGGAGATCCTGCGTCATGCAGCACTCCCCTGAACACTTTGAGTTTGATTGCTATTGAGCTTCTAGCCAGTTTCAGCCTAGAAGCTTGCTTTCTATTCAAAGGGCATCGGTTCAATGGGTACCGATTCAATGGGCATTAATTGTCATCAATTGTCATCGTCTTGATTGTTCACATCCGCAAAAATCTGCTGTTTGCGGCTTTGGGGAACTGGCCAATCGGCGTTTTCGCCTCCCATGATCAGGCGTTCGATGGTGACATAGTCTTTGTTAAGTTGCTCTAGAGCGTTGATCAGGACGTCGAGGGCAATCGCATCGGAAGTGCCCATGTCGAACCAGCAGCGCCCCCAAACCCCCTCGTACTCAAACTCGCTGGAGTTGTGCATCAGCGCCATAAAGCTGTTGCTGGCCAATTCTTCGTCATATTCCATATAGCTGATGTCTAACCCAGTGTCCTGCACCTGGAGGTTTTCGGCGTTAAATCCGCCGAGTTTGCCCAGCAGAAACCAGGAGTTAAACACCTCTTCGACATACTGCCGCTCCATTTCTGAGGGAACGGTGGTGAATTCGAGCCAGACCCAGAGGTCGAAAAAATCACATTCGCGAAATTCTACTTTCATGGTGAGAATGCTTGGTTCAGAGGAACTTGATTAGGGTGGGGTTCGGCGCTGCCCAGAGTGAGGGTAGCAAAGGTATTCAGTATGGAGGATGGGGCAGGGAAAGTCAAAGCTTTGTTGCCATGTTGCGATCGTAGATCTTGGATGGGATTTCGACGGCGGGATTTGGGCAGATTTTGGAGGATTTGGATTCTTCTAAAAGCATGGCATCTAAAAGAATGACATCTAAAAGAATGGCAGATGAGATTCTTCAGAGTGAGCCTGGAATGTTCGGGGATCGGCGTGGAATAGTCTGTCCCTGGGATCGCACCAAGTCTAATCCAACATCTAAAATCCAAAATATTGCTTCGACCTCCTAAACCTCTCCTTTCCCAACAATATCGCTGATTCGCTCAACACCTCTTTCCTCAAGCTTTTCCACGAGTCCCCTCAAAACTCGTTGTACCATCCAAGGCCCTTCGTAGATCCAGCCTGTGTAGACCTGGACAAGGCTGGCTCCAGCAAGAATTTTTTCCCAGGCATCGGTAGCAGTAAAGATGCCGCCCACCCCAATGATGGGCAGTCTGCCCTGGGTTTGTTGGTAGATGAAGCGAATCACTTCGGTCGATCGCTGTCTTAGAGGTGCGCCGCTAATGCCCCCGGCTTCTTCGGTGATAGGGTTTCCGGTTTGGGCAATTGTCTGGGTCTTGAGATGATCTCGACGGATGGTGGTGTTGGTGGCAATGACTCCGGCCAGGTTATGGGCTTGGGCGAGATCGAGGACAGCGGCGATCGCATCCCAGTCCAAATCCGGGGCGATTTTTACCAAAAGGGGTTTGTTGGCCTGATTTTCCTGTTGGAGCGCTGCCAGGATGGGGGCGAGTTGGTCGGTGGCTTGGAGCGATCGCAACCCCGGCGTATTCGGAGAAGACACATTCACCACAAAGTAATCCCCCAGATCCTTCAGGAGCCGAAAACTGCCGAGATAGTCAGCGGCAGCCTCTTCGAGTTCGGTCACCTTGGATTTTCCTAGATTGATCCCAATGGGAATCGCGGGTTGGAACTGGGGCACATCAGCGCTGGACTGGGTTTTGGCTGAAGCAAGTTTGGCTAACGCAAGTTGGGACAGGCGATCGGCCAAGGCGGCTGCGCCCTCATTATTAAAGCCCATGCGATTGAGGACGGCTTCATCTTCGACCAGACGGAATAGTCGAGGTTGGGGATTGCCGGGTTGGGCATGGAGGGTGACGGTGCCCAGTTCGGTGAAGCCAAACCCAAAGCTCGGCCAGATCGCCGCAGCTATCCCGTCTTTGTCAAAGCCTGCTGCAAGGCCGAACGGATTGGCGAAGGGAATGTTCCAGAGGGTTTGTTCCAGGCTGGGATGGCGGAAACAGCAGGTGCGCTGGATCTGTTGGATCACCCAGCGGTTGGGGGGGCGATCGGGCTGATGGGACAGGCTGCTCAACAACTTCATGCTCTGCTGGTGGGCGAATTCGGGATCAACCTTGATGCCTTGGAAAAGAAGCGGGCGAATGGCAAGTTTGTAGATATCCACAGGGTTATATAGAGTCGAAATAGCGTAGGGCTGCCCATCAGGTATAGCAATTTTCAAATGCTTCGGGATAGGGATAGTCTGTCCCCCTCGTCAGGGCATCCTAGGGAGAGGCTTATCTAGCTTCTGGCGGTTTGTCAAGATCTTCTGAAAGGGTTTCTTCAAAAAGTCTTATTTGAGGCGGTTTTTGGGAAGAAGGTTTACAAACGGGTGAAACCTTCCCAGGTGTGCATCGGCCTATTATTGGCGTTCAAAATTTGTATGGATTGGCATGGTGTCGCAAAAAGAGTCAGTAAGCCATAACAAACAGCTCGTTGCCCTGGGACTTGCTCTGCAAGCGTTGCGCGAAGAGGAGACGGTAGACGGCCTTATTCGGGTGACGTTGGATTACCTGAAGGCGGAGTTTGACTATGCTTTGTCCTGGTTGGGGCTGTATGACCCCACCGGGCATCAACTCCTGGGCAAGGGCGGAAGCTGCACGACCGGGGATACAGGTTTTTTCAAGCGTCGGTTTACGATGCAGCCGGGTGATTTGTTGGAACAGGTGGTGATGCAGCAGCGTCCAGTTGGTGTGCCGAGCTTGCCGGAAGAGTCGCGGGCGGGCGAGTGGAGTGCGGCAGCACAGCGATTTGGCATTCAAGGAACCCTAATTTTTCCGGTTTATCACCGCAAGAATGCCTATGGTGTAGTGATCCTGGGATCGGCGCTCTGGGGCACTTCTCCCCGTGCCGATGAAAAGGTGCGGCTGTCGATGGTGCTGGGCGAATTGGCCAAGTCGCTGTCCCAGCTTCAGTCTGAGCAACAGCGCAAACAAACCAAACGTCCGGATGAACCCCTGCTGAATCTGCTGCCGAAACTGCGATCGCTCCCCACCCTCAAGCGCCGACTAGAAGCCATCATCGACGAAACCCATCGGTTCATCACACCGCATCGCACCACAATCTATTGGTACGAACCGGAAAGACGCTATTTCTGGAAGCGCTTGAGCAGCCGCGAAACGGGTTACACCACCGGAGAGGCGAAACAAACGGGACTGGAAATTCCAGTGCAGGAGATCAGCAGCTTTTACAATGCGCTAACCGCTGATCAAGTAATTGTCGTGGGTGAGGTGGAAAGCTCACTGCGCGCCGATACCACTGGCCGACTGATGCAGCAAATCCAGGCGCAGTCTTTGATTGCCGCGCCGATTATTTTCCAGGGAGAATTCCTAGGCTTCCTAGCCGTTGAAGGCAACAAAGCCCGGATCTGGACGGAGGAAGAGAGGACATTTGCCAAAGGTGCGGCACAGTTGATTGCGCTAGTGGCACCGCTGGATCGGATGGAAGAGACTGTGCAGCAGGTGAAGATTGACCAGGGCTTGACGGCGGAGGTGTCGCGGGCCATGTACAGTGAGGCGGACTGGCTGAGTGCGCTGAAGAAATGTGCTGAGCAATTGGTGCAGCGACTCCGGGCTGAGCGTTTTCTGGTTTTGCTCTATAACAAAGACCTGAAAAAGTTCGAGGTGTGCTATCAAAATCAGCCTCCTGGAAAACGACGCGCCTTGCCTAAAACCCTGGAGCCGCTGAGTACGGTCGATTGGCAAATGATCGAGCGGCAGAGCGAAACGATCGCCATCGAAAACT
>JALOOP010000020.1 GCA_025454315.1 Oculatellaceae cyanobacterium Prado106
CAAACCCTACAAGAGCTTTTAGCCCAAGCTGAACCGGAGACGGCGATCGCTCAAAAACCCGTCAACATTCTACTCATAGGTCGTACCGGAGCCGGGAAAAGTAGCCTGATTAACACGCTGTTTCAAGCGCCTTTGGCTGCCGTGGATCTGTTGCCCAGTACCGATCGCATTCAGAATTACCAGTGGCAATCGCCCCAAGGAGAATCGCTGGTTCTATGGGATACTCCAGGGTATGAACAGGTCGATCGCGGGGATTTTCGTGAACAGGTGTTGGAATTCGCGATGCAGGCCGACCTGTTATTACTTGCAACTCCAGCGCTTGATCCGGCGCTGCAAATGGACGTAGATTTTTTACAAGCGGTTCAAGCAGCGGTTCAAGAAGCGAACCAGAAATCGGATCAAAAATCAGATCAAAAATCAACTCAGAATTTAACTCAGAAATGGGGGCGGGAGTTGCCGGTGATTACGATTGTGACTCAGGTGGATCGGTTGCGTCCGATTCGAGAGTGGCAACCGCCTTACGATTGGCAGTGGGGCGATCGCCCCAAGGAAAATGCGATTCGAGAAGCGGTGAATTATCGGCTGCAACAGTTGGGGGAACAGTGCGATCGCGTCCTTCCCTTTGTGGCGGGTGATCCTGCGACAGGACGAGTGGCTTGGGGGGCGGATGGGTTGGCGATCGCTCTGGTCGAAGCGATTTCCCCGGCGAAACAACTGCGATTGGCCAGATTTTTGCGCGATCGAGAGGCTCGTGCCCTTGCCGCTGCCCAAATCATTGATCACTACACGCTGCAAATGGCGACGACTCAGGGACTCACCGCCTTGCTCAAAAGTCCGGTGCTTCAGTTTATTTCCACTGTTTCGACCGGATCGCCGACCCTGGCCTATGTTTTGGCCGAACGGATTCCGGTGGAGCAATTGCCCGTGGTGATTGGTAAACTGCAAATGGCCTATGAGTTGTCTAATTTGTTGCAGCCAGAGACAGCGGAGGGGAAGGGGCGATCGTTTGATTTGCGATCGCTGTGGGGACTCCTCCGAGAAATACCCCAAGGAGAAGCCTCCCCCGAAGTCTCTCGCTATGCCTGGGCTTGGGGACATGCCCTGGTCGAATATTGGACACAAAACCTCACCGCTGATGAAATGCGAAAGCGGTTGGAGGACTATTTGAAACGGTAGAGGGTGAGGGGGAAAGGGGAAAGGGAAAAGCGCAAGGGAGGGGTGGGCTATGCTTGCTCCTCTCTAAAAAACATTTTGGATTGCGGTCTGAGTAACGGCACAAGACATGGCTAGCCCCAGCCAAAATCAAATAGAACAATTCTCCAGAAACAATTCCTTTAGAAGGAGGGCATCATGCTAATTGCTGATTTAGGCTACATCCATCACTGGTCAGATGAATTGGAAGTTGAGTGAATTTGAAGCAACTTAGGGAGGAGTAGCGGCGATCGCAGCCCGGAACTTTGTCAATATTATCGACGATGCTGCCCACACCAGAACAGACGCAAAAGTTTGGACATTACCCGTTCCTATGGGTTCACTTGCGGTAGGATACACCTTGGATTACCACCTTGGGTATTCCTTGAAAAATTCATTCGTTTGGTCGTTCTTGCTGAATCAATACTATCCATCTAGTAAAACGCTCGATTCTCTCCCGAATCGCTCATTCTGCGTTTGCTTACATCTCGATTTGAGCCATTGTTGGGAGGTTAAGAAATGGTAACAAACAATCAGGCAAATGAGCTAGGGAATACTCTAGGAACAAGCCGTAGCTCAAGCAATTCGACTTCGATCTCCAACTCCTCCCTTGGGGGAAGTAGCACAACCTCATCACGACAGTTCACAACCGGAGTAACCGGAGGAAGTGGAATTGCGATCGCCACCAATTCCAACCTCACCAATTCCAACCTCACCAATTCTAATCTAACCAATTCTAATCTAACCAGTTCCAACCCAAGCTCCAATAATCTGAGTTCCAATGGCTCAAACGGAACTGCTAATAATGGAACTTTCAATGATGTCTTTGCCGATACGGCGGTCGATCCGGAATTTCTCTCCGATTCCGCTTTTGCCAATAATTCTAATACCTTAGTTCAACCGCTCTTTCCAGCCGTCGGTACCTCAATCGTCGAGCCTTTAGCGGTACTAACTTTCACAACTGACGGCTTCCTCATCGGCTCTAACCCTGCTGCTAATTCAGGTTTCAATTCAGGGGGTTTTAATTCGGGGTTTATAACAGGAACTTCTCCTGTGACAAACTCCTCTTTTCCTTCATCATCCAACCTCTCAACATCGAACGGCACAACGAACGATACCACCGTAACGGGAAATGGACGGAACGATATTTCTAGAAATGGAACAACTGGAAATAACGGTACAGGAAATGACAACGGCATTACTAACGGTAATATTCCTGATAATGGCAATGGAAATATCGTTAATAATACGACTGCTAACGGCAATGGTATTACGGGTAATGGTAGCAATGGAACGATCGGCACCATTGGCAATCGCAACGGCACTATATCTAGCAGCATTGGCTGTTCGCCGCGATTTGTTCGTGGGACTCGGAATGGCGATCGCCTCCGGGGCAGCAACCAAAGCGATGACATTGCAGGCGGTGGCGGCGACGATCGCATCTTGGGACGGGGCGGCAGTGACTTGCTTAGCGGCAATGTTGGCGATGATCTGATCCGGGGTGGCGGTGGACAGGATCGACTGGTGGGCGGTGCGGGGGCAGATATTCTCACTGGCGGTGGCAGTGCAGATATCTACGTCTTGAACAATGCGGTTGATACGATTGCTCAAGCGGATACTATCACAAGGTTGAATCGGCGAGAGGGCGATCGCATCCAACTCCGAGGCGGCTTTAGCTTTGGGACGATTGCTCGTGAAGCTTTTGACTCTGACGGCAACGGGATTGCAGACGCAACTTTGATTCGGACAAACAACAATCAAATTCTGGGCATTGTTCTCGGTGCGGCTAACAGTAACGGCTCAACGCTTGTCAACACCGATTTTGCTTAGAAGTCATTAGCTTAGGTTTTTCCGAGCCTTTGAACCGCAGAGACGCAGAGGCGCAGAGGGGGAAGAGAAAAGATGGGTGCCCATCCATTGATCCTCCCATCTCTCCATCCACTCCCTACTCCCTACTCCCTACTCCCTACTCCCTACTCCCTCTTCTTGCCTGTTATGCCTGGTCTAACTGCGATCGCAATTGCTGAAGCTGTTCAAGGGATAGTCCAGTAGCTTGAGCGATGATGTCCAGCGCTACGGTTTGGCGAAGGAGATTGAGGGCGATCGTTTGTTTCTCTTCTTGTCGCCCCTCTTCGCGTCCCATTTGTTCAAGCGATGTGACGTAACGCATTTTCCTCTCCTGTTCGTATTGTTCTAGCTCCGTCCGGAACTCTTGTTTTAAGCCCTCTGGGAAATTTGCAATAATTCCAGAATGCGTTGGAGTGGAATACTCAGCCAGTCAGGACGATGTTCCATTTCATAGCCCAGTTCGTACACAGCTTTTTCCAGGAGGTAGGCTTCCAGGAGAATCTGGAGTTCTGACTGGGTTTTGGGCAGGAAGGGGGCATCGGCAGCGATCGCCAAATACCGCTTCAAGAACACGACGCTAATCCACTGGTGGGTAAACTTAGCGAGATGCTCCATCAGTAGTAGATTTTCAGCCCGAATGACACCACTGTTGATCTCGTTTTGTAGGGCGACCTGGCTGGCATAGTAGAAGGATTGCAGCATTCCGGCAATGTCACGGAGGGGCGATCGCTTCATCCGGCGTTCGCTCATGGGACGCTTGGACTCGCCCTCAAAGTCAATGATGACAAAGTCTTTGCCCGTATACAATACTTCCTCTAAGTGGTAATTGCCGTGACAGCGAATTCGCATCGTGGTGATGGGATAATCAATCACGAGTTTGTAACGGGCTAGGAGCGTTTCTTTGTGGTTAAGAACCTGCATCGCCAGCGCTTGCTGATCGTCAGGGAGTTCTCGTAATTCTTTGTTTAATTCAATAAGAATAATCCCAGCTTGATTTCGCATGTACTGGTAGACCGATCGCTGGTAGAACGACGTGAAGGGTTCGGGTGCAAAATTGGGATCATCCTCGTTCGTTGCTAATGCTAAATGCAGTTCAGCGGTGCGTTGTCCTAGCAGTTCCGCAGCGCTTAAATAGCCGCCCAACCATTGATGCGCTAAGTCTGGAATTTCGATACTGGCAGCTTTGGCGAGAGAATCATTGAGGAGTGGCACCTGTGACATTTCGATTTCCTGAGTCATCACCTGCTCAAAGAAATTCCTTAGACTATCCAGGGTAAATGACCAGGCATCTCGGGTTTCGGGAATGTACTTTTGCAACATGCCCAAGGTCATGGCATTGGCTCCTTTGCGCTGATATTCCAAGGCTCCCAGGACGGGCGCAAAGAATTCAGCGGTGCCATTGTTTGAGTTTTGGCTGAGGAAACAATGAATTTCCAAATCGGGGTTGATAGATTCTTCCACCCGCCGGAAGAGTTTGAGGACATAGCGCACATCCTGCTGCGTCGCATCACTGCCGCCATAGGCGATCAGAGAATTGCTGCGATCGGCTCTCAGCAGGTGCGGTGCTAGGGGCGGGGTGGTCACCGGGAAGGGGCTGTCCATCGGCAGGGGATAGGCGATCAGGTTGCCGTGGTTGCCTTTGTAGATGCGTTTTTGGGCGATCGCGTCTAAGGGAATGGTGAGGAAGTCTTTGTCGGCGATCGCATCAAACAAAATGCCAGAGATATAGTTCCCGCGAATTTGAGCCACGGCATGTTCGGTGTGTGCCGCCGGATGGTAGTTGCCCACCGCGTAGGCCAGCGGCAGCACATAGGTGTCGGCAATGCCTTCGGTGTAATCGACCTTGACCAGAACGATATGATACTCGTTGCCACCGGGACGATTCTGGGCAGTGAGGGGCAGCACCTCGGCAATCGAGGCCATTTGAATAACCCGATTGCGGCCTGCGAACCAACGGCAGCGCTGTAGAAAATCGGGCAGGAGGGCTTCCAGGGCAGCACGACCTTCGGCCTTAGTGTAGATGTCCTGCCAGGAGGCGCTGACGGTGAGGGTGGGCAATGGGCTACGAGCCTGGGGCAGGGGCACGGAGGCGGGTTGGCTTTGCAGGGCAAACCAGAAGAAGGAATGGGGGCCGAGGCTGAGGAAGTAGGGTTGTTGGGTGATGCGAGGAAATTCGGCGCGGCCAAAGATTTCGACCAAAGTCATCCCCTGAAAGGCAGAAAGATCCAGTTCAACCCCTTGGGCAAAGCGCGAGAGGTTGGCCACAACCAGAATATGTTCGCCGTTGTAGGTGCGGGTAAAGGCCAGCACCTTGCGATTCTCGGGATAGAGGATTTCAAAGGTGCCACGGCCAAATGCCTGGTAGCGCCCGCGCACGGCAATCAGGCGCTTCATCCACCACCAGAGGGAACTGGGGTTCGATCGCTGCGCTTCTACGTTGACGGTTTCGTAGTTGTACTCGGGATCAACGATGGGCGGGGCATAGAGCCGTTGGGGATTGGCGCGGCTGAATCCGGCATTGCGATCGCCACTCCACTGCATCGGCGTCCGGACACCATTGCGATCGCCCAAGTAAAAGTTATCGCCCATGCCAATCTCATCGCCGTAGTACAGCACGGGAGTCCCCGGAAGCGACAGCAGTAGGCTGTTCATTAACTCAATGCGGCGACGATTATTGCCCATCAGTGGTGCCAATCGCCGCCGAATGCCCAGATTGATTCTAGCCTGGGGATCTTGGGCGTATACCCGGTACATATAATCCCGGTCTTCATCACTGACCATTTCCAGCGTCAGTTCATCATGGTTACGTAGAAATAACGCCCACTGACAGTTGTCGGGGATCTGCGGCGTTTGTTGAAGAATATCGATGATGGGAAAGCTATCTTCCATTTGCACCGACATGAACAGACGGGGCATCAGCGGGAAATGGAAGTTCATGTGGCATTCGTTGCCCTGCCCATAATAAGCCGCCGCATCTTCCGGCCATTGATTGGCCTCAGCCAGCAGCATCCGGTCAGGAAACTTCTTATCCACATGGGCGCGCAGTTGCTTCAGGAAATCATGGGTGCGCGGCAAATTCTCGCAGTTGGTGCCCTCCTGCTCATACAGGTAGGGAACCGCGTCCATCCGCAGGCCATCCACCCCCATGCCCAGCCAATAGTCCACCACATCAAAGATGGCTTTTTGCAGCTCGGGATGCTCGTAGTTGAGGTCGGGCTGGTGGGAGTAGAAGCGATGCCAGAAGTAGGCTTTTGCCACCGGGTCCCAAGTCCAGTTGGAGGTTTCAAAGTCCTGGAAGATGATGCGAACGCCCTGGTATTTGTCTGGGGTATCACTCCACACATAGAAGTCACGATCGCGGCTCCCCGGCGGCGCTTTGCGCGCTCGCTGAAACCAGGGATGCTGATCGGAAGTATGGTTGACAATCAGTTCAATAATGACGCGAATATTGCGTTGATGGGCAGCATCTAGAAACACTTGAAAGTCTTCCAGGTTGCCATAAATCGGGTTGACGCTGTTGTAATCAGCGATATCGTAGCCATCATCCCGCAGCGGCGAGGGAAAAAAGGGCAACACCCAAACCGCCGTCACCCCCAAATCCTGAATATAGTCTAATTTCTCCGTCAGCCCCCGAAAATCACCGATACCGTCATTGTCGCTATCGGCAAAGGCACGCACGGGCACTTCGTAGATGATCGCGTCTTTAAACCACAGGGGATCATTGGCTTTGAGGGGTTGCATGGTAGAGAGGCAGGCGAGAGGGCAAGGCCATCGGGGCACGATGGACAGAGGATAACTCTGAATAGCCTGCCATAATTTCTAGAGATTGGGGGGGAGTTGTAGGAATCTTTATGAAGAAAGCGGGAGATGGGGAGGTGGGGGAGGGGGAGGGGATGGGTGGATGGGTGGATGGGTGGATGGGTGGATGGGTGGATGGGTGTTTTAGGGGGACGCTATTGCAGGGAAAAGAATTTATCTTGGTTGGCTTTATCTGCGTTTAGGGGAATGACCTACTTTAAGGGAATGACCTACTTTAAGGGAATGACCTCTTTGTGCTGAGCAGATTTCCAGCGGATGTTTAAGCGACATCCTGTTGAAGTGTAAAACTTTGAGATAGCCACAAAAAGGGCGAAGAAGGCGAGCACGAAGACCACTGCAAATACACTACTTAACGCATCTGACGACATAGAAACCTACACCAATTTACAAAGAATCTACAGGAAAATCAATTCATGGTTTTTCTGTCCGCTATTGTAAGGAGTAGGGAAGGGGCGATCGCAAATTCTCACTAAAGTTCGCAAATTCTCCTCCATGACACGCAGGATGTTCCGCTATGTGCACATTAAACACCTCAATAAGATCTCACTGAATCTCTCATAAGGTGATGAAGAAGCGTTGATTTGGTGATGCGTTACACTGTCGCTAACGCATCCTACGATAACGGTATTTCAATTGGAATTGATGCGCTAAATCCTTTCAAAGACCGCGTGATTAGCCAATTTGATATTTGGCTGATCGACGAGAATGGCGATCGCATCGTTTCCCTGTAGTAGAACACTATCCGCAATATCAGTACGCCCCAGGTCAAATTCAGTGCGATCGCGCAATCGAAAATCTCTCGGTGTTCCTAGGAGGTGGATGCGATCGCCCTCCACAGCCGAAAAGTCTCGAATCACGGCATAGCGATTTTCTTCCTGATACAGCGCGCCGAGTCTGACACTGCCTAGGACAAAGCGATCGGCACCTGCTCCGCCAGTCATCTGATCAATCTCATTGCCGAATGCATTGCCGAATGCATTGCCGAATGCATTGCCGAATGCATTGCCGAATGCATTGCCGAATGCATTGCCGAATGCATTGATAGACGCATTGCCAGATGCATTAATAGACGTGTTGCCGGACGTATTGACAGGCATATTGACGGATACTCCAGCCGAGCCAATTAATATATCATTGCCCCTGCCCCCCAGCAGCGTGTCATTGCCAAGTTGTCCTCTCAGCCTATCTTTGCCCGATCGTCCAATCAGCAAGTCATCGCCAGCACCGCCCTGTAATCGATTGTTCAAGGGATTGCCAATTATCCGGTCATCTAAGGCCGTCCCTCGAACATGGGCAAAGCGTTTGACGACAAATTCCTGGCCAATCTCGTTAACCCGCATGATCTGATTGTTCAAATTAACGAAGACCGAGGCCGTACCCACCGTGGACGCATCCATGACATTTTCCTGTCCTTTAGCGCCCACAATCCGTTCAATGGAGAAAAGCTGGTCAAGCTCCCCCGTGTCTCCTTTTTGAATCACCCCTCTAGGTCGCAGCGTAATTGGAGCATGGATTTCGCTGTAATCAACCGTGTCCAATCCATCACCGCCGTTCAGCAGATCAACCCCACGGGAAGCAATCAGCAAATCATCCCCTGCAATTCCCAGCAACTCATCATTGAAGGCACTGCCGCTCAAGACATCGGTGCCCACTGTCCCGAGGTTACGAACCATGGCGCTTCCTGAATAGTTTGGATTCGCCTAGTTTAGAGAAACACCACCAGGTCATTCGCCCGACAAACGGAGGAGGTTGGGGGCGATCGCTCTCCTAATTTAGACAGAGATAGAGAGAGCAAGGAGTTTTGCGGCGATCGCCATCCCGAGTAAAATAGAGCCAATTCAACCCAAAAACTTTAACCCCCAAAATTGGAGTGAACAGGATGGCATCTGTCCCGCAATTTTACAAAGACCTCCAGGAAAAATATCGCGCCTGGATTATTCGCGAAGGCGAAAACGCGATTCGCCGCATGGAAAGCTACATTGGCAAAAATTCCCTGGTGGGCGACACGCCCTACATCGACGGCCACCACTTCGACTGGCTACCGCGCATCGAATCCCAATGGCGACTGGTACAACAAGAACTCGATATCCTGCTCGAAAAAGTCGATCAGCTCCCCAACTTCCAGGACATCTCCCGCGACCAATATGATGTCACCAATGACGATCGCTGGAAGACCTACTTCTTCTACGCTTACGGCGTGAGAGCCGATCGCAACTGCAAACAATGCCCCGAAACCACCCGCCTGATTGAGAGCATCCCCGGCCTCAACACCGCCTTCTTCTCCATTCTCATGCCCCACAAGCAAATCCCCGTCCACCGAGGCCCCTACAAGGGTGTGGTACGGATGCACCTGCCCCTGCGCGTCCCCGAACCTGCCACCGACTGTGCCCTGCGAATCGGCGGTGACCTGCGCCACTGGGAAGAAGGCAAAAGCATCCTCTTCGACGACACCTATCCCCATGACGCCTGGAACAACACCGACGGCATCCGGGCGGTTCTCTTCCTCGACTTTGTCCGCCCCATGCGCTTTCCAGCCTCCCTGGTGAATCGCTTCCTGCTCCAACTGATCTCCTGGTCACCCTACATCCAGGGCGAAAAACCCAACTTTGAAGAATGGGATCGACGAATGGAAAAATTGTTTTCCAAAAAATGAATCCAATGAGTCTCGCGCTACACTAAATGACAACGCTATCAGCAAGGAATCACCATGCTAGAGCAACTCATCAGCTTTCCCGAAGACCCTAATTTCGTCCTACCCCCGACTTCGGACGAACTCATTTTTGATGACGGCATCCCCATGGAAACCTATCGCCACAAGCTACAAATGGATCTGCTGGTCGAGTGCCTGAATGCAGAACTAGTTCTCAAGCAACAGCGGGGCTTTGTCGGTGGCAATATGTTTGTTTACTTCAGCCCCAACCAGGTGAAGAACCAGGACTACCGAGGCCCCGATGTATTTGCCGTGGTCGATGTTCCGGTCGGTGAGCGCAAAGGCTGGGTCGTTTGGGAAGAAGGCAAAGCACCGGATGTGGTCATTGAACTGCTGTCTCCTAGTACCGCCCAGCAGGATAAAACCGACAAAAAGCTAATTTACCAAAATCAACTGCGGGTATCGGAGTATTTCTGGTATGACCCGTTTCAACCCGATGATTGGGCAGGGTTTAGCCTATCCCATGGGGTATACCAACCGATTCCCATAGATGCTCAAGGATGCCTCCGCAGTCGCTCTCTAGAGTTCAACCTGGTACGCTGGGAAGGTCGATACATGGAGGTTGATGCAGTTTGGCTACGCTGGGCAACCTTAGAAGGCATGTTGTTACCCACCCATCGAGAGGCGGCAGCGCAGGAAAGTCAACGAGCCGAGCAAGAAAGTCAACGAGCCGAACAGGAAAGTCAACGAGCCGAGCAGGAGCGCCAGCGGGCGGATCGTTTAGCAGAACGACTGCGGCAACTGGGAGAAGATCCGGACTTGGTCTAGAAATAAGCATGACCGAATCTAACGTTCAATGTCTTTGAGGAGTTGTTTGACTGTCTGTCCAGCGACCTGCCAGTTGAGACGAGATTGGTAGGCATCAAACGAACTGAGTGCGAGAGTTCGATAGTCTGAGTAATGGGTGAATAGCTGGGTAATGTAGTCACAATAGTCTTCGATGGGGGCAGTTTGGCTGAAGCATTTGCCGTTGCGATCGCCCCGAATAATCGTCGGAATGCCGCCCACATCGGTGGCTAAACAGGGCACACCCAGCGCATTGGCTTCGCATAGGACAATCCCATAACACTCTGCACGCGAAGGCAAAATTAGAAAATGGGACTCTGCGATCAGCCGATGGAGCTGTTGTTGACCCTTGGGAGTCGCTTTACTGATAAAGCCAAGCGGTTTGACAAAATCAGGCAGGGGGGTTGGTAGGTCTGGCGTACAGCCTACGATGGTCAGTTCGGTTTTAAGCCCAGCCTGGTTTAGAGTTTGAGCGACTCGAAACGCGGTATCTCCCCCTTTGCGAATCCAATCAACGCCCAGAAACAACAGCTTGCAAACCTGAGTCGGTCTACTCTCAATCAGGGTTTTGACTTCACTTAGGGTTGGGCTGTTGAACAGGTTGGCCCCAAAAGGAACCACCTTTACTTTGGCAGGATCAGCCTGATAAGTATCAATCGCAGTTTGAGCCGCCCAATCAGAAGAATAGATTGCCAGCTTGCTTTTCTGAATGGCCAAAGATTCCATCTGGTGCCAGTTGTTGAGGGTTTCTGGGCAGAGATTGCTGTATTGGGGATAGAAATTGAGCAACCCGGCAAAGGTGGCATCTGCCCAAAACACGATCGGCTGGTCGCAGTCCAGGTAGGCAATGGGATTGACCGTGGCGCTAAAGACGAGGTTGGCTTGGGTTTGGGAGAGTTTCTGCTGGAGTTGGGCAGCAAAATGTTTGAGCCGGAGTGGCTCTGAGTCTTTGAGGTATTTTTGGTGGAACAGGCTGTAGTAGTGCCGTTTTGCTTTGCGAACGACGCGATCGCTCCAGGGTTCTTGCAGAGGCCCCAAATAATCGATCTCAATCGATTGCTGATGCAGTGCCCTGGCAATGTAATAGCCAGTTCCAGACCATTGGCGAATATCCAATGGATCATATTCAGTCACATAGGCGAGTTTCATAGTAGGAATCGCAGGCATCTTCGAGATGGTTAATGCGAGGTAGATCGCGAGTTGGTCAATCGGTGAACAGAAACAATCTGAATTAGAAACAATCCGAATTAGAACCGACCTGAATTAAAACCAATCTCAACTAGGAACGGGCTTGCGGCTTTGCCCAGAAGCGAAAGGGAATAAACAATTGATTCATTCGCTGCCTGCGGTAATCCGGATAAAGCAACCACTGAGTCAAAAATCGTGCAAGTATTTGGGGCAAGAACGGAGTCGTACTAAACCAGACGAGATGGATGAGTTGACTGCGCCAACCAATGTCTGAGCAAAGGGTAGCAACACATCCCTGAAATCCAAGGTTTAATCGGGATTCTGAAATTGCACCTGGGCTGGGATCAAGCTTCAGCAGGATCAGTTTGTGCTTGAGGGTGCCAATGTCCCAACGGCCAATTTTGTGAACGGGGAGATGATACTTTTGTCGAAAAAGTTCCCGTTGCTTCGTCTGAATGTCAGCCGTAATTCGCAGCAGTTGGTGGATGTGAGGCAAGTTTAATTCCTGCTTTTTGGCATAGAACCCATTTTGTCCATGCACCCGATACCAGCCCCCCACCCGACGGAGTGGAATCACTGCCCCATGGAGCGCAATCACCAGGTTGAGGTAGGCATCGGCGGCAATCTGATGGGCGGCAATGGGCATGGGCAAAACCGATCGCAAGGCGGCTGCTCGAAAGGCATTGCCACTCGTCGGCGGCCAAGTGTAGTTGTAGAAGTTGAGAATATGGGTCGGCAGATCTTCAGGAAATGAATAATCCAGGGGAGGATGGAACTCCGGCTGCGGTTGGTCTTTGGCATCCACGACTTGAAGATAGTACTGAACCTTCACCGCCTCGTCTTGAGATTGAAAAGTAGAAACGACCTCCGCCACAATATCGGGGAGGAGGCGATCGTCACTGTCGAGGAAGAAAATGATTTCTCCTTGGGCGATCGCAAACCCCGCATTAAAACAAGACGCCTGTCCTCCATTGGTCTTGATTAATGGAATCACTCGTTGACCGTAACTGGCAATAATTTCGGGAGAGCGATCGGTCGAGCCATCATCGACCACAATCACCTCCAGATGGGGATAGGTTTGCTGGAGGGCACTGTCAATGGCGGCAGTTAAAAAGGTCGCATAGTTGAAGTTGTTGATAATGATGCTGACGAGAGGGTTCGTCGTTGAAACGGTCTGTTCAACCTCCACTAAATTCACCATAGAGTTGATCCTGCTACGCTAAGGGGCTTTTGATTAATCTATAGGCAGATGATTCCGAACGCACTCTGTTGGTAAAAGCCCCATCATTCAAAATCAAAAATCTACAACCCAAAATCTACACCCCAAAATGGTCTAACCGATCTAAACACTACAGATCGTTGGAGATAGCCATTTTAGAAATCCACTGTTGCACCCTGGCTCGAAGTTTCGGCCAGATTTCGTCTTGATGTTGAGCAAAGTATTGGATTCGCTCTCCGGTTTTAACGAAAAAATATTTCACCTCAAATCGCGATCGCACCCCCCACGGCAATTGTCGCCGATATTTGTTCATCAGTTGCTCTAAGCGCGTGGCATTGAGTCCCTGATGACAATCCGTAAAAGTCTTGGTTCCTGGCATTAAGCGATAGTTGCCCCAGACTTGATCAACATAGCGCACATGGGCAGCCTGAACGGCGCGAAACAAAAAATCAACATCCATTGAATAATGGTCATTGACATCGTACAAGCCAATGGTTTGATGCAGCGATCGATGATAGAAATAGGCAGAAGGATTTAGAGGAAAGGGATGAATATTTTGCCCCAGGAGGAGATCGGTGAGTTTCAAATGCTCAGGTCGATTGAGGCCAATCCGTTGCCCATGCTCGTTCCAAATCTGGCAGTTACCGACGAGTAAAGCAGGTTCCGACAAAGTTTGAAACTGCTGAAGCACCTGGTTTAGCACGTTGGGTTCGTAGTAGTCATCCACGTTCAGCAGGGCAATAATATCGCCTTGTGCCAGAGCAATACCTTTGTTCATGGCGTCCGATTGGCCGCGATCGGGTTGAGAGATCCAGCGGATGTGGGGATATTGGGCGGCGTATTGTTGAATGATGGGGAGGGTGCGATCGTTCGATCCGCCGTCGATGATGAGATGTTCGACCGCTGGACAATGCTGGTCAAGGACAACCTGAATGCAGGATTGGATAAACTGTTCCCCGTTAAAGACCGGGGTAATAACACTGATCACAGGCTTCATCACAGCAGTTTACCTTTATTTGATCGACGGGCAATCCCTATACAAACCATTCCTTTAACCTTTTCACTGGAAAACAACTGAATCAGGAACACTATTGCAAATCCTAAGCCTGACTCCTAAGCCTGTTCTGAGCCGTTACGACCGACTGACGACCTGCTCTTGGCGCACCGAAACCCGGAAATGACCGGACTTCAAAATGCTCTGATAGAGTTGCTGGTACTGTTTGGCCTGATGATCTAAGGAGTATTCTGCGATCGCAATCTCCCGACAATTCTGCTGCATCTGCTGACGAAGCGTTCTATCCTCCAAAAGTTGAACAATACCTTGGCAAAGATCCTCGGTGTCCTCCGCAGTGGCCAAATATCCGGTCACCCCTGGCCGTACCAAATCCGGCACACCGCCCACCTTAAACGACACCATCGGCGTTCCACAAGCCATACTTTCTTGCAGCACCAACGGCAAATTGTCCGCTCTAGTCGGCAAAACAAACAGATCGGCGGCGGAGTAAATCAGGGCTTTGAGGCGATCGCAACTCACATACCCCAAGCTCAAGATCTCCAGGTCGAGGTGTTGGGCGATCGCTTCTCCTCCCTCCCCCAGAGTCAGCAGCAAAATCTCTGACTTCAGCGCATCGGGGAGCTTTTGTAAGGCAGCTTGCAGCAAGTCACCGCCCTTGCGTTTTTCTTTTAGGCTTTCTGCACTAAATAACAACACTCGTTTAGAGGCCGGAATCCCCAAAACAGCACGGCATTGGGCAGAATCCAGCGGCTGGTAAACCTTAGTATCTAGGCCATTGGGAATCTGATAAATCGGAAAACGTTGCAGAATACTGCGTTTAGCTTGTTCTGCTAACCACTGACTAGGGGCAACAATGGTCAGGCTGGAACGGCTGTAAACCCAGTCTTTTAATCGCCATTCTAGATGAGTATTGTCGCGTCTGACCTGGGGATGGGTGTCGAGATGGGGACATTGACCACACCCGGTTGTCCAGCGATCGCACCCATTGCTATAGCTACAGTGTCCCGTAAAACTCCACATATCATGCAGCGTTAACACCGCAGGTTTATTCTGGGTTAATTGACCAATGGCTAAATAGTTGAAATACCCCGTGTGTAAATTATGAAAATTGAGAATATCGGCTGCTTGATAAAAAGGATGTTGGGTAATTGATCCGGTTGTAGTGATATGGATCGACTGCAATCCCAAACGATAAGTGACCCGTTCGATTTGTTTGTCTAGCCACGCCCGTTTAGGAATCTCATTCACCCATGGACTGTCGAGTTTGGCTTGACCGACGAGCAGCCGGGAATTGACGGATTGGCGGAGTAGTCCCTGGTGGAGACGGTAGGCGGCGATCGCGGCTCCTCCCACTGCATCAAACTGGTTAATGTGAAGCACATTCATCGGATTGCTCCTGTGGGTGAAGTCAGAACATGATCGAGTTCTGTTTTGCCAATTTTGAGCAGTACTTTGATCAAGTTTCGCAGCGCTGCCCAGTTAGGAGTAAGCTTCAGAACCCAGAGCGCATGTCGCAGAGCTGCCTGATAATGTCGAGTATGGGCAAACTGACGGCTCACCCGCACGCTCTCCTGACTCAGCCAACGGTGAACTGCCTGCTGCTGTTTTCGGCGATCGGCGGCTTCCTGAAAGTGGTTTTGAATCACTTGGGCAGCGGCTAAGCTGTCGGTGATGGAAGTTGCCGTTAAGACTAACCGACTGGTTTCAGAGGAAGTGTGCATCCGGAAATGGCTGTAAGGCTGATTCAGATAGGCAATGGGCACATGCGCCGCAATTCTGGCCCACATTTCCCAGTCCGGGGTAAAGACCAGATCGGTGGTAAATCCGCCAATCTGTTCGTAAACCTGACGAGCGACCACAATGCCGGGGGTGCGAATCGGATTTTGACTGGCCAGCAGCCACAGGGCATTGTTCAAAATACCGCTTTCAGGTTGGAGTCGTTCGGTTCTGCCGATGGTCTGTCCATGCTCGTTGATGTAAAGTGAAGGAGCGATCGCCACATCACATCCCTGTTGTTCCATTTCCCGTTGATAAGCCGTATAAAATCCGGGTAGCACTTCATCATCGTCGCTGAGAATATGCACCCAGCGTCCGCGCGATCGCTCAATGCAGGTATTCCAGTTAGCAAAGATGCCTCGGTTGACGGGCTGGCGGTAATAACTGACTCGTCCCTTTCCTACCCGTTGCACCAACGCTGCAATATCATCTGTGGCAGAACAGTCATCCACCACTTCAATTTGCATCGCTTTTTCGCTGAAGCCCTGATTCAGCACACTCAAAATGGCCTGCTCAAGATAGGTGGTGCGATGGTAGGCTGTAATCATCACAGACCAAACGGGGCGATCGCCAGCATCGGCGATCGGCACAATGGGGGGATACTGAATCGGCCTGGCAGGGCTACGCTGAAACATGGTCTTTATTTCTCAAAGGCTTGAACAGCAGGCTGGGGAAAGAGAACCGTTTTAACTTTGTGTTTGAGCGTGCGAGTCGTTTGTCGGCCATAGTCTGACAGATCGCGCATCAGATTAAATTTGGCGAGATGGGGCAGGATGGGATAAAGTTCTACAGTTTCTGTCCAAATCGGGAGACAGTTGGGTTGCTCCTGGGCACGCCGTTTTGCCCGGTAGGCCCGTTGCGCTAATGTTGCGGCGAGGGGGTTGGATGGGGAGTGTTGGGTGGCGATCGCCCGGAGCGGCGCATAGAGGGGATGAAACACAAAATCGTGCAGCAACAGGAGCGGATCAATCACTTCCACTCGATATTGTCGTTCATCATGATTTTTGGAACTGGTTGACTTCTGATGGAGCCGAAAAGTCGCTAGCGTCTCTGGTACATAGGTGATGCCCGTATGCACTGCAATACGACAGCAAAATTCTAGATCGCAAATCTGAATCAGATGCGGGTTGAAACCACCAAAGCGATAAAATGCCTCCCGACGAACCAGAATAGTCGTCGGTTCACCGACAAAGTTATGCCCAATATCACTCAGAATCACCTGACCAAAATCCTCAACGGAGAGATTCGCTCCATTCGGAAATCTATCATGCAAAGAAATAATATTTTGGTAAAAGCGCTTAATCTTCTCAGCGGTGTTGGGGCTAAAAATGAAGTCGCGACGGCAACACACTAGAGTTGTGTTTTCCTGAACTTCTGCCAACATCTTTTCCAGGCAACGCGGCGCAATTAAATCATCCTGAAACACATACTTGATCCATTCACCTTGTGCCAGTTCTGCACAACGATTCCAATTGCCTACGAGTCCCAGGTTCTGAGAATTCTGCACCACCTTGATTCTTGAATCCTGTTGAGCGTAGGACTGAGCAATTTGAAGGGTGTGATCTGTCGAACGATCATCGACAATCAACACTTCAAAGTCAGCAAATGTCTGGGGGAGAACACTGTCGAGACACTCCCTTAAGTAGTCCTCGCCGTTGTAGGTGGGAATGCAAATACTTATAAGGGGTGGCATCAGATTATTCCTTCCCGCTCAGGGGTGGCTTGTGCAACAAAATGACAAACTGATGGGCTTGCGATCGCTTGGTAGAATAGCACTTCAATGAAGCATGACAGCCAATGGCTCGTAACCTATCCACAATATCCGTACCAAACTCTGTAAACACTAACGCCCCTTCTTCTCGGAGTGGATCAACATGATAGGCGGGAGATTCTCTGAAATGCTTAATTTTGCCATGCTCCAGCGTTGCTAAAGTCAGCGTCTTTTGGGTTCTCCGATCAATAGGAACAGTGATGATGCCCAGACCTCCTGGTTTGAGGACTCGAACAACCTCTAAAAATGCTTTCCAGGGATCAGCAATATGTTCAAACACATCTAGAGAAATGACCGTATCCAAAGTGTTTTCATCGAAGGTTAGATGGGTTAAATCCTCCGATCGAATTCCATTACATTCGCTGCCTCTAGGGATGTCATCATAATATTCAGATTTAATCACCTGCTTCAGATCGTCATAGTCTGAAAAGATACCCCCTGTACTGGCGGTTTCTAATACAAGCCAGTTATCGTTCTGGCCTGATTTGAGAGAATGGACTAAATCGGCGATCGAACGGAATTTTCCCTGCCAACCGACTTGTAGAAGCGAGGCGATCGCACATCGCACTCGAAATTTGGAATAGCAATATTGACAGTTAAGAGTATTGGTCAGATTAATCTCTTCGACATAATGCTCATCCCACCCGCAGGACTGAGCGATCTTAGAATTCACTGTAATCATCGGATGAAAACTAAATCGAGTAAATTTTCCACAGTTGCAGCAGACTCCCCACTCATCTTTGGGATAGTAATTCTGAAATAAATGACCGTAGAGACTCTGACGAAAATATCCTAGTTTTTCCCTACGAGATTGCCGATGACTACTGACAGGATAATGGGAGGGGCGAGGGTTCACGATTTGCTTCAACATAAATTTCTTATACAGTAGAATTCCTAACTAATTTAGAAGCCCTAGAATTGAGAATCAAATAACCTAATATTCTTCCATTAAGTTACAATATCAATCCCTCCATATCTCTGCGTCTCTGCGTCTCTGCGTCTCTGTGGTTTATTTTTTCCAGCCTATTTTCCTCCCCACCTTAAGACAATCTCGCCGAATTCCATTTAAAAATCGGCCTAACAATTCCTGGAATTGGCATAGTGCAGTGCCCTCTCGCTGAAGTTCCATCCATAGGATCGGACACATTAAAGGCAACTGCATCCAACTCATGCAAATGCACGAAAAAGGGATCAACTCTCATGAGCGCAACGCTTGCAATAATGTTGCCTTCTGCCAAAAAGTTTCTGGGTATCCACATCGTCGAGGAATAAATTCCCGGACAACGTGGCTGATCCTTTAAGTCTGAGAAAAGATCGTGAGAACTCAGGATATGAACGCCATTCTCATTGAAGAGATTAATAGAATGCGTAAAAACCTGACCTTCCTGTAGAACTTGGTAAGTCATGGTAATGGCAATGGGTTTAGTAATCTCAAAGCTATCTTGAATGCTGCCATTCTCATCATGAGCCTTTACCTCCAGCAGTCGCACCATATCATTGCCAGGAGCGCGACTGAGAGAATTCCATCGTCGGTGAGCAGTCGTTCCCAAATCAGATTTAAGGTAAACGCTAATCACCTGATCCGTCATACCAGCGGCTTGCACCGCTCCATGATTGAGTAAAATAGCGGTGTTGCAGAGTCTAGTCACCGTTTCCATGCTATGACTTACGAATAGAACAGTACGTCCCCGGTTCGCGACGTTTTCCATTTTGCCCAAGCATTTTTTTTGAAAAGCGCTATCTCCAACTGCCAGCACTTCATCAATAATCAAAATTTCGGGTTCCAAATGGGCAGCCACTGAGAAGGCTAACCGGACATACATCCCGGAAGAATAGCGCTTGACGGGCGTATCTAAAAACTTTTCAATTTCAGCAAAATCTACAATTTCGTCAAACTTTCGTTTGATCTCTTCCTTGCTCATCCCCAGAATTGCGCCATTCAAAAAGATATTCTCGCGCCCGGTGAGTTCTGGATGAAAGCCCGTCCCCACTTCGAGTAAACTGGCCACCCGTCCGCCAATCCGAATTGCCCCGGTTGTGGGTTCTGTAATTCGACTGAGAATCTTGAGCAGCGTGGATTTGCCTGCCCCATTGCGCCCGATGATGCCGACGCGATCGCCCCGTTGAATCTCAAAGTTCACGTCCTTGAGTGCCCAAAAATCCTCATGGTTGGAACCCGTGGGGTGCAGCGGTTTGCGGCGGAAAAGGGTTTGGGAGAGCGATCGCACGCCATTAGTCAAAGTTTCGCGAAAGGTGGTATAGCCCTCTTGCTGATGATTGACGGTGTATTTCTTACTGAGATTTTCAACACGAATAATCGGGGTAGACATGGCACCTCATCACGGGTTGGAATTTGGATTACGGGGTTTTCACTTTAAGAAAACGTTGGCCATCTAGGGGTACAGGTTTAAGTGAAATCGTTATCCTTTCTACTCTTCAAGTTCTACGGGACTTTGCCGAACAGATCAGGAAAAGCACGGAGCATTTACGCATTCTTGATGGTTTACTGTCACATTTAACACATCTATTACCAAGAATAGGTCTTAAATCACATCCGCGAAGGTGCGTTCGACCTTGCGGAAGTACCAGATGCCGCTGGCTAACATCAGGAACACGAGGGCGATCGACAGCAGAAACCCCGGCAAATAAATCTCCGCCTGACCGCGCAGAATCGCCCAGCGAAAACCATCAATCACACCCACCATTGGATTCAATGAATAAAGCAATTGCCACTGCTGCGGCACCACACTGGTACTGAAGCCGACGGGAGAGATATACAGCCCAAACTGCACCAGAAACGGCACAATGTAGCGAAAGTCACGGTATTGGACATTGAGCGCGGCTAGCCACAGACCCATACCCATGGAAGCTGCGAAGGCGATCGCCACAAACACCGGCAAAGTCAAAATTCGCCAATCCGGTACAAAATCATACACCGCCATTAACCCCAGCAAAATGATGCCAGAGATCAAAAAATCCACAAAGCTGACAATCACCGCACTGGTCGGCACAATCAACCGGGGAAAGTACACCTTCGACAGCAGATTGGCATTGCTGATCAGGCTATTGCTACACTCCGAGAGCGCCCCCGAAAAAAACTGCCAGGGCAATAGCCCCGCAAAAACCAGAATCGGATAAGGCACATTCACCGGAGCAGGCAGTTTCGCCAAATTACCAAACACCACCGAAAAAACCACCATCGTCAAGAAAGGCCGAATCAACGCCCAAGCCAGCCCAATCACCGTCTGCTTATAGCGCACCAAAATATCGCGCCAAGCCAGAAAGTAAAAGAGTTCTCGATACTTCCAAAGATCCCGCCAGTATTGAGCCTCGGCGCGACCCGCTTCGATGATCAGTTCGTTTGATGTTTGCATAGGAGAGGGGGGAAAGGGAAAAGGGGAAAGGGGAAAGGGAGCCTTGGAATCTTCTGGGAGATTGGTTCGGGGGGAAAGGAAGAAATTTTCTGAGACGCTTTTGGAAGCATTTCAGCGTATCCCCTTTCGCCTTTCGCCCTTTCCCCTTCGCCATTTTTACTTCTTCCGCGTTGCATCAGAGATGTTCAGGATTATTTGTGATTCTTGCCATTCCTTCATCATATTGCCACCTTGAATGGCAAGAGAATTGAAGTGGGTTAGGCTTCTATTCTCGCGCCATTGAAGATGGCAATGTTTGGAGTGTAATTGAGATTCTAGTGTTGGTGGGGGGTGGCTGAGGGTTGTTTTTGGGCGATCGCCACCAATTCCCGTTCCTGCTGATCCATGCCCTTGTGGAAATGCTCTATCCATAGCTGCTTTAGCAATTGCTTGAGCGCCAGGTAGACAAAGGGTGGAATCGTGGTGAGATAGCGCTTCCAGAGTCTTCGAGGTTCCTGGAGAAGGCGGTAAAACCACTCCAGACCCATGTGACGAATCCAGGCAGGTGCCCATTTCTGGATGCCAGCATAGACCGGGAAGACGCCGCCTAGACCCAGCATGACGGCCTGGATTTTATCTTTGTGCTGGCTCATCCAGATTTCTTGTTTGGGGCATCCCAAAGAGACAAACACCAGGCCAGCACCACTGTCATTGATTCTTTGAATCAGCAGCGCATCCTCCTCGGGGCTGAGGGGGCGAAAGGGAAGCGGTTCCATACCGGCGATCGCCAAATTTGGGAACTCCTGCGCCAAGCGGCTGCGAATGCGATCGAGAATGGCGCGTTCTGATCCCAGGAAGAAAACCCGAATAGGATCGGTGTGCTGCTGCGAGATTTGACGACAGAGCGCCAGTAGCACATCCATGCCAGCCACCCGGTCTTGACGACGAACTCCGAGGAGATTCATTAACCAAACGAGGGGCATCCCGTCCGGTGTCACTAAATCGGCATGGTCTAGCACGGCTGCAAATTGGGGATTGGAATGGGCTTCCATCAGCATGTGGACATTGGCAATGCATACCATTTTGCTGATTCGTCGATCTGCCCAGTTTAATATCACATGAATCTGTGTATTGAAGGGCAGCGCTGTCACAGGAAATCCAATCACGCTCTGTTTTGGGGGCGATAATTCTAGAGTCATGATGCTCCTTTAACGCTTGTAATGCTCATCAACAGGAATAGCGTCGTACCATCGGGTAAAAAATCGTCCCAAGATACAACACAAGGCTTGTAGGGAATTGAACCTGATGACTCCAACACATACAGGGCGATATCTAGGGCAAGGGGATATCTGAAATGAGTTTCAATTGAGGCAAATGGCTACATCACGGGAAAGCTCCAGGGTTCTAGCAAACCCCGTTAGGATGAGCGCTAAACCCTACATGAGGTTGTAGGAGCTTCTCTACAATCAATGATTTAAAGGATTGCTTTGCAGAACACTGACTGTCATTGAGGAACTGAAATCTAGAACTTGTAGCGGTAGATGCGGCGATCGCAAACGATGCAATTTGCGAGGTATGCTTTCGATTTAGACACAACTCCTGGTTACTTCACATCCTCTTTGCGATAGACGGAGAATGAAACGGTAAACCAGAAGAGGAGGAGAACATCGAGTCAAAGAGGAAGATAGATGCAGACTCGATCGAGGAAGGCGAAATGAAGGGAGATGCAGGAAAAAAAGTGAGATAGAACGCAGCCCGATAGAACGCACCTAGAGCGAAACAACTTAAACAAAACTAACCCAGACAAAACCAACCCAGACAAAACCAACCTAGACAAAACTAATCTGAATGAACAGTGGCAAGATGCAATATTCCCTTGAGAGATCTGAGATCAAATTACTGAAACCAGTACAGACTCTACAACTCATCCCAATTTAACCATCTTCTCTGAGAGCCACAAAAATCTCAATATTTCTCGATCTGTACATTCAAAAGAACTGCGGCAACAGACCGAGAATAATCCATTGAGAACAATCCACTAAGAATAATCCACGAAGAACAATCCACTGAGAATAATCTAAGGTAGAAGCAAAAGTTGCTAGAGTATACACTGACATATAACGACAAAGGATGCAAGCCCTGATACTCAGTGTCGGATTTTCTTTATGAAATACTTAAGTGAATTCACCAAGTAAATATCAAGTTTTTTCATCATTTTTATACCTCCATATCTCAATAGTTGCAGTGATAGCGATCGTCACCCTGAAAAATCCAGTCACGCATCTAGTCCAGAACTAGACACATGGCTCGTTCTTGTGAACGAGTCAATGAGTGAACGAGGGGATGAGTGGACGAGGGGGCGAGGGGACGAGTGGATGAGTGGATGAGTGGACGAGGGGACGAGTGAACAGGTGAACAGATAACCCGCCTTTCCCCTTTCCCCTTTCGCCTTTCGCCTTTCCCCTTTCCCCTTTCCCCTTTCGCCTATCGCTGCGTCGCCTTCTGCAACACAACGCCCAGAATCGGAATACTGGAGACTCTGACCTGTTCTAGCGCTTGTTCCAGGAGCGATCGCTTCAACCGTCCCAGTTGTGACACCAACACCACGCCATTGGTGTGATCGGCCATCAGGAAGGCATCGGCGAAACCTAGGAGGGGCGGGGCATCGTAGATTACCAGGTCAAAATTGTTGTGAACTTGCATCATCAGGTGATGCATTCGCTGCGAGGAGAGGAGCCGGGTTGGATCGGGGGGAATTGCGCCTGCGGTCAAAATGTACAAATTGGGTTCAATGAGCGATCGCTGCAACGCCCCTTTGAGATCCAGATCTCCCGCTAACACGTCAATCAACCCACCCTTATTGGGAACGCCCATGTACTCATGCACACGCGGACAGCGCAAGTCCGTATCCACCAGCAAAACCCGTTGTCCCATAGCCGCTGCTGCTTGAGCTAGATAGGCCGAAACCGTCGATTTACCTTCGGAGGGCATGGTGGAACTGACCACCAGCGATCGGATCGGAATATCCGTATTGAGCAGTCGCACATTGGCATAGAGCGATCGAAACGATTCGGCAAAGGGATCGGCTTCGTAGTAGGGTCTTTGAATTTTGCTGGCGTCGCGTCCCTGGCCACCCCTAGACTGCAAAGCGGGAGCCGTATCCACGACCGAAGTGGCATTCACCAAAGCCGCATGACGTGGGATCACCCCAAGGAGCGGCAATTTGACCAGACGCTTAAGTTCATCAGGCGTATAAATTACATCGGCGAGGCGATTCATCAGCAGGGCGGCACCGATTCCCAGCAGGAAGCCCAAAATACCACCCAGAGCCAGATTTCGCATCATGCTGCTGGCAAAAGGCTGCGGGTTGGTGGTGGGAGTAATCAGTTCCCAGGGCGTTTCCCGTTGGGCAATGTCAATTTCTAGAGCCTGACGCTTGGCGAGAAACTGGTTGAGGGCATCGGTGGCAACCTGGAGTTCGCGCTGAATGTCGGTGTACTGTCGGGACACGCTGGAGAGTTGATCGATATCGGCGCGCAGGTTGCCTAGGGTGTTTTGGAGGGAGCGATCGCGCACCGACAGTTCTCGCAGTTGTCCGGAGACTTCTCGCTGTGCCTGTTGGGCTTCTCGTTCCAGCATCGCCACAATATTGCTGCGTTCTTCCTGCAGCACCTGCAAATCGGGAGTAATCGGGGTAAAAATAGTGGACGCTTCAGCAATTTTGCTATCTACATCCTGGAGCCGACCGAGCAGAGACTGATAGCGAGGATTTTGGCTCAAGGCAGAAGATGCAGCAGTTTCAGCAGGCTGTTGGGCGAGTTGTCCGGCCAGGTCGTTGGAAAGGGCTGCGGTTTGATCCAGATTGACCTGGGTTTCTAGGTGCTGTTGGGTAAAGGCGTTCACCTGGCTCGACAGTTGTGATCCTTTGGACTCTGGGTCAATCAGGTCATAGCGCTGTCGGAGTGCCACCAAATCATTTTGTAGATTCTGCACTTCCCGTTCTAGATCAGGCAATTTATTTTCTACAAACTCGATGCCTTTGCGAATATCAATCTGCCGCGACTCCCGACTGTAGGTCAGGTATGCCTTCGAGGTGAGATCGAGAAAGGATTTGACCTGCTGGGGCTGTAAGCCGTCATAGCCGACGCGAATGATATTGGAATCCTTACCCACCACATCGACCTGGAGGGGACTGACGATCGATTTATAGCAGCTATCGTTGGGATCTTCGCCCAAGGGAGAATCACCGAGGCTGGGAGTGGGGAAGCGATCGCACACTTCAGGATACTGGGTCTTAAACCGCTGCACCACAGGCAGCATCACCTTGGGGCTGGACAAGATCTTGATCAAATCGGGACTCACCGCTTGCAGCCTCGCCTGCCGACCTGACAATGCCTCGGGAATCGAAGAAATCACCTCAGTTTCAGCAGTGTTTGGCTGCACCAACAGTTCAAACTGCGCCGAATAGGTGGGGGTATCCATCGATCCCTTAAACCCAGCCGCCATCGTCACGACCGCCGTCATGCCAATGACAACCCAAGCACGCCGTCGCAGCGCCCCCAAGACCTGCCCGAGATCTAATCCTCCCTCATCGACCTCCCGAGGCGGAACAGAACCGCTGTTCATGCCGCTGTTGAGTGGGCCTGGTTGAAAATATGGTGTCGTCGTTTTCATCTAAAAACCCTATGCGATCGAGGTCAGGGAAGGAGCAGGGAAGGAGCAGGGAAGGAGAAAGCTGAATAAAACCGCAATTTAATCAAATGTCCTCTTAATCAAAAATTCTCAGGAAATTGAACGGAAACTGGAAGATTGAGAAAATCCCACCCAGAGGTGCTAGAACCTGTCCCAGCGTGTCGGCAGTACTGGCTAACCCGGTGCGTCCAACGATCACCACATCGTTATTTCGCAGAGCCGGATTGTTTTCATTGCTAATGCTCTGTTCTGGATCAAAAGCAATTTCATTGCGCGCCACTGTGCCGTCATCGTTGAGCCGCACCAGCGTCACCGTGCGTCTAGCCCGATTGTTAAAGCCACCCGCTTGAAAAATCGCCTGATTCAAGGGCGAGTTGGGCGTCAGCTCCACCTGTCCCGGACGCACCACTTCCCCCACCACATTGACGCGGATCGAATCAGGCGAGAAACTGGCGCTGGCTAAGGCTGCGGCTTCTGCGGCATCCTGTTCCGTCACCCGCGACACCACGATCGTGTCGCCTTCCTGCAAGCGGGGATCTTGGTTGGCATCCCCAGTTTGCAGCAGTTCCCAAAGATTGATGGTTTGGGTGATGACGGTGCCCGATCGCGTCGGTCGGCGCAGTTCCACTTCTCGAATATTGGCCAAAGGTTTGATCCCACCCGCCACCTGAATCGCTCGGGTTACGGTCGGGACGCCCCCACCGCCGCTGCCTCCGGGTACTCCAGCCTCACCTGTGCGAGCCGTTCCGGCGACCGTATGCGGCCCAGGACGAAACACCTCACCTGCCACCGTAATGTTAATAGGACGCTCATTTTCAGCGGCAAAACTAGCATTTCCTAGAAGATTGGCATCGGCGATGTCGAGGGTTTCGGCGGGTGGCACAAAGACCGTATCGCCGTCCTTGAGGGCAATGTCATAGCGCAGATCGCCTGTCTGGAGAAGCTGCATTAAATCGACATTGATCACCTGTTCAGCGCCATTTCGCTGCGGGCGACGAATCTGCACCCGCCGGACATCAGCGCTTTGCAAGGTGCCACCCGCCGTTTGCAGCAATTGATTCACCGTGGGGAATTCACCGCCTTCCACATTCACCGCATAGGACCCCGGACGGCTCACCTCTCCGGCAATGCCAATCTCCACTGGACGACGCGCCAGCAGGCTGAGGGTAATGATGGGGCGACGCAGAAATGGGCTGTAGGCAGACGAGACTGCCGCTGTCGCCTGTTCGATGGTCATGCCATTCACCGAAACGGTACCCGCCAAAGGCAGATTCAGCGTCCCGTCAGACAGCACCTGGACTTCTCCCCCATACTGCGGCGCACGGAAAATATCGACTCGGACGCGATCGCCCGCCCCCAAGGTATAGGGATCGCCTTGGGAAATCGGTGCAGCCGGACTTGCGGGTGTAACCGGACTAATCCCTGGACTTACGCCCGGATTAGGCCGTGGAGTAGAGTCTCTGGAAGCCTGAGCAAGCTCCTGAGAAAGAGCGATCGCCGGAACTCCCGAAGAGGCCAGGGTGAACAGTGTGAGTCCAAACAATGCGCGTACAGTACGCTTGGATACACCATGAGTGGATGAAAAAGGCATAAGCTCTAACCGTCAGCGAGTTTTATCGTTCGAGTTTTATCGTTCGAGTTTTATCTTTGAAGAATAAAGGCTGTGGCGATGCTCCCAGTGTGAATACATATGCAGCGGTCAAAGGGTGGCATCCGAGAAAAATTTCAGTAATTCCCCTGAACTTTATCGAACCTTTATTTCCTTTTCGGCAATTAGGCGGGATCTTTAAGGGAGTGGGGAGTGGGGAGTGGGGAGTAGGGAATAGGGAATAGGGAATAGGGAATAGGGAATAGGGAGCGGGGAGTAGGGAATAGGGAATAGGGAATAGGGAGTGGGGATTGGGGAGTAGAAGGGAGGTGGAGAGGCGATCGTATCCGAGGCTACCCTGTGATTGAACAAGGTTGAATTCGCTGACCTCTGAGATCAAAGAAAGCTTTCGGAAAGGCTGTACTATGTACACCCTTTCCGAAAGCTTTCTCTTATAAAACATAGGTCGGAATCGTAAACCCTTAGACATCAAACCAAGACAACTAGAAAGAACTTGCCTTCCTCTGCGTCTCTGCGTCTCTGCGGTTTAAATCCAAAACCAGTTTCCTGGCTACTAATCTATCAAGACTAGATCGAGCCGGACATGACGCGATCGCCCTCTGGATTCAGCGGTGAATTCGCCCCATCGATCGTCACATAGATGCCCGTCGCTTTCACCCCCTTGGGCGGTGTCTCGGGCGGGTTCAGCTTGACGAACACAGACCCGGCTGCATTGGTATTGAACTCGCCACAGGCAATGGTCTGGCCATTGGCTAGGGTCAGCCACATCCGATAGATCTGCTCGGGCGGCAGGGGCGGCAGGTTGCCCAAGGAGACCACGACCTCTTGCCATTGTCCCGGCGTGAAAAGGAGCGTGCCTGCGGCTTGGTTCGCTTCTCCCTTCAGAGCCACTAGGCGACTATTAGGACGCTGGAGGATAGCGGCGACGCGATCGCCCTGTTGATCCGGTGGATTCTGTGCCACACTCAACGCCTGCCGCAGTCGAAAATTATCGGCACCCAGGAGAATCGCACCCAGCGCGGCAATTCCGGCGATGATCTTCGCC
>JALOOP010000322.1 GCA_025454315.1 Oculatellaceae cyanobacterium Prado106
TTGAACAAGAACTCTCTGAAAGACGGGGTGGCTTCCGTGAGCCTTGAAATCACCTAACTGGACTTAGGGGTATTGATTAACGCCTTTCGAGGCGTCACACCCGTCAGTTTACGAGCCATTCAAATACTCAATGATCAAACTCGTCAATTTGCCACCAGCGCATTCGTCAAACTTGAAACACTCCCCAAAGCGGTCTACAACCAACAACAAGATGAGGCAGACTTCTACAATGCCTTTTTCAGTGCAGAGATCCTTTGGGCATCTGATTTAGAACAAATTGTGCAAACGAGCGATCGCATTGCTCATACCTATGGTTTGGCTGGCATGGATGCGCTGCATATTGCTGCGGCATTGTCGATTCAAGCCCAATCTTTTGTCACCACCGAGAAACCGACCAAACCGATGCATCGCGTCAAGGACATTCAAATGATTTCAATTGCTGAAATTTCAGCTTGATTCAACCCGATCGCCTGAAGTATCTCACCCTCCTTCCCACTTAAGACCTCAATGAAGTCCTAACCGATGCAATTCGCCTCCTTTGAGCAACTCACCTCAGCATCTGGCTCGATTATCCTGGAACAACGCCCCGATCGCATCAAAACTGCCTTCATCAACCGTGCCGCTGAGATGGAGTACCCTGTTGAAGCCAGATCACCGGATGTCTTCAGTTGCTCAACCTCGGCTAGAAACCCCGATTCGTCGTCCTGAACGGCATTTCCTTGGCAAATTTCAGGCTGCCACCTCAGAAGATGCTTCTGCAACAAACTGCTCCAGGCGTTGAAAGAACTGCTCAAAACCCGATTTCTCATCATGACAGGAGAGCAGGATCAATTTTGCCCAAGATGTAACGCTAGTAACGCCCAGCTTTTGTTGTAACCAGGGTTGAAATTGATCATAGAACCGTTCTTCGGCTTCGGTGAGTTCAATCCCCAACTGACTTCGAGCAAATTCGTAGCCATTGAGAAACATCAGCAAATCACTCACAGAAGGTCTACCCAGATAAAGACCTGGATTGGCTTTAATTTGCTCCAAAAGCTCAAAGAGTCCCAGCATGAGTTGCCTCCCATAGCAATTTTGTCATTCTACAACGAGTCCAATTCTTCTAAGATAAACTGCCCACTGCGGCAGTTGAAATCTTTTAACCAATCCTCACGAGACATCCCTCCCCAAGAGAGATTATCAAGCACTTTTCCAAAAACTTCTACTCCATAATGGGTGCCATTCTCTGTAATGGATTCACCAGAGGGAACTCGATTGCTGATGATATACAAATCACTGCGACGTTTTGTTTTCAATCTTAGGATGATGCCAGGAATATCATTTGCATTGAGCCAGGTGAGAACTGCGATCGCGCATCTATCACACTCCAGCAAAGGGAAAGCAATCACAATTCTACTAATTTCATCCCAGGTGGCTTGGGGTGATTGTGGCTGAGACATCGTAAGACTTCAAATTCTGTAGGTTAGCTCGTTATAGGCCATTTGCTGAAGCTTAATTCAGATTTTATCCTCATTCCATCCAAAAATGAGTCGCGTTGATTTGCTCAGGCCGAATGTTATCCAAAGTGACGATCGCCGTCTTCTTCGCCAACCCTGCCGCAGGTTTGCCGGGAATGTGAATGGAGACGAGTGTCCCTGTTCCAACCGGACTCAGCCGCAGATAATCCTGGAGAGGGTTGGCAGAAGGGGCGAGTGTTTGGAAGAGGGGGCGGAAATCCAGGAAATCGGCGGTGAGGTCGAAGTCGGGGATGCGATCGCTCCCTTCTTTGACCGATTGGAAGACAAACCGATCGCTGCCTGTGCCGCCGATTAAGCGATCGCTCCCCAATCCGCCGATCAATCTATCGTCGCCGGAACCGCCGAGGATGCGATCGTTGCCCTTGCCGCCGATCAGCGTGTCGTCGCAGTCGAAGCCTTGGAGTTGGTCATGGTCGCCCTTGCCGTTGAGAGTGTCTGCGCCGGAGGTGCCTTTGAGACGGTTGCGGTTGCGGTTACCTTTGAGGGTTTTGCCGGGAGGGCAGATGGGGGTGCTGAGGGCGGGGGAGGTGTTGCGATCGTTGTCGGCGATGCTGACGGCGGTGGAGACGGCGGGGATGGTCTGGTAGGCCGGGTCGGGGCTGGTGGCGGTGGAGTGGCGGATGAGGCCGAAGTGGAAGGGGATGGCATCTTCTACGACGCTATCCTCGACAGCGGAGACGGTGATGGATTGGGCGACGTTCCAGTTGGTGGGGGTGAAGGTGAGGAATTGGGGCGAGGTGACTAGCTCTTGGTCGGGGGTGATGGTGAGGATGACGTTTTGGGTGGGTTGGCTGGTCAGCAGAGCCAGGTAGGTGTCGGTGAGTCCGGCTTCGGAGACGACGGTTCTGCCGCCCGTGGGGATGATGGAAATGCCGCCGATGTCGTTGTCGGTGATTTGGGCGGTGAGGGGGGCGATCGCCAAACTCTCGGGATAACCCGGTGCCGTCGTGGTGATCGCATGGCTGATGACGCTGGTGTGGAGCGATTCGGCAATGCGATCGTCAATGGCTTTGACAAAGATGGTTTCTGGATCGAGGTCGTCTAAGTTGACGGTTTGGGTGGGGGCAAAGTTGACACCATCCAGACTCACAAGGCTCTGGCTGTCAGCGGTGAGGGTGATGCCAACGGAACTGCTGGGAATGGTTTCGAGATTGATTTCATAACTATCCACGATGCCGTCTTCGGAAATTTCGACGCTGCTGCCAGAAGGCGTAAGGGTGACACCGGGCGTATCGTTATCGAGAATGGTGACGTTAACGGGATTGATCAGAAAATTATTGTAGTCTGGGTCAATGCTGGTGACGGTGTGGGTGATGGTGCCGCTATGGATACTTTCCTGGAGAAGATCATCGGTGGCGATGATGGCAACGGTTTGGGGGATGTTCCAGTTGGTGGAATTGAAGGTGAGGGGGGCGATCGCATCAATCTGACTGCCCGTGTTCAAGGTAATGGTGACGGGGCTAGTGGGTTGGCTGTTTAAAACCAGTTCGTAGCTGCCAGTGATGCCGCCTTCTCGGGCGGTGGTGCTGAGGGGGGTGAGGGTGATCCCTGGCGTGTCATCGTTGGTGATGGTGACGATGCTTTGATTGTTGGTGGCGGACAGGATGCCTTGATAAACGCTGGTGAGTTCGACGATGAGGGTTTCATTGGCTTCGGCCTGGTCGTCGCCGTTGACGAGGACGGTAATCGTTTGGGTGAGGGAACCGCCAGGACTGAAAATCAGAGTGCCGTCATTGTCGAGGTAGTCTCCGCCTGCGAGGCTGGCAGTGCCGTCGAGGGTGTTGTAGAAGACGAAGACGGGTTGGCTGCTGCTGTGGGACAGGCTGACGGTGAAGGTGTAGGCGGTGGTGCCGCTGTTGCCTTCGAGGGCGGAGAGGGTAGCGGGGCTAATGGAGACGGTGGGCAGGGGATCGTCGTTATTGATGGTGCCAAAGGCTCGACTGTTGGCAATGCTGGCGTTGGTGGCGCTGCTGAAATCGAGGGTGAAGGATTCGTTGATCTCATAGTTAGGGTCACCGTTAACGGAAACGGTGACGGTTTTGGCGGTTTCGTCGGGGGCAAAGGTGAGGGTGCCGCTGGTGGGGGTGTAGTCGTTGTCGGTGTTGAGGGCGGAGAAGTTGTTGGTGGTGTAATTGACGGTGATGGGGAGGCTGCTGGCTTCAGTTAAGAGGACGGTGAAAGTGACGCTGGTGCTCCCGCTATTGCCCTCTGTCACCACCCTATTGTTGGTAAAAATTTGCGGTGAGGCAGAGTCGTCATCCACAAGGGTGCCGATGCCCTGAGTCGTTGCAAGGTTAGCATTGGTGGCACTCAGGAGGCTGACCCTAAAGGTTTCGTTGCTTTCCGCAACCAGATCGCCATTAATGGGGACGAGGATCGTTTGGGTGAGGTCACCTGGATTAAACGTGAGGGTGCCGCTGCTGGGAACATAGTCAAGCTCCACGGTCGCGGTCAGCTCGGAGAGATCATAATCCACCGTCACGGTCTGACTACTGACCTCTGAAAGGGTGACCGTAAAGACTGCATTGGTCGAACCGCTGTCTCCTTCCACCAAGAGGAGATCGTTAATGCTTAGGGATGGTAGCTCTAACACACCGGAGTACTGTCTCAGACATTCGGCAGAAAAGAGCGGCAAAACCGGGACAAAACCGATCGCCCCATCCAATTCCCCCGTCCCGCCTTCTGCATTGCCGAGTAATTGACGAGACGCTGCGATCGCCACCCCCGTCACCTCATGCAAGGTTTCCAAAAACGCCTCACCGATTGCGCCAGCCGCCACCTGACAGGCATAGATCAGCAGAGCAGGACAACGATTTTCCTGCAACCGACTGCCCTGGAACCATTGCTGGATCAAAGCGCGAGATTGCAGACTGCGCTCCCGGTCGAGTTGGGAATTCCCCAGACGCAAACATCCCGGTGATCCATGGGTAATCAGGTGAACCTGCTCAACATCAGGATGCTGGGCGAGTATCTCCGTAATTTGTTCGAGGCCATCGCGATCGCCCGTCAAAAAAACAACCTGGAATCGATCCTCGACCTGCGCCACGAAATACTCCATGTCACGCACCGAGGTATCAATGATGACTAGGGAAGATTCCGGGTTAGGATCGAGGCGGGAACGATCGCAGGCATGGGAAATAGAAGGAAGTTGCAGTGACATGTCCAGGAAATTCAGGAACGGTTCACGTTCAGCTTGCCCCGCTTTGCCCTAAATTGTTCTCTTGCCAGGAAGATAAACCCCAGTCGCCCCACGATTGCACTCCACGAAGTACTGCGCGCCCATGAGCTTGGATGCGATCGTGCCTGATCCACCGCTTTATCCAGGCTGACATTCTAAACTAACTGCTACGACGGTGCGATCGCCCTGAGACATCGCAATCACCGATTCCAAATCCGCCGCATAGCTCACTGAACCAATGCTCTCTTGAGGGGACGCAAATAATTCGGCATAGAGAATCGTGGAACCCTGCGGCAGGAGAGGGTTAGTGGACGCATTAAATGAGAATCGTGACTCTAGTTGCCCTGAGAAGACTTCTTGAGTCTTTTTCTCGACTCTTTCAGCGGCAGGGGTTTCGGGGAGGGTGACGTTGAGGAGTGAGAGATGGCGATCGCTCACCCCAAATGATGTCCCGTCCTGTAGAAACAGCGTGATCTGCCCTGATATTATCTCGTCATCTGACCAATTCTCCCAGGTGTACACCGTCTCATTCACCGTTTCCACCTTGCCATCTTTAACCCAGAGTAAACGCGCCGTTAATTGCTTGAGTTGCGTTGCCTGGAGATTCCAGGTGTTCAGTCGTGTTTCGGGTTGTGGGGCGATCGTCTGGTTGCTTTGAATCGCGCAGTAGGAAGTCTCAGCTGGCGCATTGCCTGTGATCTGCTGACAGGCGACGCTCAACAGTAAAACCCCAATAACTGCTGCCAGATACCCCTGCTTTTTCATCCTGCTCATCTTGAATGCTCCCTCTAGCCGATCGATGGAACCCTGTACTTTCATCCTGATCAGCACAAAAGGAACTGTGCAAGGGGATGTGACAGTTCATGGGATGGTTCGTGAGTCTTCTTAGGGCTTGTTAAGCATTAACTTGTGACTTTGAATATGGAAGATCTAGGCCAGAGCTTCGCTTCAAAACCCAGAGACGACTTCGCTCCAGGCTCACCTGCCAATAAATGATACTGCTGGCGAATTCCAAAAGCTTTGCTGAGGCATGTTTCATCCCTCAAGAACCTGAAGTGGCTACGCTCCAGACCCGCCCACGAATGAATTGCGGGCTAATCGCAAAACCCATTAAAATGGGTTGAAAGATATGTCTAGAGTTCTTTCCAGCCTCCGCAGTCCATTTCAATGGACTTTGACTAATAGCCCGTGATTCATCTACGGGCGGGCTGGGAGCGAAGCCAATACAGGAATTAAATCTGATTCCCGATCCAACTGTGAAGCTATGTTCTAACAAGCCCTTAGTCAACTTTCCGAGGAGGGTGTCCAAGAAGTGATTCAGCGTCTAATCGGGTAAATATTCAGCGCTTAAGGCTTGTTCTTGTGTGTAAGGACAGTAGATCGGGAATAGGTCTAGCGAGAGTTCGGTTTCGTCGGATGCTTGTTGACGGGCGTTTTCATAACATTCCGTCCAGATCTCTTGTAGGTAGGGAACCAGACTCAGAGAATCCTTTAGATCATCATTGATGCGCCGCCGATGTTCGCGAATGCTGCCTCGCCGACTGCCGCCTCGGCCTTCGGGTTGATATTGCCACTTGAGGAGATGGAGCAAAACGATGATCAGATTACTTTTCAGGCTTTTCCGCTCTCGTTTTGACATGTCTGAAATTTCTTCGATCAAGTTCGCCCAATCAACCTCGGTATAGTTTTGAGTCCGTAACTGTTCGACGGTTGTTTCAACCCATTGAACAAAGTCGGTTTCATAGAGGCTTTTAGAAGTGGTTTGCAGTTCGGTGGACATGGCACGGCCTTCTGCGTTGGATCTTTTGTCTATTGTACTCATTCTGGATTAGTGAAAGGTTCCCAGCAAGGGCAAGACCTTGCGCTTCAACAACTCGACTAAAGCAGGTTCCAGGTATGCGTACTCATCGGGAATATCCAGACAGATGACTCGTTTCTGTTTGAGCCAGGGCTGAAAATTGCGGGAGAGTTTGCTGCGATGGGATTTCTCCATGACCAAGATGAGGTCTGCCCATTGGATGGCTTCGGGGCTGAGTGGGGTTTCGGCTTCGCGATCGACTCCCGCCGAATCGACTTCTAGCCCTGCGTACTCTGAAAACACAGCCTCAGCAGTCGGACTCCGCAACCGATTTTTGCCGCAAATAAACAACAATTTCATGACCGTTGAGCCGCAATCAACATTTCGTAGTACGTGTTCCACTCGAAGAAATCGATCGCATCTCCAAGCTCACCAGATTGGAAGTGTCGATGAAAATCTTCTGATGTCATTTGGTAGGTTTCTTCAAATTGTTTGAGCCGATGTTGTAAGTCCTTCATTTGCTGAGGAACAGAAGGTTGTTTAATTTTATGTTCTAACCATTGTCGTTCTTCATCCGACAGCGACAGGATAATTTGTGCTAGAGATTCCACTAGCCTTTGATTCATGGAAACACCTCCAAGTAGGATGGGGGTCTGTCAATCAACCTGAGACAAACTGAAAAGTTAATGCCATTGTAGTCAAGTTTCGTGGCTGGATCATGGTTTGAACGCACTGGCGCTGATCTCGCAGACCCAAGATTTCTGGTTCCCCACATGGGCGCTGCTTCTGCGCCTCGATTGTATCCCGCGTTACCTGTAGCGCTTCTCACTCCGAAACTCCCTAGCTCGTCTCTCGGGATCAAACGGGATGGATTCAAGTTGACCCAGGTAGAATATATAAAGGATCTGTAATACAACCTATTGGAAATTGAGGAAAAACCCCGCCAGCGCTATGATGGTTGAGCGCTAGCCCCCATTACCCCAAATCCTAACCATCCTTGATTCTCTGGGAGTTTGTTTGTGAGTCAGACTAATCTAGATATCTTAGCCGCCACCGACCCTGCGATCGCCCAAATGGTTCAGCAAGAATTGCAGCGACAGCGCGACCACCTGGAGTTGATTGCCAGCGAAAACTTCACCTCTGCTGCCGTCATGGCGGCTCAGGGTTCGGTGCTGACCAACAAGTACGCCGAGGGGCTGCCCAGCAAGCGCTACTACGGCGGCTGTGAGTTTGTCGATCAGGCCGAGCAGTTGGCGATCGATCGCGCCAAGCAGTTGTTTGGTGCTGCCCATGCCAATGTCCAGCCCCACTCCGGTGCCCAGGCCAACTTTGCCGTCTTCCTGACCCTGCTGCAACCGGGCGACACCATCATGGGCATGGATCTGTCCCACGGTGGCCACTTGACCCATGGTTCTCCGGTGAATGTCTCTGGGAAGTGGTTCAAGGTCTGTCACTATGGGGTGAGCCAGGAAACTGAGCAGTTGGACTATGAGCAGGTGCGGCAACTGGCGCTGGAGCATCGTCCCAAGCTGTTGATCTGCGGCTATTCGGCCTATCCTCGGGTGATTCAGTTCGACAAGTTTCGGGCGATCGCCGATGAAGTTGGAGCCTACCTGTTGGCCGACATTGCCCATATCGCCGGACTCGTCGCCACCGGACATCACCCCAACCCCCTGCCCTACTGCGATGTCGTCACCACCACCACCCACAAAACCCTACGCGGTCCTCGCGGTGGCCTGATCCTCACCAAGGACGAAGAACTAGGCAAGAAGCTGGATAAATCCGTCTTCCCTGGAACGCAGGGTGGCCCGCTGGAGCATGTGATTGCAGCCAAAGCGGTGGCCTTCGGGGAAGCCCTCAAGCCCGAGTTTAAGACCTACTCTGGCCAAGTGATTGACAATGCCCGAGCCATGGC
>JALOOP010000323.1 GCA_025454315.1 Oculatellaceae cyanobacterium Prado106
AAACCCACTCCACCCCATCCCCTACCGTTTAAGCACCAGTCTAACTGGCTTCGCTGTCGGGTTTTCGCCGCCCCCGCCCCCAACTTTGGGAGAGCCGAACCTTCCAGGAGTAACGTTGCTGAATCTGTCTATGGGATTTCATTGTTGATCCCAAGCAGGCCGGATGCCTCCCCCACCCGACCATGAGCGTTCATCGCACCATTCAGCCATCCCCCAGAAATCTTCCAGGAGTGGTCAAAAGAGCAACCCCAGAAGCCTCATCGCACTCAAAGTCCCCCAAAATTGGGGGATTCAGGGGGCGAACACCCCGCAGCAAAACCGATCGAGATTTGGGCCTACACAGTAGCCCCCCATCCCCCAGAAACCCAACGACCAACCCAGAACCGAAGACTGCGATCGCCCTCCCGCCTCCAGGGTTCCTCATCCACGTTAAGATAGGTCACAGCCCTTTCTTATGGATCTTTTCCCCGTGAGTGACGCGATTCTCGAAACGATTCTCAAACTGGCCACCCAGCGCTCCGACGCCTCAGAAGTGTACTTCCTCTCCAACGAAGACACCCCCATCGAATTTGAAAACAATCGCCTCAAAACCCTGCAAACCAAAGCCCTCCAGGGGGTCGCTCTGCGCGTCATGTGCAATGGCCGCATGGGCTTTGCCAGTTCCACCGACCTGACTCGCCTGGAAGACCTGGTCGATGCCGCTGTCCAAACGGCTGAAATTGGCAGCCCCGTAGAATTTGAGTTTGCTCAGAATTTTCGTCACAGCGAAAATGGCAAAGGGTCAGACTATGTGCCGCCCACGACCGAAAGCCTGGTGCAAGCGGGCGATCGCCTCATTCAACAAGTCCATGACTACAACCCCGATATTCTGGTCGATGTCGGCTTCCATGTCCGCTCCAGCACCAGCAAAATTGTCACCAGTCAAGAGGTCTACGCTGAGCAAACCAGCCAGACCACCAGTGCCAGCATCGGCGGCAACCTGGTACGCGGCGAAGACTTTCTCAACATCCAAAGCTACGATGTCTGGCGCAACCAGGCTCCCGACACCGATCGCATCCTCAGCACCCTGCTCCAGAAGTATCGCTGGGCTGAACAAAACGCCACCATCAGCAGCGGTACCTACCCGGTCTATTTCACCCCTCGTGCTGCCGCCAGTGCGATCGTCGGCCTGTTTGGCACCATTCTCTCCGGCCAAGCCGTCCTGCAAAAATCCTCCCCCCTGGCCGATAAACTGGGCGAAACCCTGTTCGATGCACGACTTACCTTATTTGAAGATCCCAGTTTGGGCATCAATGCCTGCACCTTCGACGACGAAGGCACCCCCACCAGCCGCAAAGCCTTCATCGAAAACGGCACCGTCGCAAGCTTCTACTGGGATCGCCGCTGGGCGGCTCGGGCAGAGCGCGCCTCGACGGGCAACGGCTTTCGGAGTGGGCTGTCCCGGCCTTATCCCGACACGGTGAATCTCTGCATCCAGCCCGGACAGACTTCCACCGCCGATCTAATCGCAGGCATCTCAGAGGGCATCATCGTCGATCAAGTCCTGGGAGCCGGACAGTCCAATCAACTTGCGGGCGAGTTTTCAGTCAACCTGGATTTGGGCTACAAGGTGGAGAATGGGCAGATCGTCGGACGGGTGAAAAACACGATGGTCGCGGGCAGCATCTTTGAAGCCTTTCAGAACCTTGTGGACTTTAGCGACACCGCAGAATGGCTGGGCGGCTCCTACTCGATTCCGGCAATGCTGTTTAGTCAACTGGGCGTAGCGGCAAGGCAGTAGCATCATGACAGAACTTTTTTCAGTGGAATGGATGGAATCGTTTGCAGAGCGCTGGAACCAAGACCCCTATTTAGCCCAAGCCTTGAGCGAGATTCAGTTTGATTCGGTGATTGGCTATGGGTTTAAGCATGAGGAGCATCCGACTGGCGTAGTCCGGGTTAAACAGGGCAAGGTCATACTCGTGGAAACTTATCAGAGCCAGGTCTTGGATTGGGATCTGCGCGCCAGTCCTGATCATTGGCAAGCCTGGATCAAACGAGGGGTGAGTTTTTCAGCGCTGAGTGCCGCTTATGCCTCGAAAAAGCTTCAGTTTAGGGTGGGCGATATTGCGCTGTTGCTGAAGAACCCGGTGCTGGCAGAGGCGTTTTTGCAAGCCTTCACGGTCATGGGTCAGGTGGAGCGGTGACGGATTTCCCTCCTCCAGGTTTGCCCATCGTTCATTCATCGCTCCGTGGCAATAATATGAATATCGATATTCTTGAGCGATCGCAACAACCGATGCGTCAGTGATCCTCGCAGCATCAACCGCCAGCGAGAATGCTGACTTTCGCCAATGACAATTTGCGTCACATGGTAAGTTCTGGCAATGGTGGCGATCGCCCTCGCCTTATCCGAATCACTCATCCGCAAAAATTCTCCTTCAAACTCCTTGCACAGTCGTTCACAGGTTTCCAGATGTAAACTTTCGGTCTTGGAGAGAAAGCGATCGGGATCATCCACAAACAAACAATAGAGCGGAGCGTGCATATATCCAGCAATTCGCGATCCTCGGCGAATCAGTTGGATGGCATTGGGATAAGTCGAGACACAGACTAAAACCCGTTCGTGAATATTGCAGAAAGGCGCATCCAGCGGCGTGCCGTTGGCGGCTTCTTCCAGGGCATCTTCCTCAATGTTATCGGCCACCTCCCGCAGCGCCAGTTCCCGCAGGGCAATCAGATTGCGTCGCTGAAAGAAGTTTTGCAGCGATTGATCGACTTTCTCAAGGGCGTAAATTTTCCCGTCCCTCAGTCGTTCTTCCAGGGTTTCCGGCGTGACATCAATCACGACCACCTGATCGGCTTCTTCCAGGAGGCGATCGGGCACTCTTTCCCGCACCACCACCCCGGTAATCCGCGCCACCAGGTCATTCAAGCTCTCCAGGTGTTGGATATTGACCGTTGAATAGACATCGATTCCAGCAGCCAAAATCACTTCCACATCCTGATAGCGCTTTTCTCGCGCAGAACCGGGCACATTGGTGTGCGCCAGTTCATCAATCAGCGCAAGCTGGGGCTGACGCGCTAGAATCGCGGCACTGTCCATTTCGCTCAAAACCGTGCCACCGTAGGAGATGCGCTGACGCGGCACCAGTTCTAAGCCTTGAGCCTGCTGAGCGGTTTCCTGGCGATTGTGGGTTTCCAGGAGGCCAATCACCACATCCACTCCGGTCTGCCGCAGCCGATGTCCTTCCTCCAGCATCCGGTAAGTTTTGCCGACGCCAGGAGCCATGCCAATGAAGATTTTATGTCTACCACGCCGGATAGAATGGCCCTCGACACGGCCTGGGGAAGGAGCAGAGGAAGGATTCGAGGAAGGATTCGGGGAAGGGTTGGGGGAAAGATTGGAGGAAGGGTTGGGGGAAGGGTACATGATGGGGCGATCGCCGAAAAATAAACAGGATTATGAAGGATTCGACAAAGCATCCAGAGCCAGGTTGAGCCGCAGGACATTGACACCCGGTTCCCCAAAGATCTCCAGGAATCGTCCCTCGGTATTTTGGTTGATCAAGGCGTCCAGTTGATTGGGCTGCAAGCCTCTGGTTCTGGCCACTCTGGCCACCTGCGCTCGGGCGGCATCTGGCGTAATGTGGGGATCTAAACTAGAACCCGAGGTGTAAACCTGGTCAGCGGTGGGTTGAATGCCCGCCTGCTGCAACGCGGTTACGGTTTCTTCAACGCGCTTTAACAAATCGGGATTGGAAGGAGCCAGGTTGCTGGCACCGGATATGCCTGTGTCCAGAACGCCCGCCTCATTCTGGTTGGGATCGGCAGTGCTGTAGTTGGTAGTGCTGGGGCGACTGTTGAAGTAGCGATCGCTGCTAAACGGCTGTCCAATCAAGGCTGAGCCGACCACCTGTCCCTGCGGATTGGTCAACAGACTGCCATTGGCCTGAAACGGAAAAGTGATCTGTCCCACCGCCACCATCACCAGCGGATACATCAAAGCGGTCACCACCCACAGCACCAGGGTTGAGCGAATGGCCCGACTGGCTTCACGTACAATGCTCATTAGAACTTCTCCGGAACGAACATAACAAAGAATAAGTAGATCGAAATGGCGATCGTCGCCAGCCCCAGCAGCCCCAACGACCAGGCTTGAGAACGCGAGAGAATACTCCCAGTAGCGGCATACACAACAGGCGCAACGGCAAGATTAGAGCAGAGCGCCAGAAATAGAACTAGGGAATGGGTTCGTTTCATAAGGGATAGTTGGGTTGAAATCACAAGGTGGATCGAGTCCCTGAACGGTAACATCTGACCATCAATAAATGATGCTGTTGGCGAAATACTGCTGAACATCTATATCCATCCAATACACTCAGAAATTGAGCTACGCCGTCAGGGATTACCCCACCCTAACCCTCCCGCGCTAACGCGCCGCTACGCTAGAGCAAAGGGGAGGGAACCGACCCACCGGGTTCTTTCTGAAGCTTGTGAGTCAGACGGCTGGTTTCCCCCCTTTTGCAAGGCTACCGTGTACACACAAGTCTACCTGGCTTCGCTGTTGAGTTTTCGCCCCCCCGCCCCAACTTTGGGGAGCCGAGCTTTCAAAGAGTCTTCAAAGAGTCTTCAAAGAATCTCTCGTGAGTGTTCAAAGGAGTTTTCAAAGGAAAAATTCCAGGAGATTCAGCAGATTCAAAGTCCCCCAAAGTTGGGGGATTTAGGGGGCGCAAAACCCCGAAGCGAAGCCGATCGTGATTTGTGTGTACACAGTAGTTTTGCAAGGGGGGATTAAGGGGGGTAATCCGGGAACTTGGAGATGTTACAAAGCATTTCGCTAACGCATCCTACGTTTAACTAGGCTCACTTACTTATAAGGTTCTGGAAAGTTGCTTCAACTTCTGTCGAACGTCCCTCAAACAAACGGTAAAATCAAATCGATCGCCTTAATGGCAATAAACGGCGCGATAATACCACCTAAGCCATAAATCAGAATATTGCGCTGTAGCAGTTGATCGGCAGTGAGGGGACGAAATTGCACTCCCCGTAAGGCCAAAGGAATCAAAACCGGAATAATCAACGCATTGTAAATTAACGCCGAGACGATCGCCGACTGGGCACTCTTTAAGCCCATAATATTCAGCGCCCCAATTCCCGCCGCCGCAAAGATCGTGGGAATAATCGCAAAGTATTTGGCAATATCATTGGCGACCGAAAAAGTGGTCAACGCCCCTCGGGTAATCAAAAGCTGTTTGCCGATCGTCACCAGGTCAATCAACTTCGTCGGGTCAGAGTCCAGATCCACCATGTTGGCGGCTTCTTTGGCCGCCTGTGTGCCGGAGTTCATCGCCAGACCCACATTCGCTTGCGCCAGGGCAGGCGCGTCATTAGTCCCATCCCCAGTCATGGCCACCAGTTTGCCCTGAGACTGTTCCCGACGAATCACATCAATCTTGTCCTCGGGTGTGGCCTCAGCAATGAAATCATCCACGCCCGCTTCTTGAGCAATCACAGAAGCCGTAATCCGATTATCGCCCGTGAGCATGATGGTTTTTACCCCCATGCGCCGCAGTTGATCAAAGCGTTCTCGCAGTCCGGGTTTAACCATATCTTTGAGATAAATCACCCCGTAAATATCATTGCCCTGACAAATGGCCAAAGGCGTTCCTCCCAACCGAGACACCCGCTCATAAGCCTCTTCCAACGCTGGAGGAACCTGGCCACCGCGCGATCGCACAAATCCCTTAATCGCGTCCACCGCCCCTTTGCGATACTCTTGACCGCCCCAATCGGTGCCGCTCATCCGCGTCCGCGCCGAAAACTCGATGCCTTCTGCGGGTTTGCCATCGCGATCGAAGGTTGCGCCCTGTTCCTCCGCCAGCCGCACAATCGATCGCCCTTCTGGGGTTTCGTCAAACAAACTGGCCGCCAAACAAACCTGGGCAACCTCCCGGAGAGAGTGACCGTTAACCGGGATAAACTCATCGGCTAAACGGTTTCCCAGGGTAATGGTGCCCGTCTTATCCAGGACGAGGGTATTGACATCCCCACAGGCTTCTACGGCGCGGCCTGAAGTTGCAATCACATTGAACTGCGCCACCCGATCCATCCCGGCAATGCCAATCGCGCTCAACAAGCCTCCAATGGTGGTAGGAATCAGCGCCACCAGCAGCGAAATCAGAATCGCAATACTCGTTCCCGCCCGCAGACTGTTACCCGCCGCCGCCCCCACCAGACCGTCTAAAAAGCTGGCAATATAGCCCGAAATCGCCGGAGTGGTAGCTACCACAATCAGAAACACCTGAGTCAGCACGGCCAGCAAAACGGTCAGGGCAATTTCGTTGGGCGTTTTGGTGCGCTCGGCTCCCTCCACCAGGGCAATCATGCGATCGATAAATCCCTGCCCCGGATCAGCGGTAATCTTCACGGTCAATTCATCGGAAAGCAACCGGGTTCCCCCCGTCACCGAACTGGCAATATCGGTACCGGGTTGTTTCAGCACCGGAGCCGATTCTCCGGTAATCGCCGATTCATCCACAGAGCCAATCCCCTGAATCACTTCGCCATCGGCAGGAATCATATCGCCAGCGATGATTTTGACCTGATCCCCTCGCCGCAGCGCCGTGGAATTGATCTCCTCGATTTTGCCGTTGGGGAGCAGTTTACGGGCGATCGTATCGGAGCGGGTCGATCGCAGGGCATCCGCCTGAGCCTTGCCCCGTCCCTCTGCCACCGCTTCGGCAAAGTTCGCAAACAAAACGGTCAAAAACAAAATCAGGGTAATCACACCATTGAGCGATCGCTGCTGCCCAACCTCGGCCTGAACTGAACCAAAGAGGTTCGGGTCAAGGGTCACTAGCAGCGTGACGATCGTTCCCAGCCACACCACAAACATCACCGGATTTCGCACGGCAATCCGTGGATTTAACTTAGCAAACGATTGTTGAATGGCTCGTTGATAAAGCCCTTTGCGATCGGCTTTGGGGGTGTGCTTGCGATGGTCACGCTGCCCACCGGGTCTTTGAGTCGGATAGGGAGATTGCATAACGGTTCTTGTCCAGGTTTATCCAGCAATTTGAAAGAATTCTGCAACGGGCCCCAAGGCCAGCACCGGGAAGAAAGTCAGTGCGCCTAAAATGAGAATGACACCAACCGTCACGCCGGTAAAAAGCGGTGTATCCGTGCGAAGCGTGCCCACCGTGGCCGGGACGGTTTGCTTGCGCGACAGACTATCCGCCAGCAAAAGCAGTGCCACAATGGGAATGTAGCGTCCGGCCAGTAAGCTAAAACTGGCGCTTAAATTCCACCAGAGGGTGTTATCGCCCAGTCCTTCAAACCCAGACCCGTTATTGGCGGCAGCGGACGCATATTCGTAAACGACTTGTGCCAGTCCATGAAACCCAGGATTACTGATGCCTGCTAAGCTTTCAGGGAAGGCCAGCGTGATGGCAGCAGGGATGAGAATGGCGATCGGGTGAACCAGCAAAATCAAAAAACTGGCTAACACCACTTCGCGTTTTTCAATCTTGCGTCCCAAAAACTCAGGCGTCCGTCCTACCATCAGCCCCGTGACAAAGACCGCCAAAATCAAATAGGCAAACAGATAAGCCGTGCCCGTTCCTTGCCCACCAAAGACCATTTGCAGAAACATATTCGATAACGTGACAAAGCCACCGCCAGGCATCAGTGAATCATGCATTGCATTCACAGCCCCACACATAGTTGCAGTGGTAAACACAGCAAACAAGGCAGACTGCGCCCAGCCAAAGCGAACTTCTTTGCCTTCTAAATTGGCGGCTTCAGTTCCCAGTAAGGCATTGACCGCAGGATTGCCGTAGTACTCGCCGATCGCCGCCACCCCAATAAACCCAACCAGAATCGCAAACGGAATGCAATAGATGAGCCAGGCTTGTTTGAGATTATTGGCAAAGATGCCGTAGGTGATAATCAGGGAGGTGGGGATGGACAGCAGCGCAACGAGTTCGACCAAATTGGTGAAGCCATTGGGATTTTCAAAGGGATGGGCAGAGTTAATCCCAAAGAACCCGCCGCCGTTTTCACCTAGCTCTTTAATGATCTCAAAGTGAGCAACAGGGCCGCGTGCGATCGCCTGACTCACCGCCGGATTTTCCAGCGTCGGCACCAGGGCGGGGCCGGCTAAGGTTTCAGGCACACCCGCCGCCATCAACGCCACAGCCCCCACCAGACTAATCGGCAGCAAAATCCGAGTAATCGCCTGAATCATATCCACATAAAAATTGCCCAGCGGTCTGCCCGTGAGTCCTCGGATGAAGGCGATCGCCACCGCAATCCCCGTCGCCGCTGAGGTAAACATCACAAACCCCAACGCCGCAAACTGACTGAAATAACTAAACGTGGTTTC
>JALOOP010000324.1 GCA_025454315.1 Oculatellaceae cyanobacterium Prado106
GTTTGAGAGTTGGAACCACTTGCTCACCTTCATGATGGATGGGCTGGAGTTGGAACTCCCGCCCAACTCCAGTTGATTTTTCATAATGAGAATTGCTGGCTCTACCCATTTGTCCTTGACGGCATGGGGAAGTTAAGGGAAACTAACTGAAGAAGTAAGCATTGACTACAGTCTTTGCGAATTGTCGATACGCTTTGACTCGAAATTAGACGGTTTCTTTATATCTGTTTACAATCTCGACTCTTCCCAGTCGATTTGTTGTCAGGGGGATTTCTGTCTCAAAGGGGCTGTCTTAAGGAATTGGGCGGGATTTGGCGATCGCTTGTTTCAACCGATCGACTCCCAGTCTCCAATTTTTTGTTTTCGAGGCATAACGGATCGTCCAGTTTAGAAGTAATCTCCAGCAGCCAAGGTTCTTGGCTAGAAGTGACTTACTGATGAGTCACCTTGGGGACAGTTCATCCAATTGCTATCCAAGAGGGTTGGTCGCAGAAGATGGAAACCTTAGAGTTCATCATCTATCCCGATGGTCGGGTACAGGAAAAAGTGACGGGAATTATTGGGTCTTCCTGTGCTGAAGTGACAGCGGCACTCGAAGCCAAGCTAGGCCGAGTCGTCGCTCAGGAAACCACCTCTGAGTTTTTTGCTCAACCGTTGAACCAATCTGCCTCGGTCACAACCCCAGCGACTCAGCAAAGTTTTACCCAGTGGTAATCCAGGGCTATTTTTTCAAAACTTAGTTCTCTAAATTTTGCCCTATCCAGTTTTCCACCCAGACCTACTTTCCACCCAGACATAAGCTGTTTTTACCGAGTTTTATCGAACAGCTTCCGCAGCGATAACTTTTTCAGGTTCGTTCATCAAACCCCATTCTTAAAATCAAAAGACTCGCTATGTCACACTTTAGCCAAATCAAAACTCAAATCCGCGACCTCGATTCTCTCAAAGCAGCCCTAACCGACGTGGGCATTGATTGGAAATCGGGCGCTCAAGCTGTGAAAGGCTACCGGGGGCAAACCCGCAAAGCCGAAGTCACCATTGAGCAGGACAACGGTTACGATATCGGTTTTAGCTGGAATGGCCAGGAATATGAACTGGTCGCTGACCTGCAATACTGGCAGCAACCCCTCACGGTTCAAGGCTTCCTCAACCAGGTGACACAGCGCTACGCCTACCACACCGTCGTCGGCGAAACCACCCGCCAAGGCTTCCAAGTCGCCGAACAGCAACAAAACCAAGACGGCTCCATCCGCCTCGTTCTCCAACGCTGGAGCGCCTAACCCTCCCATTTCCCAAAGTCCCAGATTTTTAGATGCGATCGCCCCTCTTCGGCTAATCCATCAAAAGTCTGGGACTTTGCTGCATTCAATGGAGGATAGGCGAAAGGGGAAAGGGGAAAGGGGAAAGGGGATTCCTTGAATGAACCCTTAAAGGATTTTCAGAAAATTCGCCCAGCCTCCTCCCCGATTTCATTCCCTGCACATATCCCAGATTCCCCCCACTCCCCACTCCCTACTCCCTACTCCCTACTCCCTACTCCCCACTCCCCAACCGGAGGTTCCCGTGAGCAATTCCCAACTTCCCAATTCCGCCAGCACCGCTCCAACTGGCCTGGAACCCGAACTAGGCGGTCATCTGCGAGACAACCCCGAGCGCACCGGGCTAGAACCCGAGTTGGGCGGCATCGTCCGACAAAAAGGGGTCTATGTCGATGAGGTCACCTGTATTGGCTGCAAACACTGCGCCCATGTGGCTCGCAACACCTTCTACATCGAGCCAGACTATGGGCGATCGCGCGTCCTTCGCCAAGACGGAGACTCCGAAGAAGTCGTGCAGGAAGCGATCGACACCTGCCCTGTCGATTGCATCCACTGGGTCGATTACACCGAACTCAGAAAACTAGAAGACGAGCGCAAATATCAGGTCATCCCGATCGCAGGCTTTCCCGTGGATCACGCCCTCGTCAATCGCAGCCGCAAGAAACGCCGAGAAAACCCTTCTTAGGCATGGGTACATCGGATGATCAAACCTGATTTTCAGGCTATGAGCCAAAAAGAATTACATCGCTACGTGCTAGATCATCGAGATGATCAGGATGCCTTCCACACTTTTGTGGACAAACTCCACGAGGAAGGCAACTGGGTTGAGATGCCAGCCGTAGAATCTGAGGAAGAACTAGAGCAATACCCTGACTTCATGGCGCGACTGCGAAAGGGAACAGAGCAACCCGATGCTTAACCTAGAAGATAGGTTAAGCATCGGGTTGCTCCGCTACCTGTCAGGGGTACCGCAAGATTTTTACGCTGAATTACGTTGAGCCACAACAGTGCGGTGACGGGGGCTGTTTCTTGTGATCGTGACATCGTGAAAGCCGGCTTGGATGAGGGCGGTTTCCAAGTCGAGGGCAAAGTACTCGTCGAGGTAGGGTTCGGTACTTTTCAGCAGGGTAAGAATGTAGGGCGGCATTTTGGCGTAGATTTCGGACTGCGGGTTCATGTCCATGATGGCAATGTGTCCGCCTGGACGCAGCAGACGGTGTGCTTCCTGGAGAATGGCGATCGCCGCCCGCTGAGGCAATTCATGAAACAACAAATGGGCAGATACCAAATCAAAAGACTCGTCGGGTAACCCGGTCGCTTCTGCCGCCGCATGAAGCCATTGAACAGGAGACTTAGACTGCTGCTGGGTGCGGTATTGGGCGATCGTCAAAAAATAAGGTGACAAATCCACCCCCGTCAGTTGCGCCTGCGGAAATACCTGTTGCAGCGCAAAGGTACTCATTCCCACACTACAGCCCAAATCCAAGATCGAGTGTGGCGCATCGGTAAGCCGCGATCGCAACGCCTCATGAAAACTCTGCCGCAGCATCGCATCACCCTTGGCTCCCGCATCCTGCCAAATCCGCGCATGAACCGCATGAGCCGCCACCTCAACTTCCATCGCGGGTTCCCAGCCCAAGTTGCCTTGCTCGTAAGCATGAAAGCTGGTGACATAATAATCGGGATACTGCAAAGCTGGGTTCGTCAACTCAGCCAACTCCGCATCCCAGGCCGAGGAAAATTCTGTCGCTTCCCCGCGCGATCGCAGTTGCTTAACTTCCTCGCGCCAATACACCCCAATTGACTCCGCCCGCTTAATCATCATGGAGCGAGCCTGGTGTTTAGCCAGCAACGCCAAAGGTTTAATCGCTAACAATCCATTGACAACCTGAGAAGCCAACCGAGGCCGATGGTCTAAAGCAGCAGTCATAACCGTAATTTCAAAGAAAAATTTACAAAAAGAAGTTCTACAAAAGCTCAAAGGCCGCATCATTGTCAATCCGCCAAAGCCCTGATTGACTAGCCCTTCGCCGTTATCTTACAGCAGTTTGGAGAAGGATTGGGCAGTGGATGGGTGGATGAGTGGACGGGGGGATGAGTGGATAGGTGAGTTTGTTTAACCTTTTATCAGCGCATTATCCTTCTGAAACTGGCTCTCCCCAGGAATTTGCAGGCTTTATTTTACGCCTTACAAAATTCTTGATGCGGCTATTCTTGGAGGCTGGCTGGAAATTGAGGTCTTATGAGATTTGAGCTTGTAGAGGAGTGGGGAAAGCCATAGGTGGAGCAGTTCATTTAAAGCTCATTATTTCCGTTTAAAGAAGAAAAGTTCCAGATTGATTCAGACCCTTTGCCCTAATTAGATTCCTCGTAGAAGTTTTGCCCATCCACCCATCCACTCCCTCCTCCCTCCTATTAATGCTATTGTTGAGAACATCATTACTTAGAACATTTGCTGAAAAGATTACGGGGATTGCCCTTGTGGCGATGGGTGCAAATCCTCTACCAGGCGAATGCGCCTTCACCTCGTTGGCTCAACGGCAACGCTGGGAGTGATCTTGAAAAATCACAAAAATTTTCCAGCTCCTAATTTCGGATTAACCGCCTCAGGAAGATCCGCCGTCTAACAGCCATCCTCTTTCCGCAACACCCTTAAGTCCGTAACAGATTTGTAACGCCCCAAATCTGCAACCCTTTGCCCTGTAACCGTTAGCCTAGACTCCTAGCCTAGAGATTTAGGCTATCGCACACCTGGTATGCCTGAACTTCTCACCGCTCTTGAACCTTTTAGGCTGCAACATCCTCTACCCGCCTCAACCGTGACCGATCTGCAAGCCTTGCTGGTTCGCTTCACGGGAGACACTGCTTGGACTGCAACCGAGTCCACCGAACCCGCGCTCTTAGCTGCGCTCGGTGCCCCGATCGCCCAATTTTCGATCGCCCTCTCCCCCCAATTCAGCGCCCTCCTCCTAGCAGAAAAACTATCCAGCGCCCTGCCATCGGCACCATATTCCATCTATCTCACCTTTGATCCAGAAGCGATCGCCACCACCCTCACCCACCTCAGCCAAACTCTGCCCCAGAATTCTGATCTACAGCGGCAAATTCAGCGGTCAGTTGTCACTCCACAACCGAACGATGCCCAGCTTCAGAGTCAGTTTACCCTACAGTTAATGGCGCTTCTCGCCGCTCCCGCTCAGTCTGGGGCTGAAGCGACTCCATCCCTAACCGCGATCGCCCCCACTGACTCCGACGCTTCTCAGCAGACGATTACCTGTATCACGGAACCTTCCCTCTACGAACAAATCGAGCAGGAACGGTTACTGTTGCAGGTCACCACCCAGATCCAGGAAAGTCTGGACTTGCCTGTGATTTTGCAAACTGCCGTTCAGCAAGCAAGGCGATTTTTGGGGTGCGATCGCCTCATCATCTATCAAATGCAAGGCACGATCGAACCGCCTATCTCCCCTCCATCCCTACCCCCACCCCTGGAACTCGGGGTGCAGCAAAAACTAGAGTCGCAGCTTGAGCAAAACGCCTTCAGCCAGAACAACTTAGAACAGCATCTCAATTCCAGTACTGAACCCAATATTTGGCGAGGAAGAGGGGGCTTTGTCGCCTACGAAGCCAAAGCAACAGAGGCTATTCCCTCTGTTCTAAATCTCATGGATGAGTGCTACTTCGCCCAACCAACTCAGCACCAAACCCGACATCAACAGGGAGTGACGACTGCGATCGCCGATGTTGAGGTCACCTATGCAGGTACACCCTGTCTGGTCAATTTTTTGCGACAAGCGAAAGTCCGGGCTAAATTAATGGCTCCCATCTGGATGAATAACCAGCTTTGGGGCTTTTTGGTGGCACATGAATGTGAGCATGTCCGCCAGTGGCGCGAGAGTGAACAGCGTTTTCTCCGACAGATTGCAGAACATTTGGCGATCGCCATCCACCAGGCTCAACTCTACGCCCAAGTCCAGCAGCAAAAACAAACCCTGGAGCAACGGGTCATCGAACGAACCCAAGAACTCCAGGATGTCATGCAAGCCGCCCAAGCCGCCAACCGCGCCAAGAGCGAATTTCTGGCCACCGTCACCCACGAACTCCGCACGCCCCTGACCTGCATCATCGGCATGTCCCAAACTCTACAGCGCTGGTCACAGGATTCGCTTAAACCTCGGCAACAAAGCTTCCTCCAAATGATCCACGACAGCGGCGAACAACTCCTGTCCATCATCAACGACATTCTCGATCTATCCCAGGCAGAGTCCGGCAAAATGGTGCTAAACCTTAGTGCCTTTTCCCTGTCCCATCTCGCTCAGCAAACCCTCAAAGTCTTTGAAGGACAAGCTGCTCTCCAGGAAGTCAAACTGGAATTAGAAATCTTTTCGGGGGGAATGCGCGATCGCTTCACCGCCGATGCCCGCCGAGTCCAACAAATCCTGTTCAACCTCCTCAGCAACGCCATCAAATTCACCCCGGCTGGAGGCGAAGTCACCCTCCGCGTCTTCCAAGAAGGGGACTGCGCCATCTTTCAAGTCCAGGACACCGGAATTGGTATCGCAGCAGAAAATATCCCGCTCCTATTCCAAAAGTTCCAGCAACTCGATGCTGGATACCAGCGCCAGTACGAAGGCACAGGTCTAGGACTCGCCCTGACACAACAACTCGTCGATCTCCATGGCGGCTGGATCAGCGTCGAGTCAACTCCGGGCATCGGCAGTCTATTTACTGTTCGTCTACCGCTGCAAATCCCTGACGAGAATCAGCCAGACACCAACCCCTCGGTGCAAACCCACATTCCCGTCATCACCGATCAGCCTCGGGGACGCATTGTGCTGGTAGAACCAGATGAAGACAACGCCAATCTGATCTGCGACATCTTGACGGCAGCAGGGTTCCAACTGGTCTGGATTCTAGAAAGCTCAATGGCGATCGACCAAATTGAAGTCCTGCGCCCCTTCGCCGTCATCATGAATCTGCAACTCCCCGAGTTGGATGGTCTGCGCCTGTTAGAACGCTTGCAGCAAAACCCAGCCACCAAGCAGATTAAAGTCATTGTCATGGTCGATCAACCAACTGAGACGATCGAGCCATCCTCACAAAGCGGCACTCAACCCGCTCCACCCATTGATTTGCAAGCATCAGGCATCACCCATTTTCTCACCCAACCCATCCGTCCAGATCTCCTGCTCCAAAAGGTGCTGACCCTATAGCAGGAATTCATCCAACTGAAAGATTTGAGAGGAGTTGGAATCAATTTGTGTTTGACAGCGCAGCCACCAGACCCAGATTCATCCCTGGATTCAGTAAAGCTAAAGATTTGAGCGTGGAGCAGATGGATTCCACAAACTCTGTTGTGGCAAAATCCTGACAATCTATGATCCAGAATCCCCAATAGGATAATCCCTGCCCTGAGCCCATCCCTAAAATCACCCGCAAAATAATAGCCTGCGACGTAGGGCTAAGAAATTCTTGAGCCTTATACGCCGCAGGCAATTTACCTCCGGGGAAACCTATCCGAATCTGCGCCTCCGAGTCAGAAGGCTTGTTTTTCAAACAGGAATTTTATTAAAGTCCGTCCGGCATCTATATTGACGAAAACTCTAATCACCTCGTTCTTACAGTCCTCTATAGCCTCAAGCGATCGCCACTACAACGAAGCGAAAGAACAAGGCCAGAGAGAACCGCGAACAGGGCGGAGTTGGTATTAAGGATTTGCCGTTTGAGCCGCTAAAAGCTGCTTGAGCTTTTCCAAATCCTGCGCCCAGCGTGGATCGGGTTGCACCGATTCGGGATCAGAGGAAGTCGAGGTGGTGGTTCGACGCGACTTGTTATTGTTGTTCGATTTGTTGCGCTTCGAGGATGCAGCAGCGCCGCCGCCCACAGGAGCAGGAGCAGATTGTTCGCCCTCTTCCTTGCCTTTGGCGCGGGGCAGAGCCTTCTCAATTTTGAGTTCGGTGTCCTTGAACATGAACCCATTAAATTTTTCAATCACTTGGTCGGCCTGCTCGTCAGTCTTGACGGTGACAAAACCAAACCCTCTGCACTTGCCAGTTTTGCGATCGGTAATGACCTTGGTCGAAATCGACTCGTCAAATTCAGCAAAGAGGGACTCTAACTCTTGCCGCTCAAACTCTTTGGGCAGATTACCCACGTATAGACGAATGGACATGAAAAGTTACCTCCAGAGGCTCAAAAACGAACAATATTGAAAGGCACCATGACTGAAAGCGGTCAAAAAACGTTGCTCATGCATCTTAAATTTCGCATCTTAATTCCACAGCAACCATTTAGTCACTCTGAGGTATGGCGGAATTTGAGGAATATCTGACTACGTCCTGATGTGACCTCGCCAGCCTTTAGCTCAACCCGCGTTTTGTCTCATTGCATCTTCATGGAGTCTTGTCTTATCGCGTGACGGCTAGCTAAGGCGGATGGGGTTCCAGCGGAGTTCAGCATCTTGGCGATCGCAGTCGATGAAATCCCATCTATCCTACTTTGATAATCCTACCGATAAATCTGTGGTTTAAATAATTTGAATCACGAACGTGAGCAAATCTTGCGCTTGGTGAAAGTCAGGCCGCAGCTAAATGGGGCGCTACTGACAGGAAAAGAAAAATCAATCGCTTTTCTAGCTAACAAAAGCCCGATGAAGCGCCTAAACGCCGGGGCTTGAGAGCCTAAACTGCCCGAAGAGCTTGTGATGTTTGCGCCACTCATTAAATTATCACGCACTTGGGTCTTGAGGCAGCCTAATTTCGAGATTTAATCAAAGATTTTATAAGCGGTTGCATCAGAGGGGCGATCGGCTAGGGGGCTACTCCGAAATTGACGCATCTCAAGGCAGCAAAGGCTCAATCTCCGCACTCATAATCCTAAGACTTCATCATGAGACTTTCAGATGAACTTTCATAAGACAGTGTCAGGAAAAAGACAGCGTCATGAAAACAGTGCGGTTGATCTACCTCTCTGTATTTTAGAAAGCCTGCGAGGAAATGTGTGCATTGAGTCTGAGATTTAGTCAAGGAATTGCAGAGATTTT
>JALOOP010000325.1 GCA_025454315.1 Oculatellaceae cyanobacterium Prado106
GGAACGGGCAAAACCCTGCTAGCTAAAGCGGTCGCCGGAGAAGCAGGCGTTCCATTCCTCAGCATGTCGGGTTCAGAATTTGTCGAATTGTATGTCGGCGTCGGTGCCTCCCGAGTCCGCGATTTGTTCAACCAGGCCAAACGCCAAGCCCCTTGCATTATCTTCATTGACGAGTTGGATGCGATCGGCAAATCCCGCAGCGGCAACGCCAACCTGTCCGGCAACGACGAACGAGAACAAACCCTCAACCAACTGCTTACCGAAATGGACGGCTTTGATGCCAATGCGGGTGTCTTAGTGATCGCCGCCACGAACCGTCCCGAGATCCTAGACGCAGCCCTGCGCCGTCCCGGACGCTTCGATCGCCAAGTCCTCGTCGATCGCCCCGACAAAAGCGGCAGAAGCGAAATTCTACGGGTTCATTCCCGTTCGGTACAGTTGAATGCCGAGGTAAATTTGGATGCGATCGCCACCCAAACCGCAGGCTTTTCCGGAGCCGATTTAGCGAACCTGGTCAACGAAGCTGCCCTCATGGCCGCTCGTCACAACCGAGAAACTGTACTCATGGCCGATTTCCACGAAGCCATCGAGCGCGTCATTGCCGGACTGGAGAAGCGATCGCGCATCCTCACCCCCACCGAACGGCAAACTGTGGCTTACCACGAAGTCGGCCATGCCCTCGTCGGCGCACTGATGCCGGGAGGCGGCAAAGTCTCCAAGATCTCGATCGTGCCACGCGGTATGGGCGCTTTGGGATACACTTTGCAAATGCCTGAAGAAGATCGCTATCTAATGATTGAAGACGAACTGCGAGGACGGATCGCGACATTACTAGGGGGACGCTCAGCGGAAGAAATCATCTTCGGCAAAGTCTCCACCGGAGCCAGTGATGATATCCAAAAAGCAACCGATCTGGCAGAACGGGCAATCACCCAATATGGCATGAGCCAAACCCTCGGCCCAGTTGCCTTTGAAAAGAACCATTCCCAGTTCCTCGACGGCGGTAGCTCCCGCAGAGCGATCGGGGCAGAGGTCGCCGCAGAAATCGATCGCCTCGTCAAACAAACCATTGACCAAGCCCATGAGATGGCGCTATCCATTCTGCAACTGAATCGGGAATTAGTCGAATCGACGACTCAACTCTTGCTGGATCAGGAGGTGTTGGAGGGCGATCGGCTACAGGCGATTTTGGCTCAGGTGAAGGCTCCCCAGGAACTCGCGCAGTGGTTAGCAAAGGGGAATTAATAAAGCTGGCTTCTGACAACCCCGCTCTCATTAACCTTGCAGAATCACTGAATTCTGCAAGGTTTCTTGATAAGATTAACCCAGCCACAATAAAGATCGCCGATGTATTTTGTCAGCCCTGAGCCAGTGCCATTTGCATCTTCGTTTTCTTCTCTAAACATTCCCTTTAGAAAAAAGCGATATAATCGTGCTATTCCTGAAGAACCTAGATAAAGCCTAGCAACATTGATTATGACCTCATCCGACAGACCCGAAGATAGAAACTCAGAAACCGATCAACGCCTAAGAAGCTTGAGCCGCAGAGTCGATCGCCTAGAGTATGCACAGATCTCGCCCCAAGAATTTTCGAGAGCATTCGATCGCGTTTACGATGAGATTGACGCACTAGAAGACACTGTAAATGCAAGATTGGATCAACTTAATGTAAGATTTGATCAACTTGAGACCGAGGTCGGAGAACTCAATCGAAAATTTGATATCGTCATGCAATACATTACCGGACAAGGAGATGCAAACCAGCAGTAATGGGCATCCACACTAAAACGATGACCTGCTAGACGCTCACTCATAAATCATTTGGACATTACTATCGCCTTGTCTCTAATCATCGGGTTAATATCATGAATCAGTACACCCGTTCTGATTCTAATGACTCGCACTCGCCATGACGCTTTTGCCAAAGAACACCTTGCGACGCTCCTCCAACGAGTGGGAGAGGTCACCACCAGTCGCAAAGTCATCAGCGAAACCCGCGAAGTCGATCTTTGGTTCATTCCCCGAACCGACACCCAAGCAGAGCGCAAAGCCTTGGGATTACTGGGAGAATGCTCCTCCGTCGGGCGGTCTTTGAACCCTTCCGCAACCCCGTCAGCATTCACGAAATTGACAACCGCCTTAGCAAACTCAACGCTCTCAAAGAAGCCTCACGACGCGAAGCCAAACGAGAACAACGACGCTGGTTAGCCTCCGATCGCCCCCATCTTTGGATTCTATCCCCCACCCTATCCCCCAACACCTTGCAGAGCTTCAGCGCTACTCCTCGTCAAGGCTGGGAAAAGGGAGTCTATTTTCTTCCGTCAGGGCAACCCGCTCGACTCGTCGCGATCCATCAATTGCCCGTCACGCCCAAAACCCTATGGTTGCGGCTCATGGGTCGGGGGAGCGTGCAGGAAGGGGCGATCGCCGAACTCCTCGCTCTGCCCGACCATCACCCCTTCAAATTCCAAACCATCGAACATCTGGCAATCTTGCAAATCCAACTCCAAATGGGTCAAAATCTAGGAACTGACGAGCGAGGACTAATCATGAGCTTAAACTCAGTCTACGAAGAATGGCGCAAAGTAACTCTCCAAGAAGGTGAATTAATCGGAGAGCAACGGGGGCGACAGGAAGGCGAGTTGGTTGGGCAGCAGCGTTTAGTGTTACAACTTCTTAATCGTAAAGTAGGAGACGTACCAGATGCTCTGCGTCAAGCGATCATGGGTTTACCTTTGACTGAATTGGAAGCATTGGGAGAAGACTTATTGAATTTCTCCAACCTGTCAGATTTAATCCACTGGCTAGAGTCGCACGGTTTAACTTGAAGGAGAAGGGTCGTCTACTTTACACGGTGACTGAAACTGGCTCTATCGCCTCGAAAGGGCTTGCCTCTAAAGGACAGAGACAGGGTTCTTGTTCTAGCCACTGGGAGCCGACCTGGTGCAGCGCAGACATCACAGGTTGCATTTGTCGGCCTTTTAAGGTCAGTGAGTATTCCACTCGGGGGGGAATTTCAGCGTAGATTCTTCGTTCGATTAAGCCCTGGGCTTCGAGTTCCCGGAGGCGCTGGGTGAGGGTCTTGGTGCTGATGCCAGGGAGTGCGATCAGGAGTTCGTGGGTGCGGCGATCGCTCATAAACAACTCGCGCAGCAGCAGAATTGACCATTTGTTGCCCAACAAATCCAGCACAAATTGGATAGGACACTGGGTTTCGATACAGGAATTTGCTTCTAACATAAATAAAGATTTCAAGGGTCTTATCGGAGTGCGAGGCGGTGCGACAGCAACCTCAATGCATTTACGTTTTTAGATTGGAAACCGTCAGATGAGAAAATCTTGAGATAGAAACTATTGAGATGGCGCGGCCTTGCCCCACTCAAAAAGATTTTCCGATTCAATTCATTCCGATTCAATTCATTGTTGCTATCCACAAACTCCTTTCCTATTGAAGCGCATCCCGTGGGAGTTTGTGGCATTTCTAACGTTGTTTTAAGCGCCGTCGCGCAAAACGTAAGATTTCTTCAAAGACACCTGAAACCGAAGGCTGACCCTAATGCTTTACTGGGAGAAACTATCTTTCCTCTGGGTAACTCCCTTGTCGTCGGTCGCCGGATGAGGAAAAGATATTAGGGCATGTTTGAAAGTCGCTTGTGGGCTGATTTCCAAAGGGATTAATTTCAAAGTACTGAGTCCTGAAGATTCAAAGCTGAAGATTCAAAGCTGAAGATTCAAGGCTAAGTGTTGCGAAAGAGATCACGACAGAAGTCCAGTCCTATAAGCGGATGCATTCACCCCTAAAACATCAAAAATTTACCCTATGACCCGCTCTATCCCGGTTCCCTCCTCGACCACCTCCCCATCACAAAAACCTGGAATCAAAACCCCTGTTCAGGAAACGCTGCTGACTCCCCGCTTCTACACCACCGACTTTGACGCTGTGGCTGCCATGAATTTATCTGAGCAGCAACAGGAATTAGAAGCTGTGATGAACGAACTGCGAGCTGACTACAACCGCTATCACTTTGTTCGTAATGAAGAATTTGAGCAAAGCTGGGCGCATATCGACGGAGACACTCGCAAAGCCTTCATCGATTTCCTGGAGCGCTCCTGTACCTCTGAGTTTTCGGGATTTCTGCTGTTCAAAGAGCTATCGCGCAAGTTGAAGGATCGCAGTCCAGTGCTGTCAGAGGCGTTTAGCCTGCTGGCCAGAGATGAGGCGCGTCATGCAGGCTTTTTGAACAAAGCCATGGCCGACTTTGGCTTGTCGCTAGATTTGGGGCACTTAACCAAACATCGCACCTACACTTTCTTTCCCCCCGAATGGGTGATTTACACGGTCTACCTTTCTGAGAAAATTGGCTATTGGCGCTATATCATTATGTATCGCCATCTGGAACAGCATCCCGAAAACCGCTTCTATCCGCTATTTCGCTACTTTGAAAGCTGGTGCCAGGATGAGAATCGCCATGGTGATTTCTTTAAGGTGTTGTTGCGATCGCAGCCTAAACTCTGGAACAACTGGAAATCCCGCCTCTGGTCAAAATTCTTCCTACTGACCGTCTTTGTCACCCATACTCTGACGGTGCTAGAACGCAGCGACTTCTACGATTCCCTCGCCATTGATCCCCATGATTACAATGAGCAAGTGATTCGCAAAACCAACGAAACTGCTAAGCGAGCTTTTCCCAACATTTTGGACACCGACCATCCGGACTTCTTTGCCCGGTTAGAGCAGTGTGCGATCGCCAACCAAACCCTCTCCCAAATCACCGCTCAAAACCGTCCCAAAGAGATCCAGTTTTTCCAAAAAATTCCTGCGATCGCCACCATCATCTGGCAAATGCTACGGCTCTATCTGCTCCCTGCCATCAACGCAGAAACATCCCGCGCCGAAGTTTATTAACGGTGTTATGACCTGTGTTTAAGTTTGTCTAGAGTCATTCATCATAAGAGATTTGTTCTCGTTGTTGTATCCGTGATAAATGACTCTGGATCATCCCTAATTTTATCAATCACGATTCGGAGAAATAACCATGACTAATTTATCAACAACCCTTCGAGAAGGCACCCAACAATCTCACACCGCTGCTGAAAACACGGCCTTCATGAAATGCTTCCTCAAGGGCATCGTTGAGCGTGAACCCTTGCGGAAACTGTTCGTTGATCTCTACTTCGTCTACAACACCCTCGAAACCGCCCTCCGACAATACGCCAACCATCCCATTATCGGTGCAATGTATTTTCCCGAACTCAACCGCGCTGACAGTCTCGCTGAAGATTTGGCATTTTATTACGGCGAAAACTGGTGGAATGAAGCCCAACCTTCCTTGCCGGGGATGCTGTATCGCGATCGCATCCAAACCCTCGCCCAAACCGATCCCGTTCTGCTGATCGCCCACTGCTACACTCGCTACATGGGCGACCTCTCCGGAGGCCAAAGCCTGAAGCACATCATCCGCTCAGCCCTCTCCCTCACCACAGATCAGGGCACTCGGATGTACGACTTTACCCAAATCCCCAACCCCGAAGCTAAACGAGCCTTCAAAGAGCGGTATCGCCAAGCATTGGATTCCCTGGAACTTGATGATGCCACCATCGAACGGATCGTCGCCGAGGCCAACTATGCCTTCCAGTTAAATCGCGATGTGGTGCATGAACTGGAAGCGGATGTGAAAGCGGCGATCGGGGAACATACCTTTGATTTGCTGACTCGCCAAGATCGCCCCGGCAGCACCGTGCGTCACGGCCATCCGGGTCACGGAGGTTCCAAGGAACTGATCGAGTCGTAATCAGCAATTCCCTTAAGAACTTGTCTTTTGTTAACCAGCTTTTTGTTAACCGGGCGACAAAAAGGTGAAGTGATTGCCTTAGGAAGACGTGATTGCCCTAGTCAAAGCCGGTAAGATCCTGAACTGACTTCGCTCCAAGCCCGCCCGTAGATGAATCACGGGCTAATAGACAAAGTCCATTTTAATGGACTGCGGAGATTGGAAAACTCTCTGGACATGCCTTTCAACCCATTAAAATGGGTTTTATCTAATAGCCCGCAATTCATTCGCGGGCGAGTCTGAAGCGCAGCCATTTCAGGTTCTTGGGGGATGAAACATGCATCAGTAAAGCTTTTGGAATTCGCCAACCGTATTATTCATTTGCGGGTGGGCTTGGAGCGAGGCTGTTGCCCAGTTTGCCAAACGATCGCCTGATTCAATAGGGAATTGTTTCCCCTACAAAATCTGATCTCTTGAATGACCGAAGTAAGATGTCCCTACGAGAATGAGATAGGGAATTGTGTTGAGTTAATCCCTGAAGAGATTGATCGAAAAGAGAAGCCTAAATTTATGAAACAGATATCGCAGAGTATTCAGTTTGATCCAGAATTGCTGAACAAATATAATCAACCCCTACCGCGTTATACAAGCTATCCGCCAGCCACAGAACTTTCCCCCGAATTTCACACCGAAGCCTTTCGAGCCGCGATCGCCATCGGTAACCATAAGAAAACCCCTTTATCCCTCTACTGCCACATTCCCTTCTGTGAAACGCCCTGTTACTTCTGTGGTTGTAACACCGTCATCACCAAACACAAAGCCGTCGCAGAACCCTACTTGGGCTATTTGTCGCGGCATATTCGTCAAATGGCGCAGTTGGTCAGTCGCGATCGCCTCGTCCAACAACTTCACTGGGGCGGCGGTACGCCCAACTATCTCAGTTTGGATCAGGTACAGTTCTTGTGGGATGAACTGAACCAGTCGTTTCAGTTTGACCCGGATGCAGAGATTTCCATTGAAGTCAATCCAGCCTATTTAGATCGTGATTATTTGCTAGCGCTGCGGCAAATTGGCTTTAAGCGCATCAGCTTTGGCATTCAAGACTTTAATCCCCAGGTGCAGGAGGCGGTCAATCGGGTACAGCCGGAAGCGCACCTGTTCAATGTGATGGATTGGATTCGAGAGGCAGGCTTTGAGAGCGTCAACGTCGATTTGATCTACGGCTTACCCTATCAGACCCTGGAAACCTTCCAGGAAACGATCCAAAAGACGGTGCAGTTAAATCCCGATCGCATCGCTGTCTTCAACTTTGCCTATGTGCCTTGGATGAAGCCGATTCAAAAGCGTTTGCCTGTGGATGCATTGCCTGATGCGGAGGAGAAGCTAAGAATTCTGCAAATGGTGGGCGATCATTTGACGCACCATGGGTATGTGTATATTGGTATGGATCACTTTGCAAAGCCGGGGGATGAGTTGGCGATCGCCCAACAGGCCGGAACGCTCCACCGCAATTTCCAGGGCTACACCACCAAACCCGAGTCCGATCTGCTGGGTTTTGGTGTCACCTCGATTAGCATGTTGCAGGATGTGTATGTGCAAAATCACAAGCTGCTGAAGGAGTTTTATGGGGCGCTAGATGCGGAGGAATTGCCGATCGCCCAAGGGATTCAACTGACCCAGGACGATCAGATTCGCCGCACCATTATCATGGAACTGATGTGCGAATTCCAGCTTTCTATGCCCGAGTTGGAGCGGAAATATCATCTGGGATTCGACCTTGACTTCAATGATTACTTTGAGTATGAATTGCCCCTGCTAGATGCCCTGGAAGCGGATGGATTGCTCAAGCGCTGGAGTGATGGCATCGAAGTGACCCTCAAGGGACGGTTGTTGATTCGCAATATTGCAGCGGTCTTTGACAAGTATCTTCGGCAAAAGGCAAAGGTAGCTTTCTCGAGATCGATTTAGCGGTGCCCATTGTTCGGGAATTGGGCGATCGAGATACCGAAGGTACCGTACTGGCTAGAATCGGCAGGCTCTATGTGGACTACAACAGTCCCCAATCCGCAATTCAATCGCTGCAACAATCGGTAGAAGTGCGCGAATCCATTCGAGAGCAAATGCAGCAACTGCCCCAATCCTTGCAGGAATCCTATACCAATTTCATTGCGGATGACTATCGGTTGTTGGCACAACTGCTCAGACAACAGAACCGTCAAACAGAGGCAGATCAAACCCTGTCCTTACTCAAGCCGTAGCAACTGCGATTTGTAAAAGCAGGGAAGACGATTTGCTGATTGCCTGGTCAAAGTCAAACAGCTTAATGGGGAAAATCTGTTTCTCTTGGTGCATGTGGAAGTTCAAACCAGAAAAGAAGACAATTTCCCGACGACTATGGCATCGTGAAACTGCTGGATTACCAACAACACTGGGCGATGCTTGAAGCCAGTGATAATCCCTTTGCCACCGTCATCATCATGGCACACCTTATTGCCTCGGCAATAAAATACAATGCATTTGCCCTCACCCTAAATCCCTCTCCCTAGGGGAGAGGGACTTCAATCCGGCTCCCCTTCTCCCTAGGGGCATTCTCTTTAATTGCCGAGGCAATAAAACACAAGCAACGACCCGTAAACCCCAAGAGCGCAAAACCTGGAAATTTAGACTCGTCCGGCGACCTGAGTCAAAGCATCGACAAAGGCTAAAACTTCTTGTTGTCTTTCGGGAGGCAAGATACGCCATTTCTCTAGCAATTGTTCTTCTGGCGTACTCATATATCGATTTAGGAACGCGAACAGAATAAGATGTAAAAGTTTTTTGGGCAGTAGGCTGACCAGGTTTCGATGCAGCTAATAGGACTCAGCACTCGCCTACTTTAGGAAACGGGCGATCGCGCGGTTGAATGCGATCGCCTCCCCCAAAAAACACCAATGATTCCCCGGCACCTGAACAATCTGGAGATTCTGCAAATACTGCCGATAGGGCTGCAACTGCCAGGCACTGCGATTCAATCCCCGTTCCGGTTGCACAAACAGCGTCGGAACCGTTAGCGTTGTCGTTAACCCCGCCACCGCCATTACATCGGCAAAGATCTCATCTCTGGCCTGCACCACAAACTTACTGCCCCATTGACCATCCGGCTTTTGTTCCATCCCTTCCTCAAAAACCGCCTGTTGCAACACACTCCAACCCCGATACTGCTTCAATTGTCGGGCTTGTTCTTCCGCCTGTTCAAACGTAGCAAACGGCCCCATCATCTTGAGAAACGGCAAAGTCCGATACAACACCGGAAACGTCGGCGTTAACCAGCGCGGCATCGCATTGATAAAAAACGGATCAATCAACACCAAACTCCGCATCGCATCGGGCCGCTGGGTTGCCCACACTGCCGCCACTTTCGCCGACCAGGAATGCGCCACCACATGCGCCGAAGTCCATTCCTTGGCCGCCATCAATGCCTCCAAATCACCAATAATATCGCCACAGCGATACCCACTCAAAGGCTTACCGCTGTCTCCATGTCCGCGCAAATCCGGTGCCACAATCTGATAATCCGCTTGCAAAAAATGCCCCAGATCCGCCCAGACCAACCCATGATCCGCCATGCCATGCAATAACAACAAAGGTTCCTCTCCCTGATTCCACTCCAGATAAGCCAAGTGCAGATCGGGTAATTGAAGATGCTGCTGTTGTGTCTTGAATTGAGCCAATACTGATTTTTTCATCACAGAATAACTTGTAGGTTGAGGTCTTGTAGGCTGATATTGAGTTAGACTTTCCTAAAAAACAGATTTGATCGAAGAACATCTGGGATTGCAGATCGGGGCTATGAAATGTTGTGTGGTGGCTGCGTGTTACGCGACATGTAGTTACATCAGGGGTACGACAGAAAGTTTAACCTTCTCAGTCGGGAATTGGCAGTATACCAAGAGTCAGGAAATGAGAAAAACCGAATGGGAGGGTGTTTTATGCCAAGTGCCATTGCTGTACCGATCCGACAACAGATGATCGAATTGCGAAACCAAGGCAAAAGCTATCGAGAAATTGGTCGTTTATAGGATTGCTGTAGTCAATGGATAACTAGCAGTCTTCGTTCAAGCTGTCCGTAACCGTTCAATGTCTCGAATGGGCGGCGCACCGAACAAGCGCGAATATTCCCGACTGAACTGTGAGGGACTTTCAT
>JALOOP010000326.1 GCA_025454315.1 Oculatellaceae cyanobacterium Prado106
GCCGGACAGGTCTATGAATATTTGACCCTCGGCTATGGCATGACCAGTAATATTTTTGCTAACTGTTTCTATTTAATGACGGGCTTCCATGGTCTGCATGTCTTTGTCGGACTGCTGCTGATCCTGGGAGTGTTGTGGCGATCGCGCCGTCAAAACCACTATGGCACACACCATCATGTGGGCATTGAGATGGCCGAAATCTACTGGCACTTTGTAGACATCATTTGGATTGTTCTGTTTACGCTGCTGTACATCCTGACCCTGTTCTAGGTCAACGAACAGAACTCATTGAACCAAACTCATTCATCAAAACTCATTCATCGAAACTCTCTGTTGCACGAAAAGTTGAACGAAACATGCAAGAAATTCAGACCTCAGCTTACACCGATGTTTTGCCCCAGAAGCAGAGCTTTTCCCAGGTTTTGACCAGCTATTTTCAGTTGACCAAGCCCCGGATTATTCTGCTGCTGTTGATTACCACGGCAGGCGGCACCTGGATTGCAGCCGATGGCCAGGTTGATGCCAAACTGTTGTTGATGACGATGATTGGCGGGGCGCTGGCCTCCGGTTCGGCCAACACCATCAATTGCATCTATGACCAGGACATTGACTACATCATGGAACGGACGCGCCATCGTCCCCTGCCCTCGGGACGGATTCAGCCGCGCCATGCCGTGATCTTTGCCGTTTCCCTGGCCGCAATTTCTTTCCTACTCTTAACCACCTTTGCTAATTTGCTCTGCGCCAGCTTGGCCATGGCAGGCATCCTGACTTACGTCCTGGTCTACACCCATTTACTGAAGCGCCATAGTACCCAAAATATTGTGATTGGCGGTGCGGCGGGAGCGATTCCGCCTCTGGTAGGCTGGGCTGCGGTGACGGGTGATCTCAGCTGGACGGCCTGGACGCTGTTTGCCATCATTTGTCTCTGGACACCGCCCCACTTCTGGGCTCTGGCTATCATGATTAAGGAAGATTATGCCAAGGTGGGTGTGCCGATGCTGCCCGTGGTGGAAGGCGAAGAAACGACCGCGCGTCAAATCTTCTACTACACGCTGGCGCTGGTGGCCTCTAGCTTTCTGCTGGTGTATCCCTTGCAGGTGATGACTCCGGTGTATGGGGCGATCGCTCTCCTCCTCGGCATTCTCTTCATCCGCAAAGCCTGGAAACTGATGCAAACGCCCACGGATTTAACGGAAGCGCGATCGGTGTTTAAGTTTTCTATTCTATACCTGATGTTACTGTGTGCAGGGATGGCGATCGACTATTTTCCGATGGTGCGGTCTGTGTTTCACTAGGTTTCACGAGGTTCTAGGTTTACACCCGGTAATTCCTGGGTTTGTGATCACTGACCTGTGATCGATGTTCGTTTTCCCAATGACTGGATGAGCATTGGAGCAGGCAAAGTCTATTCCAATGCTCATCCTTTATCATTCCTCTATCATTTATCCTCCCCTATCCTCCCATGGAAGCCGTTGATCATTCCCTGTCCTGGTATCCTGTCTCTGATGAAGTCAAGCAGCTTCTCAAGCTGGCTGCCCTGCATTGGGATGATACTGCCCGTTCGGAACCCTATATTCACCAAGCGCTGGATCAGGCCGGGGATTCGCCCGATGTGCTGATTGCGGCCTATCGCTATGCCTTTTATAAAAATAACAATCCCTTCGCGCTCGACATTGCCAATCGGGTGGTGCAACTGGTTCGCAGCACTGAACAGCTTCCCGAAGACTGGGAAGATCTGAAGCCGCTGATTGCCGATCGCCTGGATGATCCGCCGATTCGGCTATTTCTCAATGCCTATTCGGCATCGGGAATGGTGATGGCGCGGATGGGAGACACGGAAACGGCAACGACGATCGCCGCCCGAGTCAAAGATATTGATCGCAAAAAAGAATTCGGAGCCAACACCATTTTTGACATTCTGACGAATCCAGGAGATGACGAAGATGAGTAGTCCAGAAGCCACGATGAAAGTCCGAGACTGGCTCGTAAATGCCGAAGGCCAATGCGAAGCCCGTCCCTCTGCCCGTGAATGGGGGTTGATTCGCGATCGCTATTACTTCCACGAGTTCCTGACCGAGATTGTTCACCTCCTGGGCAATGCCTCCAGCGAAGCCGAAGAGTGGGACTATTTGCCCCAAATCCGCACCCTCGTCCGCAAGCTGATCACCAACTCCTACTGGGTACAAACCCAATACCGCGAACCCGATCCCAAGGTGGGCAGCTCCGTGCTAGTCCTCTACGACGAAATCGGCTATCCCCTCTCGGTACAAAACGTCGTCTTCCTCCCCGGCTTTGTCTCCAGCATCCACAACCACGGCACCTGGGCCGTCGTCGCCGTCTTCAAAGGCCAGGAAAAACACACCTTCTGGAAACGCAACCCCGACAACCCCCACCAGATCGAACAGGTCAGCGAAAAAATCCTCAATCCGGGCGAAATTCTTAGCTTTACCCCCGATGCCATTCACCAGGTTGAGGCGATTGGTTCTGAGCCTGCTTTGACGTTCCATATTTATGGGGATACTCAGCCGCGATCGCGCTTTGAGTTTGACCTAGTGCGGCAAGCGGCAAAACCTTTTTAGATGAAGGAGTGGGGGGAAGGGGGAAAGGGGGAACACAGATGAACACAGATGAACGCAGATGAACACAGATGAACACAGATGAACACAGATGAACACAAAGGTGTCATCTCCCTACTCCCCACTCCCTACTCCCTACTCCCTACTCCCTACTCCCCACTCCCCACTCCCCACTCCCTACTCCCCACTCCCCACTCCCATGCCCTCCATCACTTTCTACGAAAAACCCGGCTGCATCAACAACACCAAGCAAAAAGCCCTCCTCCAAGCGGCAGGGTATGAGTTGGAGGTGCGAAATTTATTGACGGAGGAGTGGAGTGTGAAACAGTTGCGGCCTTACTTTGGGGATGCGGCGGTGGTGGATTGGTTTAATCGGACTGCGCCGATGGTGAAGTCGGGGGAGGTGATGCCGGAAGGAATGGATGAGGCGACGGCGTTGGCGCTGATGGTTGAATATCCGATCTTGATTCGGCGGCCTTTGATGCGGGTGGGCGATCGCTATCAATTTGGCTGGAATGCGGAGGCGATCGAGGCTTGGCTGGGGCTGACTCCGGTTGAATCGGCGGGGGATCAGGGGGGGCGATCGCTCCGAGAACAGGACTTGGAAAACTGTCCGCGTCAGGCTAGTGCTTCCTCTTCAGCTTCTCAATGTCATTAAGGCGATCGCTCAATGGCCTGTAGAATGGGTTAGCGATCGCGTAACGCATCACCCTATCATGAAAGTTGAAGATTAAATCCGGTAATTCTTGTGGGATGGGCGTCTCGCCTGTCCGCGCTCTATGACAGGCGAGACGCCTATCCCACAAATCCCCGATTATTTTCTCAACTTTCATAATAGGATGCATCACGTCAATGTCATGGGTTACGCGAATGCGATGCGTTACGCTGCGCTAACGCATCCTACGGGGTTTGTTTTGTTTTTTAAACTTTACAGTTTTTGTGCTTGATCTTACCGATATTCTCAGAACAAAAATTGCATTATGAAATCTTACCTCCATGACCTGTTTATCGTCAGCGTCATTCTGTTAATCGTTATCTCACCGGCATTATTGGTTACGGGTTTAATTTTGTTTCCGTCCGTCACCCTCCATCTGTTTATTGGCGCATTCTTTTTTGTTCCCTGTGGGTTTCTCCTAGGGATTTGCTGGTCGGGTGGTCAACGGTTTTATCAGGCCGCTAGCCGACAGGCACAGATTGAATATTTGGAGCGATCGTGGCAACGCAGCATCCAGTCTCGCTAGATTAACCTTCGCTTGAATCTTAGCCCTTCTACCCTCACCCAAAACTATGGACGAACAACGCCAGACCCTTTACTACAACCTGATTAGCGATTTGATCAGTTGCCCCAATGGTTCCGAGCCAGAGGTGCTGGATACTAAACCTGAGCTATTGGACGCTGGATTTGTGCAAACGCTGATGCAGGTGGCGACTGCTATGGCACATCAGGACAACCAGGATGGCGCACGCTTTTTGATCCATATTGCTCGTGAATTGGCTCGGCAGCTTGGCATGTATCCCCAAACCGAAACCGCGCAAGTCGCAATGGAGGAAGCGTAATGGAGTTGACCACCACCGAAGCGGGCGAAATTGCCCTCGACTTTCTCATGACCGACCTCAACCTTCCCGAAGAGGATTGGGAATTCTTTTCGGTTTTGAGTTCTCGGGCGATCGGGGAAACCTGGTGTGTCGTTGAAGTCGGCTTAGAAGGATTCCCCGACAAATGGGTGCTCCAGGTGTTTGACACCAAGGAATGCGATCCTTGCTATACCTTCAATTCACCCATTGGAGCCGCACCGCAGCACAATGACCTGGAAGATATGCCGGAAAGCATTGCCCAGGTGGTGACCGCAGAGCGAAACGGTGGACTCAAGGAGATGGCCGTTTAAGGCTACGAACATTGGTTTGGCGAATGTCAGAGGGGAGCGATCGCCCATCTCCATCACAGGCTAAAGCTTAATGGCACAAGCGATCGCCATCTCCCCATCAAGGACTAGGTTCACCCGCTTCCTGCAAAGCCTGTTCCAAATCCTGACGAATATCTCCCAGCATCATTTGACGCTGTTGTTCCGCAGCTTGAACGAGGTTGTTTCTCCAGGCTTCGATGGCTGCGTGGCGATCGCGGAGACGCTGCATGGCATACTCGGCGTGAACGGCATCGGGAGAATTGTCCAGACGAAGACGGGTTACGGCTTTGCCAAATTCTAGATTCTCAGAGGTGAGCTTCTTGGCAATACAAATATTGAGATCAGCGATGAAGGTGCCGGTTGCCAGGTTGACTTCTGTTTGATTGACTCCGGCGGTAATTTGAGCATTGGTGATGGCAACGTTGCGACGGAGACGCTCAAAGGTACTGTCTAACTCTTGACCGGAGCGCACTGAGCGATATTCGCCGCCGCCTTCACGAGCGATCGCCTGCAATTGCTGCTGCGTTTCGTTATCCACATCAAAGCCAATGACATTGACCACCACCTGTGCCGTGGATTGATGCAGCGATCGCGCCACCGTCACCGGATCGCCGCCGCAGGTTTCTAGTCCGTCTGAAACGAGATAGAGGATGTTGCGGGTGTTGCCGCTCTGGTTAAAGATTTGCTGGGCTTCCTCTAGCGCTGCTGCAATGGGCGTAAATCCAGTGGGCTGAAGGGCATTGACTGCGTTGCCAAACGTTGTTTCATTAAGGGGACTAATGGGATAAACCAAGTCAATGCCCTGACAGGAAACGGCTTTGTCAACTTCCTGGCTGGAGCCTCGATGCCCATAGGCCAGAAGTCCCACCTGGGCGGATTCTGGTAACCCTTCCACAAATTGGGCGATCGAGCGCTTAGCAGCATCCATTTTGACCTGCCCTGAGACTTGCTCTGCCATAGAACCGGAGGAGTCGAGTGCGACTAGGACACTGAGGGGGCGATCGTCGGTTGTGGCGCGAGGGGCGGCATCGGTCGGTTGGGTTTGTCGTAGCTCAATTTCTAAGGGTTCTAGACAGGCCAGACAGTCTTCCCCATACTGTGCCAGGAGCGACTGATAGAATGCCTCTGCTGCCGAATTTGCCTGTTTCCCGGCCTTTTCTGCTGGCTGAGTTGTCTTGGCAGCGGGATTTTCGGTCAGGGAAGTCGGAGAACCTGGGGAAGGGGTGGCAGCAGGATTGGCTGAGGGATTGGCTGAGGGATTGGCTGAGGGATTGGCCAAGCTCACATTTGCGCCTGTCCCTTGAGGAGAACAAGCCAGCATCAGGCTCGACAGACCGGAAATGAGCAGGAGCAGTAGGCCGGATGGAGGTTGGAGGATAAGTTTCATCGCGCTTCCCCATGGAGGATGAGTGGAGGTTGATGCTTCCAGATCCGCATCAACATCAGTGACTTCTCTGATTATCGGGTATCCTGAAATACTTCCCTCTGCATAGAATCCAATGGTGTTGATAGACAACCCCTCCCCTCGGAGCATGACCACTTTCCCCGCAGAGCGTGACCAGTTCCCCCCAGAGCCTCATTGAGTTCTCCCCAAGAGTTTCATCAGTTCCCATCCCAAGCCTCATCGGGCTACCCCAAAGCTACATCGAGTTACCCCCAGAGCCTCGTCGAGTTCCCTCGGCGCTTCACCGAGTTACCCCCAAAGCCTCATCGAGTTCCCTCGGCGCGTCATTGGGTTACCCCCAGAGCCTCATCGAGTTCCCTCGGCGCTACATCGGGTTACCCCCAGAGCCTCATCGAGTTCCCTCGGCGCGTCATTGGGTTACCCCCAGAGCCTCATCGAGTTCCCTCCAGAGCGTCATTGGGTTACCCCCAGAGCCTCATCGGGTTACCCCCAAAGCTACATCGAGTTACCCCCAGAGCGTCATTGGGTTCCCTCGGAGTTTCACCAGGTTACCCCCAGAGCGTCATTGGGTTCCCTTGGAGTTTCACCAGGTTACCCCCAGAGCTACATCAGGTTAGCTCAGCAGTAACCCAGTTCCCCTTGGAGCCTCATCGGTTGCCCTCGGCAGTAACCCAGTTCCCCTTGGCAGTAATCCAGTTCCCCTTGGAGCCTCATCGATTCCCCTCAGAACCCAACTATTCCTTCAGCAGTTGTAAGGATCGCAGGTTGGTCAGGGAAGCAGTTCTGAATGGATGGGCGATCGCTTAGAAAATCAGACGATCGCTGCACTCTAGATTTGCCCACCATCCAGGGCGGTTTCCCGGGTAGGGCGATCGCTTGTTGGAAAGACTGTTGCGATCGCGGTTCATACTGCGGCTGATCCAATTGGCTGCGATCGCCAGTTCGACCTGCTGCTGATCAGCCGCAGAATATAGGATACCGATCTGCAACGCCATGGTATGATGACGGCATGGAGGATGTGGGATAGAGATGAATATCTTAGAGGCTGTAAACGTTGTAGCGACTGCTGGCGATCCTCTTTTGCGAGTTCATCTTAACGATTCGTAACCCATCCACCTAACCCTCTCAACATCAAGGCTTGAGAGATATTATTATCATGTCAGATCTTTCCCCTAACCCACCCGATCCCCGTCTTTCGCTCCATCCTCGCCACTTTGCCGATCTCGTTCGTCTTTCCCAGGTGATTTATAATCCTGCTGGAGGACTGCGCGGTGCGGTTAAGGTGGATTGGCAGGAGTTTGGTATTTCGCTTGCGATCGAAGAGGACTTGCGATCGCTCGGTCAAAAATACTGGTACTCGGTCGCCCAAATTCCCCCCGATGAGGTGTGGCGCAATTTGTCGGTGGAGAGTCGCACCTGGTTTATCGACAATAAAAACCGTCTCTGGCAAATTGAAGAAGCCTTCCCGCCGGGAGACGAAGATTAGTTTGTGACTCACCCTAAAAACGATGGATCAGATACCGTTGTATCTGATCCGTTTTTTATGGGTTGCTTTATGACCGGATTAAAACCCAGTGGCGATCGCATCTCTCAGAACCCGGTCATTTGTCCGGGTTGGTCACTGGTCTGAGTTTAAGAGGCTGGGTTTAAGAGGCTAGGTTTAAGAGGCTCATGATACGGTCGGTTCGATTTTTGGAGTGGGGCTGACGGCAAGAACGGCCAATGCTAGGATGTTTTTGCAGATTTTGCTGTCCTGGGTGTTGACCTTGCCGATCGCCGCGCTGCTCAGTGCCCTGTTCTATCAGGGGTTTCATGGCTAAACTTGATGTCGAGTTGACTCAGGTTGCTGGGGTTGAGGGAGTGTATTCAATGCCAGGTTCGCTGAGGTTCATGAGCGCGGTGGAATGGAAGGAGGACGGCGGCTCCGAATCCGCCGGATCAGCCAGATGAGTCCAAAACCCATTATTCCACCCCACAAGGGTACGCCGAGATAGCCAATGGAGAGGGGCAAGTAATGGGGCAACCACATCCCCGGTAGTGCTAGCCCACGAGCCACCAAATACCACCACGGCTTCGGTGAACCGCGCAGACCCCAGGCAAATACATTGACCGCAAAGCAGAACACCGTATATCCAAGCGCACTGAGCGGGACAAACACCCAGTAAGGCCACCGGGGCGATCGGGGTAAGGGTGGCTGGGTGGCTGGAGGTTTACTTTTGGGCATGTTTTTTGTTGCCGTTTTAAGAAAAGAATACAGGATGCAACGCCTTCTAAGAAACTAGACTTTGATCGAGCATCTATCCTTGCGCTTGAATCCAGTTTCTTGCATTCTCGCCGAAACTCACGAAAATTACTGCCCAACTTCATCTCGTTGCCCAACTTCATCTCGTTGCCCAACTTCATCTCGTTGCCAAACTTCATCTCGTTGCCCAACTTCATCTCGTTGCCCAACTTCATCTCGTTAACTTCATCTCGTTGCCCAACTTCATCTCGTTGCTGATTATTTATAGATTACAACATCGCTTCAAAGGTCGATCGATTCATCTGAATAGTTTTCTGCAAACTTCGCCTAATTTCTACCGTATAGATGCTTTGTCTCTGAAAACTGCGATCGCACATCTTTATTTCAGACGCTCTTTGTAAGATGATCTGGTAAAGCGATCAGCATGAACTACCCCATCGTATAGACGAATGGGGTTTCCCCGCCTCCGCCTAACGCTTGGGATTTCTGACGTTTCTTCGCTCCAAGTTGCCGCATACTTCC
>JALOOP010000327.1 GCA_025454315.1 Oculatellaceae cyanobacterium Prado106
TGCTGTTGCTCAAGAGCATCCTGGAGATTGAGGATGAGATTGCGACATTATTTGACGCCTTGCCCGATGCCGCCTTTTTTGCAGCGCTGCCAGGAGCAGGGCCGCACCTCGCACCTCGCTTATTGGTGGCGTTTGGGGATGATCGCAGTCGCTATGGAAATGCCCAGGAACTGGCTTGCTACGGCGGGATTGCACCTGTAACGGAGAGCAGCGGCAAGAAAACCTGGATTCATTGGCGCTGGAGTTGTTCCAAGTTTCTGAGGCAAACGCTGGTGGAATGGGCGAATCAGACGCGGCACCATTCGTTTTGGGCGGAGGCGTTTTACCAGATGCAACGGCAGAAGGGGAAGACGCATCAGGTGGCGATTCGGGCATTAGCGTTTAAGTGGATACGGATCATCTTTCGATGTTGGCAAGACCGCCAGCCGTATGATGAGGTGAAATACCTGCAAGCGTTGAAGCAAAAGGGTTCTCCATTGCTTCAGCATTTGGCGTTGTAACTAAAAATCACGCGAGATAGATAAGATTGAAACTTCAATCAGGATAGAAACTGAAACAGATTTAGGAAGGTTTCAGCACAGAGGGTATTGTTGTGTTTTTTCCAGGAAGTGATGAGGATGAATCAAAACCAAAAACAAATAAAACAAAAGAGAGTGTTGAATGTAATCCGCTTACAGAGCGGATTACATTCAACACTCAACATTTTTAGCATCGAGCTTGACTCCGTCGGCCTCAGGGCTTATTGTTTCGGCCTCAGGGCTTATTGTTGTTAGCTGGCTCGTCTCACCAATCGACCGTTGCCTATCTCTATCGCTACCACCGATCTCCTCTTGAGTGTTCTAAAACATGGTTGCCTACCATGTTTTCAGCATAACTCCAACATGAGGGCTACCATTTTCTGCCACGGGCTTTGATGTTGCCTCGACTCACAATCTGCGATCGCACCGCTTTTATCAAGAGTATGAAGTCATAACTCAACGACTGTCGCTCAACATACTGCAATTCCAACTGGCGTTTCACCCAAGGATCACTTGCGTTAAAGCTTGATCCCAGGCTCAGAATCGCTAGACCGATCCAACCCGGACGGACGGAGAGAATAGTTTGCCATTCAGGATTCGCTAAATCTACTAAATAGGGTTCCGAAGGGCGAGGACCAATGATACTCAGATCACCTTTCAACACATTGAGCAGATTGGGAATATCATCGATCGAGTAATTTCGGATAATCGCACCGATGCGAGTGAATTGACGTTCGGTTGTCTCTTGGGGATCATAGTATCTATCCATCGTGCGAAAGCGAATCAATCCAAACGACTTCCCCTTTTGACCAATGCAGGGATAGCGATATAGCACGACTCCAGGCGAGTCTAATTTAATCAACACTGCAACGAGAAAAAGCAGTGGCGCAGTTGTAGACAAAATCAACAAGGCAACCACAATATCAAAAAGGCGTTTCAACATTGCCTTCTAAAATCAAGAATTGCTGCGGGGATTCGAGACAATCTGAGTATGGGCGATAACTACCGTCCCTCGATCCTCAGTTAAAGTCGTGCTGGGCTTTCGGATTAGCCACAGGGCAACTGCAATATCGCCAGTCGAACCACTGGCATTCAAACAAAACACACTAATCAGCGTTGTCAGTGTATGGGGTGGCACAAATGGGAGCAATATCCCTGCAAGGATTGTCAGCAGTACAAGCGGAGCAAGAGCAATGATCAGGTATGCATCCCGTGAAATATAAAGTTGATTGGGTGGAGCCGTGTAGACAACTAACCCCTGGCAGCCAAAGCGCGGAACTTGGTGGGTTAATCCCCAGAACCAAACACCATGAATTGCTTCATGAACAATCATCGTAATCGGGATAGCAAGTCCGATGCCCATCAACCATGTTAGTGGAATCGTTAATGCAAATCTGTTTGAGGTTGCACTCCAAATTTCATCGGGAAGGAGAGTCTGTTTTGAGTCAGGGCGGATGAAGAGCGCGAAGTTTACCCCAAACCACACTGCTGCTAAGAGTAACAAGCCACTCGTGAGAATCAGACTGAGCAAAAGGGCTTTGTTTTGAAGCAAGTCTAGTTTGCGCTGTCGTCGATAGTGTTGAGGCAGGTCAGTCAAGATTGAGATGTGCATGAAATTCCTCGTCTTAATAACCAAATTAGCCCAAAACCGTGAATTCCTCCCACGATCGCACCCGTGAGGAGACAAACCATGATCGCCATTCCACCAATCATCAGCAGCGATGCTTCGGCAGAAAGGCTGCTTGCCCCTGCAAAAATAACTGGCATTCCCGCTGCCCAAGCGATCGCATTGAGCGGAATCCACCTGGTCGCGTTTGGCAGATGCTGACGCAGGGATTGCCACTGAAAAAATCCGAGCAGGGAACCAAGAACGAGTCCCATCAACACCGCCAGTCCAGCCATTGCAGAACCACTCAGTTCCGGTGGAGCGCCGTCGTTCGTTTCTTGCAGCGATAGAAGTGTACTGGGTAGGATGCCCAGAGACCAGGCCACGAAAGCACCACGGGTAGTTGCACTCACCCACTGCTTCCAAGTCAAATGATGCAGGACTTGCCGGAGTACTTGCCATTGTGCCAGACCGACAATTCCACCTTCCAGCACCGTTGCGATTATCACCATTGCCACAGCGATGAGCAGGTTGATTACAGGCGTAGCAGATGGCGCAATTGCTACCAGGATGAACCCCACCAGCGCACTCCCTCCTAACCCGATGAACTCACTCCAAGCATTGGCAACAACCCACTGTTGCCAAATGTTCCATTTCAAGGCTTTACTCTCTTTCATGAGATCCCCCTCAAGCTGACGGCAGGAACGTTTCTAGCAGTACTTGGTTGAACAGATCACCAACTGGATCGGTACTGTCCGAAAAACTATTTGCCGTGATTGAAACGGTCAGACCCGCATCCGGTAAGTGATACATGTTGGCTCGCCAGCCGAAAATATCTTGAGCGCCTTCATGCCCCATTATCCTGCCAATTTCAGGGGAACTAGCATACATAACACCCAAGCCATAGTCAAAGGAACTGAGGAAGGGATTAAGATCGCGCACCATTTCCTCTAGAGTTCCAGGAGAAAGCAACTCCCCTGAAAATAAGGCTTGGGCAAACCGATTCAGATCAGTTGGGTTAGAAACCATGCCGCCCCCTGCTTTCTTGACCGAAAGGGAAGGATGAACTTGACTCAGAATATCTTCTAAAATGCCATCTCCATTCTCATCGTAGTAGGACTTTACATACCCGCCTGGAATTTCTTCCGGGTAGGCGTAAAAAGTATTTTCGAGTCCCAAAGGTTCAAAAATTCGTGATTGAAACTGTTGCTCAAGCGGCGAATGGGTCACGGCTTCAACAATTTCTCCAAGTATTGTATAGTTCGGGTTGCTATAACCAAACTGTCCTGGATTGCCCATCGGCTCTTTGTCATAGATCAACTCTAGAAAGTCTTCTGGTGTCCATTCTCGTTGAGCAATCTCTGGATTCTCTAGATAGGCTGCACGCAAATCTGCGCTATCGTCTCGAATGCCGCTCGTATGTCCCAGCAATTGACGGATGGTGATTTGTTCGCCATTCGGAATCCGGGCAGCGATCTCAGGTACCCATTGGCTCATTGGGTCATCCAGAGTCAGTTTGCCTTCTTCTGCTAACTGGAGGACGGTTGTGGCCGTAAAAACTTTGGTTACACTACCGATCACAAAGCGATCGTCTGAAGTCAGTGGTGTTTGATTTTCGAGATCGGAAAACCCTTGAGTCCGAGTCCAAATGCTGCCATCAGGAGACGTGACGGAGATCGAAATGCCAGGGAAGTTACTCTCGGCTACGGCATTCTCTAGAGCAATATGCAGGGCAGCCTGTAGCGCTGCGTCACCAAAATAAAAACTATCTGGTGTCAAGTCCTGAGATTGAATCCCCTCTAGCAGGAGTAAGCCTTCTCGTGCTTGGGTGCTAATCACAGCACCATTTTCAGTATCTAGAAACGTCAAATCATCGAACGTAATTCCAAAGTTGAGCGTGAGTTGATCTCCCCCAATGGTAAAGTCAGCGATCGTGAAGTCAGGAATCGGCGGAAAGATGGTAATTTTCGGGGTGTCGGGCAATCGACCATCGCCTAGCCGAAACTCATCTCTGCCTTGCCCTCCGGTCAGAATACCACCATCTGGATCGATGAGAATATCATCGCCACTACCGCTATCTAGAGTATCTTGACCGACTCCGCCATCAAGTCGGTCATTACCTTCTCCACCCCAGAGATGATCTGCTCCAGATTGACCTGTAAGGGTGTCATTGCCTGCTTCGCCGATCAGCCAGTCATCTCCAGAACCGCCGATGAGATGATCGTCGTCCTGATTGCCAAACACCAGATCATCACCTGCGTGTCCATTGATCCAATCCTGACCTGCCCATCCGAAAAATACGTCACTCGCACCTGACCCATGAAAAGTATCATCGCGCTGTGTGCCAAAGCGGAGATCGATAGGCTTCATGGCCCACTCTTCTGCGTGAGCGGCTGATAGAGCTACCGCTCGGTGCATCTGTTGGGGAGCAGTGAATAAATCAGTTAGGGCGTATTCGCTACGATTCGAGCTATCCAATCCATAGGTTGGGTCAAAGGTTGAAGGAAGGTTTGAGCTTTGCATAAATTTGCCATCAAATTTCTGTTGAATTTCCACCAAAAACCGAGTTGCCCTCTGCAACGGATTGAAAAGCGTAAGGGTTGCAGGCTGGGGTTGGTTTTAGTATGGCTGAACCTTCATGCCTGGGCATCGACTGCTTGGGCTTGTCCGATCGGTCATTTCAATTAACCGCAAGCTGGCTGACTGACACATCTTCTAACGTAGGTTGAGTTGAACGATGTGAAACCCAACACCATCAACGATTCCGTTGGGTTACGCTGACACCAATCCAACCTACGAAAAAATCGGGGTTGCAGGAGTTGAGTCAGTCAATCAGTAACCGCAAGAATGACCGATCGGACGATGTATCATTCTCACTTTTCCCGGACAGTTAAGCTATCTAGCTCATATGCCCGATCTCTTCCCTATCTCAGTTTATATCCCCTTCTGCTCTGGCACGGGGTTTCTATGCTTTGTTTTGCAGGTGTTGACTATGGAATCTAAGGAACATACTGCTCAAGGTCGGTCTCTAGCTCATGTAGCAGCGCATTTCTTGATCGGTGTTGCTCTCGGCTGTATTCCGTTAGTTATAGGGATTTTATATTGGATTTTTCTGGGTGACAGCATAAATTGGGGCACCGCTGATAGCAAATTTTTCGTAGCATTGCCCATAGTATGTGGACTTTTGTCAGCAGCGTTTGGGAAGCGGTTCCTGGCAATGCTGATTGATCTTGTGTCCTATTTTGGGTAGCTCGATAGAGCAGTAAGTTGCTTTGTCACTGACAATCCTGTTGTCTCATGCCCCCTAGTCAACCTAGATACTCAGACCTAGTCAACCTAATGAATCCCTCAGATTATAGTCAGCTAGGTTAGGACAAGGACATCATGGGTGGGGCGGCTCCGCTGCGCCACCCATAATGTCCTTGTCAATATGGCTACCGCTATATCACTCCTCGGAAGTAATGGGAGGTTCAGTTGCCATTGAACTGGCGATCGCCATCAGTTCTTCCTGAGATAACACATTGGCCATTGTTACGGCCCCATAAATTAACCCGTCTTGTTGCCACACCACAAGTCGATTCATTTCATCGCCATCACCTCTTGTGAAATGATAACCTTGAACGCGATTGCCTAAATCTACGAGAGACAGGTTGTCTCCTGTTGGGGGAAAATCTTCGGAAACCCCTGATACTCCCAATATCCCGATCGTACAAGATGCTGGATTTTGCGAAGTTGGGCAATCAGGTGAAATTGATAAGTTGACGGTCAATCGGTTGTTGGCTGAGCGAACATATGGATACAGTTCCTCCGTAGACGGAACTGCAGCAGGCAAACGCATACTCCATCCATCTGGCAACTCTCGTCTGATCTCCTCTAAAACAGATGTAAAAAGTGGATCAGGGGCAGCATTGGCATAGCTTTTCTCCTGAAAAATCGCAGGCTCTGATTGGATCAGTAAGTTCGCAGTTGCGATAGCGAAGCCAACCGAAATCGCAGTTACACTGGAAATCCCAACTGAATACCAGGACTGGTAGCGATTGTGCATGAATTTATTCCCCTAATTGTGAGTTAAGTCGCAAACACAAATTGATGCTTATCTGCAATCTCTCATTAATCTCTGATTGCGTGAACTCTTCAAAGTCCATTTACCTGAGAGCTTGACGAGGGACAGCAATTTTTATTGTATGGACAGGGCAGCATGACTCAAATCGACCGACAGGTGCAACCACTCGGTTAATTTAAAGCTCATCCAAGTGGTCAATGTTTGAACTTAGTGATTATGGTGTAGTAAAGATTGGCAGTATGGTGATTTAAGCGTTCATCTTGTAACGACCAGACAAGAAGCCGAAATGCTCGTTGAGCATGGATCGAACGGCTAAACTTGCCATCAAAATATTACGAAGAACAATCGCCACACTTCCTTCAGAGAGTTTGCTTACTGAAGTTGTTAACCGCTGCCTACCTCCTACCTATCATCGCGCAGCGTTTTGACTAGGGCAGTGGCGATCGCCTGTTCTTTTTGCGGATCTACTCCTTGGGCATACGCGATTGGAAAGGGTATAACCATATCGGGAATTACTCCCACACCCTCTAAGCGGACAGTTTCATCCACATAAACATCTGCTACTGCAACATATAGCAGGCTGTCGTCTGGCATCAGAAAAGGTCTTCCAGCTACAACTGAGCCAGACGTTGGGCTACCAACCACGGCTCCAATATCATAGTGCTGAAAGCTATAGGCCAAAATTTCTTTAGCGCTTCGACTGTTTTCATTGACCAGCATGACTACGGGTTTTTCCCACTGGCTATGATAAGTTGATGCTGTGCCGTCTCTACCAATATTCGTTATGCTGGGCCCTCTTGCTGTGTAAAGATGAAGAGCAGTAGGGGGTGCGCCTCCCCAACCTTCCCTCAGATCCAGAACTAACGCATCGACATCTCTCAAACGCCCATAGATGAGTTCTTCTTCCAGTTTCCTTTGATACTGGTCTCCGGCATAAGACCAGATATGAATATAGCCAATTTGCTTTCCTGACTGCTCAATCACCTCTAAGCTATCAATCATGGCATCGAGAAACATGGTAATGCCATCAAACAGCTTAGGTGTCACCGTAACTTCTTGTTGGCTGCCTGGATCTGCTGACTTCTGCACAAGCAATATAACAGGTTGGTCGACTTTGCTGGCAAACGACTGAATAGCATGAAACGGCTGATCTGCAACGCTGAGGATTTGATCGCCTACCTGTAACCCACCTGCCACTGCTGGACTACCATCTAATATGGCTTTGATAAAAGTTTTGCCTTCTATCTCGCTTGTAAAAATGCCAATGCCTGCATATTCAACCCGGTCATTGGGGAATGTTCCTTGAAGTTGCGATCGCAGTTCCGGTAGGCGTGGATAGAAAATGCCCAGCAGTTGATAGTATTCAGGCTCATCGACAGTGTAGAGCCGGGTGTGTGAAGTTTTCAACTCAGATAACATCTCGTTAATCAGTGCGGCCTTTTCTACTCGAGAGGATGCTTGTGCGACTCGTAATCGATACTGTTCTTTTAGAGTTATCCAGTCTACGCCGTTAAAATTGGGATCATAGAAATGCTCATTAACCGTTTCCCAAACAGCATCAAATAGATCAGGTTGGGTGGATAAAGCTGGCATAGTTGAGCGATGCACTATCCAGCAGAGAAAACTAATGGTGATAGAGAGAGCGAAGCAGATGAATAGCCTCTTGTATGGCTTCGGTCTTATAAAATCTGTTTGGTTCATATTGAGTATGAGCTTATTCGTTCGCTTGGTCATGACTGCTTTCCCAGTTCGAGAGCTAATGGTTAATTTCCACTAGAGGGTTAGGTGCCGCCTTTTTTGGTATTGAATGCTCGACCACCGCTGGGAAAGGAATCAACAGCGAGTCATCGACCCAGCCAGAATAATATTTTACGCGGGCTGACTCGGCTGAAAGCTCCAATAGCTCTAAGTCACCGCGAATGGCATACCAGTCGTTGCGAAGGCCAGTTTGTTCAGTAGGGCCAATGCCGCGATCGCCTGCAATCCAATTGTCCAAATGATGATCCAAGGGGCGCACAAAGCGATCGCCTTGCTACACCCACCAGTACCCTGGCCAAAATATCGGCGCTCGCCCCGCAATTTCGACCCACTGCGGTTCTAAGATCGGCGATGCGCCTTGGTCTATAGTCGCCTCGAACCCTTCTGCTAGTCTCACTTCATAGCGCCCCCGCTGAGACTCAGTGCCATCCACCATCCACCAGAGCACTTCTGCCACGTCGCCCGAGGCTTCTATCGGCAAAGTGGTTGCCGGTGTTTGGCCTAGGAGCGAAGGATAAACGGGAATAGCGTCAGTACCGGGTGAGGCGATCGCCCTAGAGACAAACTGCCAACAGTTCCAGCTTTCCGGTACCTCAGGGACTTGCCACGCCAACTGACAGACACCATTGCGAGTACCCACCCAAAGCTGATCGCCTTCTATCGCAAGCTGAGTTGGAATTGCCCCGACTAAAGGGCTATTGTAAGGCGTGTAAGCAGTTACAGTGCCCGCGCTAAAGTCGTCTGAGGTGGGTTGATAAGCCACCAGTCCTGCTGCCGGAACATTCCGGATGCCCTCACTGCTTCTCTTAAGCCCCATCCATAACGTCGGCTGCTCCGGCTCTCCGGTAAAAACAAGATCGAGAATTTGCTGAGACCAAAGCTCATCTGGCTGAATCAGCGTCATCTCATCGCTAGCAGGCTGATAATTCACAATTGTGGCAATACCGTTATTCCCTTCGCCTTGCTCAAAGGCAACTGTCCACCCGATGCGCTCCCCATAGTGCTTAGGATCGTGGATTAAATAACCTGTAATTCTGGCTTTGCAATGTAATTCCATTGAGGC
>JALOOP010000328.1 GCA_025454315.1 Oculatellaceae cyanobacterium Prado106
AAGCATGATCGCAGACCGGAACGGTCGCTCGATCGACACAATCTGCAATCTGAAATCTCAAAATCTGAAATCCCCTCACTTCTTGCTGAGATCTTTGACGAAATCGTTGATGTCGAGATTCAAACTAGAATTGGATGCCATAATGATTAGTCCTCAACTTCTTCCCAAATAACCGAGTTTATTGCCGCAGTGTAGGCTGCACAGATTGCGGTGCTGCTTGCTCCACTGATTGCTTAACTGCGGCGCTGCTATTTACCAGTAAGACCGATGCTCTTCGATTTACGTTCCCCAGAGTGCCCACTTTTCGCATTGACACTTTAACCGGAGGGAATTGCTACCTAAGAATGATGTTTTGCCGGACTGGAAAGTTCCCACTTGAAGAAGTGACCTGTGGGGCAAAATCCGATCTGGAATAGGGGCGATCGCCAGTGTAGTGCGTTGTTTGGTTTGCCAATCGAGCTTGTATTCCTGACTTGCGTTTCCTGATTTGCATTCCCTGATTTGCATTCCCTGATTTGCGTTCCCTGACTTACGTTCCCTAATTTACGTAAAGTTGGATTTGCGTAAAGTTGCGACCAAACTTGCACCGATCGCCAAATCCCGACATAGAATGTGAAATCTTCAAGGCCAATCAGGCATCTGAACTCTTCGAGGAACTCTTTGAGAACCGATGAAGTCTTCGAGCCACCTTTGAGGTCAGCCTGTTCAGGGCGTTTCTCCGCCAGAGTAGCCTCCGAGCAAGTTGCGAACTGTTAACCTGTAAATGAAATAACCTGTAAATGAAAACCTGTCTGTGCAACCGGGAAACCCCACGGGTTGATCGCCATAAGGTGAAAACATCGGCTCCCGTCGCCCCGATCGGTGACCTGTTTTAGAACCTGCCCTCGAAATGCCCTTGGCAATATCTTCGGAAATTTCTTTAGAAACATCTTCGGAAATATCCTTGGGGACATCTTCAGAAACAGCGGCAGGTTAGATTGTAGTTACTCTCGTCATCTCAGCATCAGGGTATGACTCCAACCCCTCCCCAGCCACCGCAAAAACCTCCCAGCCAACCCGCCCAGCCTCCCAGAACCTTCCTGGGAGCGATTACGCAGGCGGTTCGTACCGTTCAGGCGAAGGTCAACTTCTCCCAACTGGTGCTAAAGCCCAATGCGCGCGTCCCTGAACTCTGGGTACAGGATGCCAACGCCACCAAAGCCGAAGTCTACCCGCTCCTGGGAGAACATTATCTGCTGGGTCGCAGTTCCAAGTCCTGTGATATTGTGGTGCGAAACCCGGTCATCAGCCAGGTGCATATGTCCCTGACACGAGACAAACGCCAGGGCGACTCATCTTTTGTGCTGAAGGACGAAAATTCTACCAACGGCATCTATCGTGGCAAGAAGCGGCTGACCAAGCTGGCTCTGCGGCATGGCGATATTTTGTCCCTGGGGCCGCCGGAGTTGGCCACCTCGGTGAGAGTGCAGTTTCACAACCCGCCCCCCTGGTATGTCCGCGCCTTGCGCTATGGACTCTACGGATTCACTGGGGTGACCGCCTGCGGTGCGCTCTACATTGGCTACGAATGGCAAAGATTCACCGTGCGACCGCTGCCCGTCTCGGTGCAAGGGCCTGTTGTTGTGACGGCCAGAGACGGCACAACCTTGCTCCGTCCGGTGGAAAATCGCGCCCATACGGAGAAACGCCAGCTTTCTGAATTTTCCAGCTTTCTGCCCAAGGCGATCGTTGCCTCTGAGGATGAGCGCTACAACTGGCACTTTGGCGTTGATCCCTTGGGGATTACACGGGCGCTGCTGACGAACCTGCGAGAAGGGGAAATCCGGGAAGGGGGCAGCACCATTACCCAACAGTTGGCGCGGAGTATTTTCCGCGAGTATGTGGGCACCGAAGACTCCACGGGACGGAAACTACGAGAGGCGATCGTCGCCCTCAAGCTGGAAACCGTCTACAGCAAAGATTTCCTGATGCTGACCTACCTCAACCGGGTCTATCTGGGCAACAGCCTCTATGGCTTTGAGGATGCGGCTCAGTTTTACTTTGCCAAGTCAGCCAAAGATCTGGATTTGTCCGAAGCGGCGACGCTGGTGGGGATTTTGCCTGCGCCCAACCGATTTAACCCGGTGCAGGACTATGAAACGGCGGTGCAGTACCGCGATCGCGTCATCAACAACATGGCGCGCCAGGGTATGGTCACCATGGAAGAAGCCCAGAGCGCCCGTCGATCGCGCATCAACATCAACCCCGCTGCCGTTCAAGAACTGCAAAGCACGATCGCCCCCTACTTCTACGGCCAGATTTTCACCGAGCTAGAAGCGCTCCTGGGCAGCCAACTGGCACAGGAAGGCAATTTTATTGTGGAGAGCAGCCTGGATACACGGATGCAGGCACTGGCCGAGAATAGCCTGAAGAATGCGATCGCCACCAATGGAGCCGCTGGCGGCTACTCCGAAGGAGCCTTGGTCACCCTCAACAGCAGCACTGGGGAAGTGTTGGCCATGGTGGGCGGGGCAGACTACAGCCGCAGCCAGTTCAACCGAGCTAGCCAAGCATTGCGTCAGCCCGGTTCAACCTTCAAGGTTTTTGCCTATACCGCAGCCCTAGAACAGGGAATTTCTCCCGGTACGCCCTACTCCTGTGCGCCCTTGTTTTGGCAGGGGCAGAGCTATGACGGCTGTCGCTCGGGCGGAGGCAGCGTAGATTTTTATAGTGGAATGGCGCAGTCTGAAAACGCGGTGGCCTTGCGGGTAGCGCAGGATGTGGGACTCGACCGGGTGGCGCAAATGGCCAAGCGCCTGGGCATCACTTCCGAGTTGAATCCGGTGCCGGGGCTGGTGCTGGGACAGAGCGAGGTGACGGTTCTAGATATGACCGGAGCCTTTGGAGTCCTGGCTAATCAAGGCGTTCGGATTCCGCCCCATACGATTAACCGGATTTTGGACGGGAATGAGTGTGCGGATGAGCGCGATCGCAACACCTGCCGCGAAATCTACAACCATAGCCGCGATGCCAAAGCCGGAGTCGCTGTAATCTCTCCCGAAGTCGCCAACACCATGACGACCTTGCTGCAAGGCGTGGTGCAATCCGGGACAGGCCGTCGTGCCGCCATTGGCCAGGGAGAAGCCGGAAAAACTGGGACGACCAACGACAACGTGGATCTCTGGTATGTCGGCTATATTCCCAGCAGCACCCTGACCACCGGGATTTGGTTTGGAAACGATGACAATACGCCCACGGGTGGAAACAGCGGTGATGCTGCCCAATTATGGGGAGACTACATGAGACAAGCCGTTCAGTAGTCTGCTTTTCATGCTCTGTCACAAAACTTGAGGAGTATCATTAAAAATTTCCGCTAAGTTTTGGGATTCCAAAAAAGTGTTAACCACTTGCTGCGATTCCCAAGCAAATCGGATATGATTACGAGCGAAGCAGTTTTCGGTAGTTGGGCGTTCTGGGAATGCATCCTCTGCGTTCTCTAAGGTTTAACCCGGACTGTACCCTTTATTTCAAAATGGTTTGGAGAGGATCGTGACTATTTACGTTGGCAACCTGTCTTTTCAGGCTACCGAAGAAGATTTGCGGGAAGTATTCGCTGAATATGGTGAAGTCAGCCGTATCAGCCTTCCTACAGACCGAGAGACAGGCAGAAAACGCGGCTTCGCCTTTGTAGAAATGGCGAGTGAAGCGCAAGAAGATGCAGCCATTTCTGAACTGGACGGTGCTGAGTGGCTCGGTCGAGAAATCCGAGTCAACAAGGCAAAACCCCGTGAAGGCGGTGGCGGTGGCGGTGGCGGTGGCAACAGCCGCAGAAACGGCAGTTTTTCCTGAAGCCTGCCCCCTGCAACAACACAGCATTTAGAAATCTTGCAGTAGAGAATAAAAATAGCAGTTCAAGGAGCCACGAGTTTCTTGGGCTGCTTTTAGATTTTCGACAGGTTGACTAAATGGCGATCGGACAATGCTCTTGGAGTCGTTTCTCCTGGAGTTATTTTGCATTGCGTCTTGTTTCTCAGAAGCTTCTCTATCAAAAGTTTCTTGCTTAGGGACTTCTTGCGAAGGGGCATCCCTTGAAGCGGCTTGGATTGAAACACTGTTTTAATCCAAGATCATTTTGCTGGGTGTCTGAACTCTAAGCGGTTTCTCCCTGAAACGCTCCCCAAGAGACTTTCCAAGGCGCTCTCCAAGACTTGCTCTAAGACTTTCTCTGGGGCTTTCTCTGGGGCTTTCTGTCCAAGACTCTCTGTCTGATCGTCGTTATCAACCCGCCTTGCATGATCTATGCTGTGAAAATTGCCCCCTCATCCCCCTGTTGCCGATGGCTCAATCCCGCATTCTGGCAATTCTGGTCGGCATCATCCTGGCTCTAGGGCTGGTGATATGGCTGATTGATACCCTCGCGCGCCTCCATGCCAGCCTGTCCTATGTGTCACCGCTGCTGGCAAATGTTTTGCTGGCACTGCTGCTGGTGCTGATTTTGGCGCTGGTGGTGGCGCTCTTTTACTATGGCTATCTGTTTTTAAGACCGAAACGGCAAAATCGAGTTCCCCCACCCACGGCTCCTGCCGATCGCCCCACTGCCGCCACAGTCAACCTGGATGCGGTGCGTCAGCAGATTGACCAGATCCAGGATGAAGTCACCCGACAAGCCCTACAGGACAAAGCCCATGAGGTAGAAGCCAAGTTCGCTCAACGGGCGATTTCGGTCGTGGTCTTTGGCACGGGTTCTGCAGGAAAGACCTCCATTGTTAATGCCATGCTGGGACGCATTGCCGGACAGGTGGGCGCAACTATGGGCACTACCCAGATGGGCGAAACCTATCGCTTTCGGCTCAAGGGACTGGAGCGAGAAGTCCAAATCACCGATACTCCCGGCATTCTGGAGGCTGGCATTGCGGGGACGGAGCGGGAGCAGTTGGCGCGACAGTTGGCGATCGAAGCCGATCTCCTTCTGTTTGTCCTGGATAACGACCTGCGACAGTCCGAGTATGAGCCATTGCGAAACCTATTGGAAATGGGGAAGCGATCGCTCGTCCTCTTCAACAAAATTGACCTGTATCCAGAATCCGATCAGGAAGCGATTTTGGAACGGATTCGGCAACGTCTTCGTAGTGTGATTAGCCCGGAGGATGTGGTGGCGATCGCAGCCAACCCTCAAGCCGTGACGTTGGAAGGGGGCGATCGCTTCCAACCTGAACCCGAGATCCTGCCCTTGCTACGACGAATGGCGGCGGTATTGCGATCGGAGGGCGAAGATCTGGTGGCGGATAATCTCCTGCTCCAGTCGCAGCGCTTGGGCGAAGAAGCCCGTCAACTTATTGATGCTCAGCGACTGCGGGAAGCTGAGAAGATTGTCGATCGCTTTCAGTGGATTGGCGCTGGGGTGGTTTCGGTAACGCCGATTCCGGTGGTGGACTTGCTGGCGACGGCGGCGATCAACGCTCAGATGGTGGTGGAATTGGGCAAGGTCTACGACTGTGAAATTAACCTTGATCGGGGAAAAGAGCTAGCCATTTCTCTAGCAAAAACCCTGGTCAGTTTGGGCGTGGTCAGAGGGGCGATCGAACTCTTCACCATCGCGCTGCAAACCAATGTCGGCACCTTTTTAATTGGCCGAGCCATCCAGGGGGTAACGGCGGCCTATCTGACTCGGATTGCTGGGAAAAGCTTCATTGAATATTTTCGGCGAGATCAAAACTGGGGCGATGGCGGCATGAGCGAGGTCGTGCAGGAACAGTTTCGGTTAAACCAGCGAGAAGCGTTTATGCGAGGGTTTATGAAAGAGGCGATCGCAAGGGTCGTTCAGCCCTTGGAAAGACATTCCAGCAATTAGGACATGAACTTGGGAAATTAAGGTATTTTGTATGGGGATGTCGCTAGGAGAGCCGCATTTTCAACCCAACTTGTCTACACAAATGCCATTTTGGATTTCGGATTTTGGATTTCGGAAGGTGAATCTTCTGGCTGGAACAGAGACTAGAAATCTATAGGTTCAAGCTTCATATCCAAGAAGCCCTGAAACGAGACTCTCTTGAATTCTAGTTGCACTGTCATCCTTCACTGTCCGATCGCGATATCCCATCAAGCTGTCCAATTACGTTCTCCAATCGCACTGTCTATTTAATTGCACCGCGTTCACCTAATCGCACCGTTCATCTAATCGCACTGTCTACTGACCTGTCATACTGCACTGTCAAACATGGGAAAACAATCTAAGGCCGCGCTGGTTGAGGTTGCTTCTTCTGGCGAAGCAACTGCGGGGGAGCCGAATCCCCAGGGGCAATCGCCTGCTCTAGAAGGAGAAGCCACCAAGTCCGCGAAGTCGAGTCCTAAGTCGAGCAAGTCTGGAAAATCTGCTGAGGCCAAGACCGCAAAAGTCGTTGAAGTTGCTGAAGTGGTTCAAGCTGAGTTGGTTCAAGCGGAAGCGGGTAAATCTGGATTGGTGTTGGCCAAAAAGCGCTGGACTATCGAAGACAGTGAGGCGCTCTATTACATCAGCGGATGGGGAGAGCCTTATTTTTCCATTAATGCTGCGGGGCATGTCACCGTGGCTCCCCAGGGCGATCGCGGGGGTTCCCTTGATCTCTACGAGTTGGTCAATGGCCTGAAACTGCGAAATCTGGGGCTGCCGCTGCTGATTCGCTTCTCGGATATTCTGGAAGACCGGATTGAACGGTTGAATGCTTGTTTTGCTCGGGCGATCGCTCGTTACAACTATGATGGCGTTTACCGGGGCGTGTTCCCGGTCAAGTGCAACCAACAGCGCCACCTGATCGAAGACCTGGTGCGCTTTGGCAAACCCCATCAGTTTGGACTGGAGGCTGGGTCTAAGCCCGAATTAATGATTGTGTTGGCCATGCTGGATACGCCGGGTGCCCTGGTGATTTGCAATGGCTACAAGGATCGGGAATATATCGAAACGGCGATTTTGGCGCAGCGTTTGGGCTATACGCCGATCGTGGTGCTGGAGCAGATTGAAGAGGTGGATCTGGTGATTGCCGCCAGCCAAAAGCTGGGGATGAAGCCCTTGCTGGGAGTCCGGGCTAAGCTCAGTGCTAAGGGGATTGGTCGCTGGGGAACTACGGCGGGCGATCGCGCTAAATTCGGACTAACGGTGCCAGAAATTATCCGAGCGGTCGATCGCTTGAGGGAAGCCAACCTGCTGGACTGCGTGCAGCTTTTGCATTTCCATATTGGTTCCCAGATTTCGGCCATTAGCGTGATCAAAGATGCCATCCGAGAAGCCAGCCAGATTTACGTGGAACTGGCCAGCCTGGGCGCGGACATGAAATATATGGATGTCGGCGGTGGTCTGGGCGTGGACTATGACGGCTCCAAGACCAACTTCCATGCCTCCAAAAACTACAGTATGCAGAACTATGCCTACGATGTGGTGGCGGAAGTCAAGGAAACCTGTGAAGAGAAAGGGATTCCGGTGCCTACCCTGGTGAGTGAGAGTGGACGGGCGATCGCATCCCACCAATCGGTTCTAGTGTTCGATGTCTTGGGCACTAGCGATGTTCCGGCAGAGCGTCCGGAAGAAGTGGGCGATCGGGAACACCTGATCATCCGCAACCTCTACGAAACCTACCAGTCCATCACCGCCGAAAACTACCAGGAAGCCTACCACGACGCGACCCAGTTCAAGGAAGAAGCCATTAGTCTATTTGGCTTTGGCTATCTCAGCTTGACGGAGCGAGCTAGGGCAGAGCGGCTCTATTGGGCTTGCTGTCATAAAATTCTGGCGGTGGTGCGACAGCAGGACTATGTGCCGGATGACCTGGAAGATCTCGAAAAGATCATGGCCTCGATCTATTACATCAATCTTTCGGTGTTCCAATCTGCGCCAGACAGTTGGGCGATCGACCAATTGTTCCCGATTATGCCGATTCACCGTCTAGATGAAGAACCCACCCGACGGGGCACTTTGGCCGATTTGACCTGCGACAGCGACGGCAAAATTGACCAATTCATCGACCTGCGGGATGTTAAATCGGTGCTAGAACTCCATGAGCTACGCCCCCACGAGCCTTACTACCTGGGCATGTTCCTGGGTGGCGCGTATCAGGAGATCATGGGCAACCTGCACAATCTGTTTGGCGATACCAATGCCATTCACATCAAGCTCACGCCCAAGGGCTACGAGATTGAGCATGTGGTCAAGGGCGACACCATGACGGAGGTTCTGGGCTATGTCCAGTACGACTCCGAGGATCTGATCGAAAATATCCGACGACGAACCGAGCAAGCGCTGCAAGAGAAGAAGATTACCCTGCAAGAAGCCCAGTTACTGTTGCAAAACTAT
>JALOOP010000329.1 GCA_025454315.1 Oculatellaceae cyanobacterium Prado106
TTTGTCAACTCTTGAAAAACAGGGTCTATTATGGCAATTAACTCTGTGAGAAGAATCTGAAATGTCCTCATAGCCTTGAATTTGGAATTGCTGAGTTCACAGTGAATTCGTTTCACAGTAGCCCTATCCCGATTGCCCATCCTGATCATCATTATCTACCGTGACCTAGATAAGGCCACAGTAAAGACACAGCGCCAGTTCGAGCGTGAGATGAATCTCACGGTTGAGCGATCGCGTTCCGAAATGTTTTTGAAGGGAGGGATGGGCGCAGCTCGCCCTTCCCTTCAAAAAACATTTCAAAAATCAAATCGGAACGCGGCCTCTGAATGGCTGTGGATTCTGGTGGAGATTAAAGAATTTTTTGCAGAGGGAAAACCTATGAGTCAAAGCTTTACCCAGAAGCAGCTAGGGGAAAGTTTTCCCAGTTCTTTGGATAAGATTTCTGCTTCCAGATTGCTGTCGCTGATCGATGCCGACCTCGATCGCACCACTGAGTTCCTTCGCGCTTTTGAAACCGATAGCTTTCGATTAGGGGAAGAGATTTATCAATTTTCCCCCACTCAGAATGACCACTCACGCTTTCTTTATCTCGTTGGTCAGGGACGAGTGCGGGTTCTCTGCCAGGACGAGACTCAGCGATCGGCAACAGCACAACTGCTAGAAGCTGACAGTTGTTTTGGGGCAGACGGTTTATGGGTTCAGTTCCAGAGTTATAGCCTGGATGGCTCTCCCAGATTGGATGGGAATTGGAAGGGTGAAATAGACACATTGCTGCCCTATCGAGTTATCGCAGCGAGTTTGGTGCGGGTGGTTCGGGTACCCGTTGCTCAGGTTACGGTCTGGTTAACGCAATTTCCTCGCCTGCGTCAACATCTAATCCAACAGATGCAGCAACGCGATCGCCTGATTTTTCTCAAGACGATGACGGGGCTGCGATCGCTCCCCAGCCACCAACTAGCTCCCATTGCCACGGCTCTCCATCTAGAAACCCTTGCAGCCGGAACCGTTCTGGCTCAGGCGCATTCTTCGGAGAATGGAACTGGGCATTCCCATTACTGGCTCCGCCAGGGAAAGCTGCAAGGCATTGCCCAAGAAGGCTTGAAAGCGGGCTGGGGCTATCCTGAGAACATCCCCTCGGATTGGGTCGCTGAAACGGAACTGAAGGTCTATCGGCTGGCCGCAGACTTATATCGTCCATATGACCGTAGTCAATCTGATCGTGACCCGGCAACCTCGCAAACCTTGCCAGCAACCTCTGCTAAACCCGATGAACCGATGGATAGTGCAAACGAAATTCCCCATGGAATGACGAAAACACTCCCTCGTCCTAGCCACAACCGGGTTACCCCCTTACCCAAAAACACGACGCGGAATCTTCCCTCGCTGCCAGTGTCTCAGGGGGCGATCGCGTTTCCCAAACCCCTCCATCGACGATGGTTCGATCACCTGCGTCGGTTTCCCTGGGTCGAACAGCAAAGTTCTTCGGATTGCGGTGCAGCTTGTCTGGGGATGATTGCGCGTTACTGGGGCAAGCAATTTCCTTTGCATGTTCTGCGAGATTTAGCAGAGGTCGGTCGCTCGGGATCGTCATTAAAAAGTTTGGGGAAGGCCGCAGAAACTCTGGGATTCCAGGCGCGACCTGTACGGGCAAGTCTGGGACGAATGGTGGAGCAAAGTTCTCCTTGGGTGGCTCACTGGCAGGGGAATCACTTTGTCGTGGTGTATCGCTGTCGAGGCAGGAAAATGGTGATTGCCGATCCAGCGATGGGGAGGCGATCGCTCACCCAATCTGAGTTTTTGGAACACTGGACGGGTTATGCGCTGCTGTTGGAACCCACAGAGAAGCTCAAAAAAACAGAGATCCAGCAAGGTTCCCTACTCCGTTATCTGGATGCCCTTTCACCTTATCGCTTTCTCATCTTTCAAATCATCTTGTTTTCTGTACTCATCCAGGGATTCGGTGTGATTACGCCTTTGTTCACCCAGATTATCCTGGATCGAGTGGTGACCCAAGGCAGCTTGTCAACCTTGAACGTGTTTGCTTTTGGGCTATTTCTGTTCAGCATATGGAGCCTATGCCTAGCTTCCGTTCGTCAGTATCTTCTGGCTTATTTCTCGAACCGACTGGACGCTACGCTGATCAGCGGTTTCATCAACCATGCCCTCACCCTACCTTTGAAGTTTTTTGAGTCTCGCCGCGTTGGTGATATTCTGACGCGCGTACAGGAGAACCAGAAGATTCAACGATTTCTGATCCAACAGGTCGTTTTAGCCTGGTTGAACTTCCTCACAGGATTTGTCTATTTGGGGCTGATGTTTTACTACAACTGGCGTCTGACCCTGCTGGTGCTGATCATGATCCCACCGATTGTTCTGCTGACTCTGGGCGCTACTCCGCTGCTGCGAAAAGTTTCCCGAGAGGTTTTTAAGGAAGCATCCGACCAGAACTCAACCCTTGTGGAAATGATGAGTGGAATGGGTACGGTTAAAGCCGCAGCAGCAGAAAAGGAATTGCGCTGGCGCTGGGAGGATACGTTAACTCGACAAATCAATGCTCAGTTTCGAGGGCAAAAACTGGGAATTCGGCTACAGGCTGCTAACGGTTTAATCAACTCGATCGGCAGTACAGCATTGCTCTGGTACGGTGCTACCCTGGTGATTCAGAATCAGCTCACCATTGGTCAATTTGTCGCTTTTAATATGATGATTGGCTATGTGATTAGTCCAGTTGTGGCGCTGGCGAACCTGTGGGATGAGTTGCAGGAAGTGCTGATCTCTGTGGAACGCCTCAATGATGTCTTTGCAGCCCAGCCCGAGAGTTCTGCTCAAAAAGCAATCCTGCTTAATGCGCTGCGGGGTGAAGTGGAATTTCAGGATGTTACCTTCCGCTACGGTGAGGACGACAACCAGAATACCTTGCAAAATCTTTCTTTCCAGGTGCAGCCTGGGCAGACGATCGCCATCGTGGGTCGCAGTGGTTCAGGAAAGAGTACTCTGGTGAAGCTTTTAGAAGGGCTTTACCATCCCTCTCAAGGGCGAGTGTTCGTGGATGGGCATGATCTGCGCCATGTGAGTTTGCCTGCGTTGCGATCGCAATTTGGCGTGGTTCCCCAGGAGTGCTTTCTCTTCTCCGGGAGCATCCTCGAAAATATTACTCTCTATCGCCCCGAGTATTCTCTAGAACAGGTAATTGAGGCGGCCAAATTGGCCGAAGCCCATGCTTTTATCCAATCCTTACCGCTGGGGTATCACACCAAAGTCGGGGAACGGGGATCGACGTTATCCGGGGGACAACGGCAGCGGGTGGCGATCGCTCGTGCCCTGTTGGGAAATCCACGAATTCTGATTTTGGATGAGGCCACCAGTTCGCTGGATACGGAATCAGAGCGGCGGTTTCAGCAGAATCTGATGATGATTCGTCGCGATCGCACCACATTCATTATTGCCCATCGACTTTCTACGGTTCGCTTTGCTGATCAGATCCTGGTAATGGATCAGGGCATTCTGGTCGAGCAGGGCAACCACGAAGCCTTAATGCAACAGCGCGGCCTCTACTACCACTTGGCGCAGCAACAGTTAGATCTGTAATTTGAACTTTGAATTTACTTTCTGCTTCCATCTCAGATTGAAAGGAACTTGAAAAAGGAATGTCACTATGAGCTATCGTGCATCTTGTCCCCAACGACTCTCTTCAAGCCAGACCCATTTAGATCCTCTCGAAATCGCACTTTTGACAGGCCATGAATCTGCTGAGATCAAAGGTGGAGCGATGCCATTGGAGCAACCCTCACCGGGGGATTACTCTGTTGCCAAAATCGCTCCTCACAGAACCAGTGTTGCCCCCCACTGGAGTCACTCCGTTCAGTCTTTGTTAGATCAACCGCCTTCTACCCTTCCCCTTTGGCTAGCGGTGGGGGGATTGGTCTTTAGTGGTGTTTTTACAAGTTGGGCCTGGTTTGGACAAATTCAGGAGGTGAGCCATGCTGAGGGGAAACTGATTCCCAAAGGAGAGGTCTATAAGATTCAGCCTGTGGTGCAGGGCAGGATCGATCAGATTTTTGTGAAGGAAGGTCAGACGGTCAAGGCTGGACAAGTGATGGCAACCCTCGACGATCGCCTCGCTATCAACGAAATCCAACAGCTTGAGCAAAGTCTCACGGCCTACCATTTTCAGATCAACCAGATCCAAAACTTGATGACCCAGGTGCAACTTGAAGGGGCAACCCGACAGGCGATCGCATCTGCCGAAAGTCGGGCACAAGAGGCGGCGATCGTTCAAGCCCAGGCGAATATTACAACCCATCAGAATTTGCAGTCACAATTCCGCACCGAAGAAGATGCCTATCAAGTGCGCTTAGCCAGAGTCAAGCCCTTGGTGCAGGAAGGAGCCATTTCAATTGATCATCTCTTTGGCATAGAACAGTCTATCCGTGAGCATGGACGGACTGTCACCCAAAATCAGGGCGAACTCCAGCGCAACCTCGCTGAGGTCAACCAACTGCAAGCCGTTCTTGCTCAGAAACAGGCTGAAGGACAACAAAGCCAGTTGCAAACCCAGCAACGACTGCAAGAGCTAGCAACCCAGTTGAGCCAACAGCAGGCCAAAATTCAGGAAACTCAGAATGCCCTGAAAGCCTCCCAAACTCGCCTGTCCCAAATGCAACTCTTGGCTCCTGTCAGTGGTCTGATCTCAACACTGAAGGTTCGCAATTCAGGCGAAGTGACACAACCTGGACAAACCTTCGCTGAAATTGCTCCCGAAAACACACCCCTGATTTTATCAGCATTATTGCCCAACCAAGAGGCCGGACTGGTCAAGTTAGGAATGCAGGTTCAAGTTAAATTAGATGCGTTTCCTTATCAGGACTATGGCACGATCCTGGGAAAGGTAACGGCGATCGCCCCCGACGCTCAATCCCATGAGAAATTCGGCCTGGTTTACCCGATCGAAATTACCCTCGATCGCACAACCATGCGCGACCAGCAGCAATCCATTCGCCTCAAAGCTGGACAAACAGCCCAAGCAGACATCATCACCCGCCAACGCCGCATCCTCGATATCCTGCTCGATCCCATTCGCAAGATTCAACAAGATGGCATCAAACTTTAGCAAAAAGCGCAGAGTTCCGCCCCCAATCCCTACTCCCTATTACCCAATCCCTATTCCCTACTCCCCACCCCCTCAAAAAGGTCAACTCCATGAACTCAAACCCCACTTCCCGTTTCGATAAAGCCATGACTTCCGAACAGTTTACACAGGTGGTTGAGGCCATCCTGGATGGTCGGTATTCCTGGGCTTGTGTTTTGATCTTGCGATTTGCAGGATACAATCCACTGCACTATATTCCCCATCGCACTTACAGACGGCTCATGAGAGAAAACAGCCGTCGCAATCCTGTCAGTTCCCAGCAGTCGAGAGAAAATCACGCTGAATCGTCTTCCAGTCGGGATCGCTCGATATCCTATGAAATTAACGATCTGAGTTATTTGGAATCCCTGAAGGAGTCCCAGACCCATATTCGAGGAGGCGATCGCCCCTGGATCAGTCAATGGTTTGATCACTGGAAAAACCTGAATTGATGTTTGGCGATCGTTCTCCTAAGACTGGCTGATCACAAGATAGGTGGACGGGTAAATGCTTTGATGGAAAGGGGTTCTGTCTATCAAAGTATCTACGCATCCACCTATTATTTTTTAACTCTGGTTTCAACGCTGGCCATTACTCAGAATACATTCAAGAAAGCGGCCAGAGTGGCACCTATTTCTAGTTTGAATCTCCTAATCTAGACTCAACAACTCAAACAGAGTTGTCTTGAGAACCTTCAATTCATAAGGAGAACCTCCATGATCATCACTGAACTGAATTACCTGGAAGATGTTTCTGCTAACGTCCAAGGCGGCGGCTACTACGGTGGCTACTACACCTACTACCAAAACGACAAGGTCAAACTGAATGTCTACACCGACATTGACATCGACGACAACAGTGCTGAAGCATTTGCTGACTCCGATGCCCTCGGCAAAAACAGTTTCTCCAAGACGGCTACCTACACCCGAGCAACGGACTGGAGTTCGTCTTCGAGCAGTGCTTCCTTTGCAGCCGTTGACTAAATCGGTGCCTCACAGGACTCTTTCGAGTTTGTTGACTTTCGAGTTTATTAACTCATGATGGCTCATTATGATGATGGCTCATTATGATGATGGCTCATTAAGTTGACAAGCTATCTTTTTGGGTGATTTCCCGTGGTTTGTCCAGGTTTACTGAACAGAATCTGGAGTCACAGAATCTGGAGTAAAGTGGAACAGGTTGATTGTGCAGGACATTCATGCTCTGTTACTGCAATCTCTTACTGCAATTCCGATGAATGTTGCTCGATGAATATCTTCCTGAACGATTGACAGCTTTAAGCAAGCTTGAAAATCTGCAAGGAATTGCTGGATAGACCACGAGAAATTTCTAATTTAGCTTGATCTGATTGGGCTTGATCGCAGACACAAATTCATCTCCAGATTAAGCAACGTCGCAAATTACTGTGAGATCGGGATCTTACCCACCTAGTCGTTTCGATTACAGGATTCTGAGTCATCACTTCTCAACGCATCACTTCTCAACAGGGTTTGTCATCTGCCTCAACAGGAGCCGTACCCTATTGGGTTTTCATCTTATTCAAGAGCAGGAGAAGGCTTGTGATTATTGTTAATTTAGACTGCAAGGAGGCTATGGCGAATGCACCTCATCTTCAGAGCGTTCACACCCAGATTACAGATTCTCTAATCCCATCTCAGTTCAACACAACCAGTTATTCAGATATCTGGATCAGAGGCGGAGTTTACGCAGATGCTAATGCACAGAGTTATGCTTCGCCCAATGTTGGATATGCCGGATCTGATGCTAACGCTACAGGAAAAAACACGACGACGGTCAGCGGTTCGTCCGTCTGGATGGATCACTCTAGGTATTCATCGACGACGGATGCTAGCAGTAACGCCTATGCCTATGCCAATACGGGGAATGCCAGTAGTCGTGCGTATGCAAGTAGTGTCTCAGTGTCAATGCGAAACTGGTGAGTGATAACTGGTGAGTGATAACTGATGAGTAATATCAGTGGTTGAGTAATATAAGGGGTGATGAGGGGAATCAATTCTGCTGAAATCGATCGTGATCCATGTGGTTCATCCGCTTCTCAAAAACAAATTGGTTGAAAGGAGTCCAAAATGATTATTACTGATTTGAATTTCTTGGATGATTTATCAGAAACAATGTCCCAACCCCAAGGAGGCGAAACTTCTGTTTCTGTTGGGAGTTTTGCGATCGTTGTAGGGGACGGCACCTACACTAACACGAACGCGAATTCTTGGGCGTTTTCCATTCCTAACGTGGGTTCCTTTGGACTGGGTTATACAGTGGGGCTGGGGCTTGCCTACTCGTTCGTTGATTCATCGTCCTGGTCTTCCTGGTTCAAAGAATACATCCCTTCCCATCGAACCTGATAGGGTTAAACCCCCGACCTGGTGAAACCCCGACTGGTTAAACCTTAGTGGAGTTGTTCCAATGACCAACCCTCAAAATGCGAACCACAGTTCGAGTTCCTCCGCTTCATGGGTCAGCAATGCTGGCGCAGGAGTCTTGGTCAATGCTGCCGCCAATTCCCCTACAGAAACGAGTCAGCATTCTCGCCAGCAATTTGTACCGGGAGCCACGGAGAGCAGTGGGACAGCGATCGCCAGCACCAACCTGGGTTTAACCGCCGATACGATTGTGAATACTAGCCCTGATCCACCCCCCTCTACCAATGCCGCTGACAATCCCCCTAACCACTCTGCTACCTTCGTTCAGGATATTTCCCCAATCCTAGATCCCTCAACAGAAGCACCACCCGCTAGTTTTGACAGATCTCTAACTGGCTCAAACGGCACTTCTACCGTGAGTCTAATTTCCAATCTCGAAACCTCCAATCTCGGAACCGATAATGCCCTCATCAGTAGTTCAGTGACCTCCTCCTTGTCGAGTGACAGCAGCAGCGGAAATGGTAACACTTCCATTAGTATTAGCATGGCTGTCCGGTTGGTACGGGGAACTCGGGGAAGCGATCGCCTGCGAGGAGAGGATCAGAATGACGACATTCTAGGCGGTGACGGAGATGATCATCTGATGGGTCGTGGGGGAGATGATATTTTGCGGGGTGGCAAAGGCCGAGATCGGCTCCGGGGCGGAACAGGAACGGATACGATGATCGGGGGTGGAAACGCCGATGTTTATGTTCTAAGTGATGCCGTTGACACTATGACTCAAGCCGATCGACTCAAGCCGATCAAATCATGGGATTTAATCGGCGACAGGGCGATCGCATTTATTGCGGCAAGGGCTTCGATTTGAGCCAAATCAGACTTGAAGCGGTTGATTTAGATGGAAATGGCACGACGGATGCAACGTTAATTTGGCTGAGCAACAGCAATCAAATTCTAGGCACTGTGTTGAATTCAGCTCAAGGGATTGGAACAATCCTGACCCTGAGTGACTTTATCTAATCTTATGTAGAGAGTCGAAA
>JALOOP010000330.1 GCA_025454315.1 Oculatellaceae cyanobacterium Prado106
ATTTAGTTGATTTGTGTGGTTACTCATCAGCTTAAATCAGGCTCTGCTTCCCTCCCAGCTTTTCTTGCACCCTCCTCCCGTTTTGTCAGTCAAGCAGGTATCGACACTTACACTTTGGGAAAGCGGTTAAGGCTGGGTAAAACGCTGTGGAGATGGGAGAGGTTTTACTTAAATCCATTTCCAACTCGTTGGGAATTGCAAAAGATAGACAAGCTAATGGAGGTGGGAGTAGACAGATTATTGCTCATGTTCCTACCTCCACATGAGTCGCTTGTGAAGCCTGACTCAATCCGAATATGTGCGGCTTGCTATACCGAAACTCCATACCATCGAATAAGTTGGCAGTACAAATCAACAGAGGGTTGCGAACACCATCGGCTTCGTCTTTTATCAAGATGTCCAGATCCCAAATGTGGAGAACCTTTTCCAATTCCAAGTAAAATTACAGTTTTAGCCTGTAAAAAGTGCGGAATGCCATATTCGACTATGGCGAATAAGCAAAAAAGTTACTAAAATCTTCTGGACTATTATGTAGGATGAGCATCCTTGCCACAGGACATGAAGTAGACATTAGTGCGATACATTGTGGATCCCCACAATCAATGTATTCATCCTCATCGTGGCAATATGACTCGCTTTCAAATATGGCAATCTGGATTGATGAGTGCCCCTGACCGCCTTCAATCAGAAGATTTAGATTTCTAAGTTTTGGTGCTACTGGAGTAATTTCACCTTCTACTCCTTCAACGAGTGAAGAAACTGATGCGAGATAACCGTAAGTATGGTCTACTCCTTTTCGTTGTCATCCTCTTCATTCAATATCTGATAAGCCGCAGCAGGAATCTTAATTAAAGAAAGCTGGTTCAAATTAAGAACAAGTATGCCCCCAGTTTCCTCATTTTCAAATCTCAGAAAAATAGGCGAATTTTTATCTAATCCATCAACCAAAATCTCAAACTCATGAAGTTGCCAGGCGTTTTTCTCATCTAGAAAAACCTTATATCTTTGCTGTGTCTGCGTATAAATCTGAGCTTCATTGTAGTAACTCCAACTTTCTTCTCTATCTTCAAATTCATTGGTTTTTTCCTGGCAGTAGTTCAATAGCGATTCTGACAACTCCTGCTCCTCAAGCTCCAGTCTGCTTGTAAGTGCCTTGTAAACTTCTGGATGATCAAATAAAGGACTTGCTTGAGCATCATCGTCATATGTTTCTAGAGAAGTTAACCTCTTCAGATTAATCAAGAGCAGCCAGTTATCCATGGTGTCAAGGAACAGCCACTCTGGTTTCTCCTTTTCTAAGGAATCGCTGAAGAAGCGATCGACGAACTTGTAAGTCTCCTCGTCAATCGGAAACTCTAATTGCTCGCCCACCCCCTCAATAGTTAATCTCAAGCCACCATACAGATTCACAGCTTCCGGTCTGGACTTTAACTGTTTTGTTAAAGCTCTTCCATAAAAGCTGCGCCTTTTGGTGCTAGTACCCAAAATATCCTCGATCGTGCAATTGAGGATGATCGCTAAATCCTTCAGGACGGGGCTGGGAATCGCTGTCTTTCCAGTTTCCCAACGGGCGATGGTCTGTTGAGTTGTACCTAAACCCTCAGCTAACTGCTGCTGAGTTAGCCCTGCTTCTGCTCTACGTTGTTTGAGACAGACCATGGATTTAACCTTTCATTACCTATCGATCCTATAATACACATTTAATGTGTTAAAAACACATTAAATGTGTATTATAGGATCGGTCCAGTACGGCAGATAGGAGGGAAAGGGGCATTTACCTCGGGGAGCAGAACAATCACTTGCCGCCGAACCAAAGGTGCCATATGCAATGGAAACTGACTTTCTGCCCATATAGAAACTGAGCTGTTTCCGGTTCCTTGTGGCTGAGATAAGGGTTCCTTGTGGTCTTCGTTAAGTTCGTGACGCGGCAGGGTTACCAGTGCCAAGATAGTGGGAATACTGAGAAATGGTAATTTCTGTTGGTGTTTGCTTTTTTAGGACGGCGTATTTTGTAAAGAGGCTTACCTGTGGACACGAGAGCGGATGGGTATATAACGATACTATTTTTGTCTGCCAATCCGTTTGATGATGAACACCCGCCTCTTCGGGTTGACCAGGAGTTTCGGGAAATTCAGGAGCAGCTCCAGAGGTCAAAGTACCGCGATAAATTTCGTTTAGAGATTAAACCAGCAGCACGCCCTAGAGATATTTCACAGGCGATCCTTGATGTGGAGCCGAATATCGTTCATTTCTCTGGTCATTGGTACGAAACAGGGGAGTTGTGTTTCGAGAGCCTAACGGGAGAACCGCAGCCCGTCACACCTCAAGCTTTATCCAAGCTTTTCAAGCTATGTGCTGACCATGTGACTTGCGTACTGCTGAACGCCTGCTATTCTGTGACTCAGGCAGAGGCGATCGCCCAGCATATCCCTTTTGTCATCGGAATGAACGACTCTGTTGGGGATGATACGGCAATCGCCTTCTCGACGGGTTTCTACAAAGCATTGGGAGCTGGTAAGCCTGTAGATAATGCCTTTAACTGGGCGTGTGCGGAGATCGGATTAGAGGGTATTCCAGAAGAAGATATTCCTGTTCTACATGCCCAGCGATCGCTGACTGAGAAAACCAAGTGGGTGGTTTCGATCGAGGGAACGGTTGACGACATCAACAAATCGCTTGTAGACAAAGCTCTGGCTGAACTACAGCAGAAGATGGGGGATTTGTCTTACAAGTTTACAAAGGCGGTTCCTGGTAGTATCAATCTACTGTTTGAGGGGGATTGGAAAGCCTACGAACACCTCCGCTTCCTTGTTTATACAAAGCAACTGAGAACACTAGCTGGTTTTCCCCTATTGGAGATTAGGGAGACGTCTAACCGTCTTCGTGACCTTCCAATGATTGAGGGCGTTGGGGTGAAGAAGCGGCTCGATTTTGCAGCATCCCCTGAAGTTGTATGGGCGATCGCTGAAGGGGAGCGATTAGCTTATGGGCATTTAGCCAACCCCACCTTTGCCATTGAAACGTCCCTGATTGACCCGTTGCCTCATCAGCGGATTGCTGTTTACCGCTATCTGCTGAAGGAACCACGGCTCCGGTTTCTGCTTGCCGATGATGCAGGGGCTGGAAAAACCATCATGACAGGTCTCTACATCCGAGAGATGTTGAGCCGTCGCTTAATCCGGCGTGTTCTGATTGTGCCCCCTGCTGGGCTGGTCGGAAACTGGCGACGGGAGATGCGAACGCTCTTTAACCTATCGTTCCGAATCGTTGGGGGAAGTGAAGCTAGATCTAAAAATCCCTTTGTTGGGACAGACAGCGATCTGGTGATTGTGAGTGTGGATACCCTGGCTGGTGACCGGATGTTCGCTCGCCTACAGGCAGAGGAGGTCGAGCCGTATGATCTGGCCATCTTTGATGAGGCGCACAAGCTTTCTGCTGATCGTGAGCCTGATCTGACCATTCGTAAGACAAACCGTTACCAGTTAGCTGAGGCTTTAGCGGGCGCGAACCAGGATACCCAGGACGATCGCTGGTACTTGCCTTGGAGTTGTCGCCATCTGCTCCTGCTGACGGCAACGCCTCACATGGGTAAAGACTATCCTTATTATTTCCTCTGGCGATTGCTGCAACCGGAGGTTCTGTCTACTTATGAGGCGTTCGCAGCGTATCCCGCTGAAGCCCGTAGCCATCACTTCATCCGACGCACGAAGGAGGAGATGGTTAAGTTTGATGGGACGAAGCTTTATCCCATGCGGGTTTCAGCCACGCTTAGTTATGACTTGAGCCAGGGTGAGGTGAGCGAACAGACGCTTTACGACGATACGACCCACTACATCGACTATTTCTACAACCGGGCGCGGATTCTGAATCGCTCGGCGGCTCGATTGGCGATGAGCATCTTTCAACGTCGGTTGGCGAGTTCAACCTATGCCTTAATGCGCTCTTTTGAACGGCGACTTAAGAAATTGGCTGATCTGATTCAGAAGATTGAGTCAGGGGAGATTTCTGAGGACATTGCCGCCCAGCAAGCCAAACTCGATAAGAAAGCCCATGACGTTCTCGATGAAACGACTGCCGACGAGGAAAACGTTGTTGGGGGTGAGGAGGAACACGACCAGGCTGAGAATGAGACACTGGGAGGATTTGCAGCGAGTTCGCTGGATGAACTGAAGACTGAGCGGTTCCAGGTTGAGGACTTGCTGCAATTGGCGCGAGCCGTATACGACAAGGGTGAGGAATCTAAGTTTGAGAAGTTGCGGGAAGTTCTCTACGACCCTAGATACAAAGATGAGAAAATCATCATCTTCACAGAACATCGAGATACGCTGGATTTCCTGGTTTCTCGGCTAGAAGGACTCGGCTTTACGGGTAGGATTGCCCAAATCTACGGTGGAATGCCCTACACCGATCGCGAAGCCCAGGTTGAATTCTTCCGCAAGTCTCCAGAGCAGGGTGGAGCGACTTATCTGGTGGCGACCGACGCAGCGGGTGAAGGAATTAACCTGCAATTCTGCTGGTTGATGATTAACTACGATATTCCGTGGAACCCGGCTCGACTGGAGCAGCGCATGGGGCGGATTCATCGGTACAAGCAGGAACGTGACCCGGTGATCATCCTAAATATTGTGGCTGGGAAGACACGAGAGGGTAAAGTTCTCAAAACCTTGCTCGACAAGCTGGAGCTGATTCGGAAGCAGCTTCAAGCCGATAAGGTCTTCGATGTGATTGGACGGGTGTTTGAGGGGATCTCAATCAAGCAGTATATTGAACGCGCCTCTCGATCGGATGAGGCTTCCGAGGAAGTTAGTCGAGAAATCGAAGGACGGCTGACCCCGCAGCAGGTCGAGGCACTACAAGCCCAGGAGCGGAAGCTCTACGAAACGGGGGGAGATGTGAAAGCCCTGCTGCCTGAGCTTCGATCTGAAATGGAGAATGAAGAGTTAAGGCGGCTTCTGCCTGGTTTCGTTCGTCGATTTGTGCAGCGAGTGACTCCACTACTGGGGCTAGAGATTAAGGGCGACTTGGATAGCGTTTTTTCGCTGGAGCCAACGAACTCGAATGCGATTAATCCGTTATGGTCGGTTTTTGAAACCTACCCAGAGGAGGTACGGAATCGCCTGACGGTTCATAAGCCAACCGAAAAGGATAAGGCAATCTTTCTGCATCCTGGTGAACCCGTCTTCGATCAGCTTTGGGGTCAGATTGACGCGGAGTTTGAAGCAGAGGCTAGTAGGGGAACCGTATTTATTGATCCGACGACAACGGAACCCTATCTGTTCCATCTAGCGCTGGTGACGATCGCCCGTAAAGCTGATCCCCATAATCCCCATTTGCGCCGTGACGAAATCATTGAGCAGCGGCTCGTGGGTCTTAAACAGTTTGAGTCTGATGCGGTCGAGGAGTGCCCAGCGGGATACTTGTCGTTGCTGCGGGGAGGCGAAGGAATTCCACCCCAGGCAATTCCATTGGTGGCAAAGTCGCAATCCTTATTACAACTGGCGAACGCCTACGCAGTTCAACAAATCGGAGAAGGTTTGGTTCAGGCTCATCGACAGAAGCTAGAAGCCACTCTGCCGGAGCGTGAGGCGTTTCTGAAGAAGGGGTTTGACTATCAGGAGATCGAGCTAATTCAAGCCAGACGCAAGCAAAAGGAGAAAGCGCGATCGGGCAATACTGGCGCTAAGAGTGAGTTGACCAAGATTCGCAAACGCCAGGATCGGCTAGCGGAAGAGCAAGAAATTGCGATGGCAGCACTCAGGAAGGAGCCTGCCTTAATTGCTCTGGAGAAAGTGGAGTTCATCACCCATGCGCTGGTGGTGCCAACCAGCGATCCAGAGGAACTGAAGCGGTTTGATAAGCGGGTGGAACAGGTCGCGATGCGAGTGGCGATCGCCCATGAAGAAGCGCAGGGGGCACGAGTGCGGGATGTGTCAATCCCAGAACTTGCCCGTGCAGCAGGATTAGTCGATTACCCTGGGTTTGATTTGCTGTCGGAGTATCCCGATGGTGAGCGCCGAGCGATTGAAGTGAAAGGTCGGGCTGGGGTTGGTGACGTAGAGCTAACCGAAAATGAGTGGGTTGCAGCTTGTAACCAGCGCGATCGCTACTGGCTCTATGTAGCGTATGACTGTGCGAGTTCCTACCCTCGTCTTCTGCGGGTGAACGATCCCTTTCTGAAACTCGTGGTTCGCAGTAAAACAAGTGTGGTAGTTGATGAGAAAGAGATTTTTCAGGCAGCGGAGGATGAGTGATAGAACAGACGATCTAGGTCAAGTCAGTGTAAAGATAAGGAAGATTAGGTAACGATGAGTATGGATGACCAGGAGCTAGAAGCGTTATTTAGAGATTTAGAGTCTGATCGAGTCGAGCGTAAGGCAACCGATTCCGATCGCAATAAAATCCGTCAGGCTGTTTGCGCTTTTGCTAATGACCTCCCCAATCATCGCAAACCTGGAGTGATCTTCGTTGGAGTTAACGACGATGGCTCCTGTGCCTCATTATCAATCACAGACGAGTTGTTACTTCGACTCACTGACATGAGATCGGATGGTAACATCCTGCCATTTCCGGTGTTAACTGTTAGCAAAAAGACGATCGATGGGTGTGATGTTGTGGCTGTGGTGGTAGAACCTTCTGACGCTCCGCCAGTCCGGTTTAATGGTCGTACCTGGATTCGAGTAGGACCTCGACGGGCATCCGCGACATCGGAAGAAGAACGGCGGCTCAATGAAAAGCGCCGTGCTGGAGATCTGCCTTTTGACCTTCGACCTTTGCCTTCAACCACCCTTGAAGATCTCAACTTAAATTTTTTCCAGCAAGCCTATTTATCTTTTGTTCTGGCACCGGAGGTTTTAGAAGAAAACCAGCGATCGCTGACTCAGCAATTGGCATCTGTTCGGTTTACTACGCCTGAACCAGAATCTTGCCCTACGGTGTTAGGCATTCTTGTTGTAGGGAAAGACCCCAAACAGTTTATCCCAGGGAGTTACGTTCAATTTTTAAGAATTGATGGTACAGAGTTAGGCGATCCAATTAAAGATCAAAAAGAAATTAATGGGACACTGATTGATATTTTACGAGTACTCGATGAAGTGCTTCAAATTAATATCTCTGTTGCATCCGATATTACAAGTTCAGCGATTGAAATTCAACAACCGGACTACCCGATTGAGGCTCTACGCCAACTGGCTCGTAATGCAATTATGCATCGCTCCTATGAACAAACGAATGCACCTGTGAAAGTGTATTGGTTTAACGATCGCATTGAGATTCAAAATCCGGGTGGGTTGTTTGGTCAAGTGAACCAAGACAACTTTGGAAGAGGTGCAACAGATTACCGGAATCCGCATTTGGCGGGAGTGATGAAAGATTTGGGTTACGTGCAACGTTTTGGGTATGGTATTCCGACAGCAAAGCGATCACTCGAAAGAAATGGAAATCCTCCTCCAGAGTTTTTGTTAGATGATTCTTACACGACAGTTATTGTCAGGAGGGGAGCATGAGTCCACCTGTGATTGCTTTCTTCAATAACAAGGGAGGAGTGGGCAAAACGTCTCTGGTCTATCACCTAGCGTGGATGTACCGGGATTTAGGATTAAAAGTCTTAGCCGCAGACTTTGATCCCCAAGCCAATCTGACTTCTGCTTTTCTGGATGAAGACCGCTTAGAAGAAATCTGGCTGGCATCCGATCAGCCGAATACAGTATTTCGTTGCTTTCAACCGCTCATCCGAGGAATTGGGGACATTGCCGATCCGATCGTTGAGGAAATAGAAGATGGTTTAGTGCTGCTCAATGGAGACTTACAGTTATCCGGCTTTGAGGATGATTTATCGGCTGAGTGGCCGGGATGTTTGGATCGAAAGGAGCGATCGTTTCGAGTCATTTCAGCATTCTGGAGATTATTACAGAAGGCAGCCGTTCAACAGCAGTCAGACCTGATTTTAATTGACTTAGGTCCTAATCTGGGGGCGATTAATCGGTCTGCTTTGATTTCTGCCGATTATGTCGTCGTTCCGCTATCGCCAGACTTATTTTCGCTTCAAGGGTTGAAGAATTTAGGACCCACATTACAGCGATGGAGAGAGGAGTGGCAGGAAAGAATCGACAAAAATCCAGCTTCAGATTTACGAATCCCCGTAGGGCAAATGCAGCCAGTCGGTTACATCATTCTGCAACATGCTGTTCGTCTGGATCGCCCAGTAAAAGCTTTTCAACGCTGGATTGGACGTATTCCTGATACTTATCACCGGGAGGTTCTACGAGAGGCAGATTCTCATGTGACTGACATTAAAACTGA
>JALOOP010000331.1 GCA_025454315.1 Oculatellaceae cyanobacterium Prado106
AATCACAGACCGAGAAAATCGCTTGATTACAGAACTCCTTTTGAGGTATTCTATGCTAACAAATCAGGCACTGATGCACTTCAGATTTGAATTGGCCTTGATTGTCGTCGGTGTCTATTTGATTGACATTTGACAGGCAGCAAATCTTCATGGCTAGGATCAACCTATTAGATACAAGGACTACCAGTTTTGGTGACTTGATCGGGAATGGCAAAATTTACTGCACACCGCTGTTTCAGCGTGACTACTCCTGGCAGGAAGAAAACTGGGAGGATCTTTGGCAAGATATTTTGACGATTTACAACAACCCTGATTCTAGCCATTACATGGGGGCTCTTGTCCTACAGAACTCTGGCACTTCAGACAAAGAATTTACCATCATTGACGGGCAACAACGGCTAGCCACTCTGAGCATTGTTGCCATTGCGATCATTGAAAAAATTCAGAAACTAGTGGAGCGGGAAGACCATCCAAAGGCTAATCAGGAACGCCAAGAAATTTTAAAGCGGACTTATCTAAGTGATCGAGATCCGCGCTCTCTTCGCTACTCAAGCAAGATTATTCTGAACGAAAATAACAACGATTTCTATCAAAGCAATTTGATTAATCTGAGACAACCCCTTAATGTACGCGCCCTCTCGAAATCCAATCAATTACTGTGGCAAGCTTTTCAGTACTTTTCCAAGCACTTGGGAGAACTTCAGGAGGTTGTTCAAGATGGAGAAAGGTTGGCTGAATTTTTAACTAACGCAATTGCCCAAAGATTACTGTTCATTCAGATTAACGTTGAAGATGAATTGAATGCTTATACCGTATTTGAAACTTTGAATGCTAGAGGCATAGAACTGAGTTCAACAGATTTGTTGAAGAACTACCTGTTCTCTCTGTTTCGAGGGCCAGATGATTTGCAGGAAGCTCAGAGGCAATGGTGAAGAATTGTCAACACAGTTCAGATCGAAAGGTTTCCTGAATTTCTTCGATATTATCTAAGCCTCAGAGAGACTAGAGTCAGGCGTGAACGATTATTCAAAATAGTTCGGGAGGCCGTAAAGACGGGGCAGCAAGCATTTGAACTGTTGGATGAACTCGAAAATTATAGTAGTCTCTTCATTGCGCTGGGCAACTCCAATGATGATTTTTGGCGTGACCATCCAGACAATCGGTCTTACATTCGCGAACTTGAGCTATTTCGAGTTAAGCAGGCTTACCCAGCTTTGTTTGCTGCGTACCGGAATTTTTCCTCTGACCACTTTACTCGCCTTCTGAAGCTCGTCTGCGTCCTCTCATTTCGTTACACCGTTGTCAGCAGTTTAAATCCAAATGAGTTGGAAACACTCTACAACAAAGTCGCGATTTCAATCATGGGGGGTGAAATAACTCACCCAAGACAGGCGTTTGATGCCCTGCGCTCAATCTACGTTTCAGATGAGAAATTTTCACAGGATTTTTCCTTGCTCTCAATTTCTACCAAAGGACAAAAGAAATTGGTACGATACATTCTTTGGAAGCTGGAGATCGATGCCTCAGAGCGACAGGATATCAGCGAAGATGGGTTTTCAATTGAGCATATCTTGCCTGAATCGCCAACTGATGATTGGCGGGAAAACTTCAGTGAGGCTCAAATAGAGGAGATGACATACCGCCTTGGCAATCTAACCCCCCTAGAACCCAATCTTAATCGTCAAGTTGGAAACGAGTCTTATTCGGTCAAGCAAGAGGTTTACCGGCAGAGTGTGTACAGATTGACCCAGAATATTTTGGCTGAGGAGTGGGTTGTATATGCGCTAGCTGCAAGACAACGTTTAGGAAACTCCATTGATTTTACCGCACAGGTTCGTTTTCACCAGTTCGTTGTGAAACGAAACCCTAGCAGGCTTTAAAAAACGTGACAAACTAGCCTGAATCGGATAGGAATATGTGACACTGAAGGATTGGAAGGGTCAGTGGCAGGGCAAAACAACAGAGGGTAGGAAATGGAGCGATCGCCCTGGACTATGGCATCGTCATAGCACCAGAATGAGCTTCATTCCCTCCGATGAGTCCACCATTGGCATCAGACCTCAATCCCTCCATTGCCCTGTGTCATGAGCCAACACCCCCATTCTCCCGATTCTCAGACGGCACCTGTTGTCGCGCATTCCAGTCCAGCAGCCTTGTGGAGCGAGGTGGAGTTGCTTAGAGCCGAAGTCGCTCGGTTGCGGCAAACTCTCGATCAACGGGAAACGGCTCAACCGGATGGCGATCGACGATTGAGGAATGGGCGATCGCCAGAAAACTCAGCGCCAGAAAACTCAGCGCCAGAAAGCTCCTCATCAGAAATCCAAGTGTCCGAGGAATGGTATCGCCTGCTGTTTGAGTCCTATCCGCAGCCCGCCTGGGTGTTTGACCTGGAAACCCAGCGGTTTTTGGCGGTGAATGAGGCGGCGATTCGGCACTATGGCTATTCCCGATCGGAATTTCTGGCGATGACGATTCGCGATATTCGTCCGCCCGAAGATGTTCCGGCGTTGCTCCATGTGCTGGGTGGGCTAAGCCCCACGAGTTCCAGTCAGCATCCGCATTGGCGACATCGCAAAAAAGACGGCAGCTTAATTGAGGTCGAAATTCTGTCACAGCCGATCACCTTTGTAGGGAAGCGCGCTCGGTTCACCATCGTCAATGATGTCACCCAGCACAAACAGACCGAAGTGCAACTGCAAATCACCCAGGCCAGACTTCAGCATTTGGTCACCACCAGTCCGGCAGTGCTCTACTCCTGTCAAGCGTTTGACAATTATGCGGCGACGTTCATCAGTGACAACATCACTGCGATGCTGGGCTATCGTCCAGAACAATTTTTGGCTGATCCGGATTTCTGGGCGAGTCGAATTCACCCCAATGATATTGAGCAAATTTTCATCGGCTTATCCACCCTGTTTGATCACGGGACTCACCTGCATGAGTATCGATTTTTGCGCCAGGATGGTTCCTACCTATGGGTGCGGGACGAAATGCGACTGATCCAGGATGCTCAGGGACAACCGCTGGAGATTGTCGGGTACTGGATTGATATTAGCGATCGCAAACAAGTCGAATTCGCCCTACAAAGCTACGCCGAAGAGCTAGCCTCGCTCTACAACGATGCGCCCTGTGGCTACCACTCATTGGATCGAGAGGGATACTTTCGACGAATTAATAACACGGAACTGAGAATGCTAGGCTACACCCAGGAAGAAGTCTTGGGGAAACACTTCAGTGAACTGATTACGCCGGAAAGTTTACAGGTATTCCAGGATAACTTTTCGACCTTCAAGGAACGCGGCTGGGTTCGTGATTTAGAATTTCAGATGCGCTGTAAAGATGGCAGCATTTTCCCGGTTAGCCTGAACGCAACTGCCGTCAAAAGTGACTCCGGGGAATATCTCTTTAGTCGCTCTGCTGTGATTGACATCCGGGAAAGGAAACAGGCCGAAGCGCAGCGAGAACAGGCAGAACAGGAACTGCGACAGGCTAAAGCCGAACTCGAAGAACGGGTGATTGAGCGCACCACCAAGCTGACCATGAAAGAGAAGCAACTGCGCGACTTTTTCAATGCAGCGGCCATTAGCGGCATTGGGCTAGGCATTCACGATCGCCAAAAACGCTTCGTCAAAATTAACCAAACCCTCGCCGATATCAACGGTGCCCCGATCGCCGATCATCTCGGCAAAACCGTAGAAGACATGGTGCCGGAAATGGCTCCGATGATCGATCCGCTGTTTGATCAGGTTCTAACCACTGGTCAACCCATTATCAACTTAGAACTTCAGGGTTCGCTCCGGTGGCAACCCGATGTGCTGCATGATTGGTTGGTCAATTTCTTCCCGACCTTTGCCGAAGATGGCAGCACCAATGGGTTAGGGACGGTGGTGTTTGATGTGAGCGATCGCAAACAAGCCGAAGCCGCTCTCCGCCAGCAGTTTGAGCGGGAACGGTTGCTGAGTAACATTGTCCAACATATGCGCGCCTCCCTGGATCTCTCCGACATTATCAACATCAGCGCCAATGAAATTCGGGCTTCCCTCCAGGTCGATCGCGTCCTGGTGTATCGGCTCAATCCCGATCGCAGTGGCCGAGTTCTGGCAGAATCTATGAGTTCAAAAGCGCCGCCGATTTTGGCACAAACCTTTTCTGCTGCCTATTTTCCCCCAGAAACCTACCAGCGAATGCAGCAAGCGCCGATCGTAGTGCCCAACCGAACCGTCGATCGCCAGTCGCCCTACCATCCAGACGCGCAAATGCCGGGACTGCTGGATTTTATGGAGCAATACCAGGTACAGGCATTGTTTATTGCGCCGATTATTCAACAGGGAATGCTCTGGGGAACGCTGGTGTTACACCAATTTGATCAGCCCAGAGATTGGCAACCCTGGGAGCAGCAATTGCTATGTGATTTGGCCAATCAGATGGCGATCGCTATCCAACAATCTGAACTCTACGAACAACTCCAAACCGAACTGCGAGAGCGCCGACTGACCGAAGAAGCTCTGCGAGACAGTGAAGCCCGGTTCCGTTCCCTCAGCGAAAGTTCGCCGATCGGGGGTTTTCATGCGGATGCATTGGGACAACTGACCTACAGCAATCCCCGCTGTCAGGAAATTAGTGGCTGTATCTTGAGCGAACTTCTGGGAACTCGATGGGCACAGGCGGTTCATCCCGAAGATCGGCAGTCGGTGTTGAGTCAATGGTGGGCGGCTGTGGCCGCAGAACGGGGCATCACGATGAATCTGCGCTTCCAGCACGCCGACGGCAGCATTCGCTTTGCCCGAGTTCAAACCGCGCCCGTTTTAGCTGTCTCTTGCGACGAGATTCGCCGAGAGTGCGATCGCCATCAGCTCCTCGGCTATGTCGGCTGTGTCGAAGATATTACCGATAGTTTGGCGATCGCCCAAATGAAAAACGAATTCATTTCCGTCGTCAGCCACGAACTACGAACGCCCCTGACCTCGCTCCGGGGTTCCCTCGGCATGTTGGCCAGTGGCGTGTACGATAACAAGCCCGAGAAAAGTAAGCGAATGCTCAGCATTGCCGCTGATAGTGCCGATCGCCTCGCCCGTCTGGTCAGCGATATTCTCGACCTGGAACGATTAGAGTCGGGCAAAGTCGCACTCATGCCCCAAGCCTGTGATGCCGCTGAGTTGGTCAATCAAGCCGTCGAAGGCCAGCAGACCAGCGCCAGCCAAAAACAAATCACTCTCTCCGTCACGCCCTTCCATGCCCTGGTCTGGGCAGCACCCGACTCCATCATCCAAACCCTGACCAATCTCATCAACAACGCCATCAAATTCTCTGAACCTGGCTCCACCATCTGGATTCACAGCGAGTTCATGGACTATGTCGGCGAGGTTTGTCTATTGAGCGATCGCGCCTCTCTATGCTCATCAACCCTCCCTGACTCTCTCTCTTCGATCCCACCCGCCTCGTCAATCTCCCCGTCAACTTCCTCGTCAATCTCCCCGTCAACCTCCTCGTCAATATCTACCTCAACTTCCTCGTCAATCTCCCCGTCAACCTCCTCGTCAATATCTACCTCAACTTCCTCGTCAACTTCCCCGTCAATCTCTCCGTCTCCCTCCTCGTCAACTTCTCCGTCAATCTCTCCGTCCCTATTCTCATCCCCAACCACAGTTCCCACCCATGTTCTCTTCTCCGTTCGTGACGAAGGCCGAGGCATCCCCACTGACAAACTCGAATCCATCTTTGGCCAATTTCAACAGGTCGATGCCTCCGACTCTCGTCAAAAGGGCGGCACGGGTCTGGGTCTCTCGATTTGCCGCAGCATCATCCAACAGCAGGGCGGCAGCATCTGGGTCAAAAGCAGCCTGGGTCAGGGGAGTACGTTTTACTTTACGTTGCCGTTGCCGCCTCCGGAGGGAGTGGGGAGTAGGGAGTAGGGAGTGGGGAGTAGGGAGTGGGGAGTGGGGAGTGGGGAGTGGGGGTGATCGATGTGGATTTTCGGTGAGGATTTCAGGGTATGATCCTTGTCTTGTTCGTTGTCCTTTCCCTTAATCTGGCTAGATTCACCCATGAAAACTCTGTAACTCCATCAATATCCTCTCCAAGCCAACAACAACTCCATCACAGAGTCCCCTTTTCCCTTTCCCCTTTCGCCCTTTGCCTATTCACCCCCAGAACAAACCCATGATCAAACACTTACTGGTCATCGACGACGAACCCCTGCTCCAGGTGGTGGTTCAGGCGGCGTTGGAGGATATTGCGGGGTGGGATGTGGGGGTGGCGGGGTCGGGGGAAGAGGGGGTGGCGATCGCTCTCACCACACCACTCGATGCCATTCTTTTAGATGTGTCGATGCCGGACATGGATGGGATTGAGACATTTCAACAGCTTCAGCAGCAGCCTCAGACGCGGGAGATTCCGGTGGTGTTTTTGACAGCGAAGGTGCAGCCAGCGGACAAAGTGCGGTTTGCGGAACTGGGGATTCGGGGCGTGGTGACGAAGCCCTTTGACCCGATGACCTTGGCGGATGAGGTGGCTAGAATTTTGGGTTGGGCAAGGTAGCGATGGGGAAGGGCGGATTGAACAGAAATGGTTTGTAGAATTGTGATGCTTTGTAACTGTTCTTGAAATTTCGTCGAACTTCAAGATTTCCTCAAAACTGTGGCTTACCTTGGAACCAATTTCAAGCAAACCCCTTGCGAGGTGATGTTTTAGATTTAGCTTTCAATTTCCTGACTGGGAATTTAAGGAAATTTCTTCAAGAAATCTAATACTAAGTCTAAAACATCGTCTCTTTTCTCCAATCTTGTTTTTTCTAATCTTGTTTTTTCTAATCTTGTTTTTTCAATCCTGCTATTCATTCCCTCCTAATTCACCTGTTACTCCATCGCTTTGAGGAAAAGCTATGACCGCCATGTATTGGGAAGTTTGGCGATCGCTTGCCTGTTAGTGGAGGGATAGTCGTCCCGCTTGCCCATGGGTATGGATGGCGAGGCGGCTATCCCCCAAACTTTGCTCTGGAACTGTACTTTAGATTTGATTCATGTTTTATCTAATGAAACACGTCATTTTTCAAACTCTGGTTTAAATTGTTTATTCAGGTTTAATTATGGTTTCCTCTAAGCGGGTTTTAGTAGTGGATGATGAGGCGATTATCCTAGAGGTGGTTCGGAGTTGTCTAGAGGATATTGCAGGTTGGACGGTGATTACGGCGAGTTCGGCTAAGGATGGTTTGATGCAGGCGGTGATGAAACAACCGGACGCGATTTTGCTGGATGTGATGATGCCGGGGGTAGATGGTTTGGCGATGCTGCAACAACTAAAGGGTGATCCAGAGTTGCGATCGATTCCCGTGCTATTTGTCACAGCAAAAGACGAGTTTATTGATCCTCGGCGATTTCGGCCTTTGGGGGCGGTGGGGGCGATCGCCAAGCCCTTCCTTCCAGCACAATTGGTTGAACAAGTATCGGTTTTTTTGGGATGGGAATTGATCGGAGAAGAATGAATCGATCGAAGAGAACGGCAAAGGCGATGGCTAGAAACCTCCCAGAAAACATATCCAGAGATTGTTCTTCAATAGTTTGTCGAGACCTTCAAGAATATAGATTCATGAAAATGTAGGGGCGAATTGCATTCCCCCAAACCTGGCGGAATGTGCGTATTTTGAGCAAACCATCTTCTTCAAAACCGTCATGCCGGATGGAAGTAGCTGGTATTTCTTGGAATGTCGAAGTTCCTGAAATTGACTAATTCAGAATCACTTTCAGAAGAGTCGATGATGCATTACTGCATGTGAAATGGTATTAAATTTGTTTCGGCTTGTCGGGTTACGTCAAGGACAATCAGTTTTTCTTAAACATAAGTCTCTGAAACCGCCAAACAAACGCGATCGCCGCCCCCAAAGTCCCCGTATAATACCCGATCCACACGCCTGCCCCCTGCAATGGAGTATGGAATCCCAATAGATAACTCATTGCCAATCCTATTCCCCAATAGGCGATCGCTCCCATCAACATCGGCATCCGCGTATCCTGCAATCCTTGTAAAACTCCATTGGCCGTGCGCTGAATTCCATCCAGGATTTGTCCAAAAGCCGCCACCGTCATCAGCACCATACTCGCCCCCACGACCTCAGCATTCACCGGATCATCGATATCCAGGTAAAGGCCAATGATCTGCGGCAAACGAGACAGCAGAATCAGCGTCATGACAGCAGTGAATGCGATCGCCATCCCCACACTCACCCAGGCCGCTTGCCGAATCTCTGCCCAATTGCGCTGCCCAAACCATTGCCCCACCCGCACCGTCGCCGCAT
>JALOOP010000021.1 GCA_025454315.1 Oculatellaceae cyanobacterium Prado106
CCAGCACCGCCATCTCCAGCACCGCCGCCAGCACCGCCACAGCCACAAGAGCCGCCACCGCCTCCACCACCAGAGCCGCCATCTCCAGCACCACCGCCAGATCCGCCGCCAGCATCACCGCCGCCAGAGCCGCCATCTCCAGCACCGCCACCAGCACCGCCGCCAGCATCACCGCCGCCAGAGCCGCCATCTCCAGCACCGCCACCAGCATCACCGCCGCCAGAGCCACCGTCTCCAGCGCCGCCGCCAGAGCCGCCATCGCCAGCACCGCCACCAGCATCACCGCCGCTAGAGCCGCCATCGCCGGCACCGCCACCAGCACCGCCACCAGCACCGCCGCCAGCATCACCGCCGTCTCCAGAGCCACCGCCGCCATCGCCGCCCCCGTCTCCAGAGCCGCCGCCTGCGCCACCGCCATCACTACCGCCGCCGTCTCCAGAACCTCCATCGCCGCCGTCTCCAGAGCCACCGCCGCCATCACCGGAGCCACCGCCGCCATCACCGGAGCCACCGCCGCCATCGCCAGAGCCGCCGCCAACACCGCCGCCAGAGCCGCCTGCGCCGCCGCCTGCGCCGCCGCCTGCGCCGCCGCCACCGCCATCACTGCCGCCAGAGCCGCCGCCGCCATCACCGGAGCCGCCGCCACCATCGCTGCCACCGCCACCGCCATCACCGCCGCCGGAGCCGCCGCCGCCGCCATCTCCAGCGCCGCCGCCAGAACCACCGCCGCCATCTCCAGCGCCATCGCCGCCAGAGCCACCGCTATCACCGCCGCCATCTCCAGCGCCACCGCCGCCATCGCCGCCACCATCTCCAGCGCCACCGCCAGCATCACCGCCAGCATCACCGCCAGCACCGCTATCCCCAGAGTCGCCCGCGCCGCTATCTCCACCATCTCCAGCGCCATTGGAGCCATCATTGCCGCCCTCGCCTGCCTCATGAGCCACCAAATGTTCAGCGCGGCTGGTGTTGTTCTCAAGTTGAAGGGAGCCGAGCGCTAACGCTGGGGCTGCAACCCACAGGCTAAGACTAACCACACTTACCCACTGAAGAAACTGGCCGCTTACAGGTTTTGCAGAGGAGGGTTTTGCAACGGGTTGGATAGGGGATTGGGGACGCTTTAGTAACGCTCTAAAGGGATTTAACTTCATTGTTCTTCCTCAAATAGGGGGGTTGCGAGTTGAGTATTGTCAGTTGTTTTAAGCTCGGCACTTGTTTTAAGCTCAGCACTGAATTCCCGGCTTGCATGTAACTTGCGAACCGGAAAAATCATGATTTCGGTTGAAAATGGAATCAAAAATGCAAGTTTTGAAATAGCTGAGTAGATACCACTTGACTAAACTTTTGCAGTTAACCCTAACCTTGCAAAACCGCATCAAACATCCATCAGTGGAGATATCTCCCCATTGCTAAGGTTTTCTGTCGAAAGAGGGATAGGAATAGGGAAATGGAGGAACGGGGAACGAGTTTTAGAATGACAAGGCACAGTAGCGACATTAGGGCTAAGCAAGAAAATCCCGGTCGTTGAAAGGGATGGCGAAGCCACCCTTCCAACAACCGGGATTTCTTTAACCAACAGATTTCTTACTATGCCTTATGGTCTAGTTGGTTCAGTTGATCCAATTGATCCAATTGATCGAATTGGTCTAAGCAATTTTTAACTCAGTAATTTTTAAGAACCATGGGAGCGAGATTGGCGATCGCTCAATTCACCGATTCTAGAATCATGCGGTGGAGGGATTGACGGAAGTTGGGGGAGAGATACTTTTGTCGGAGGGTGTCCCAGTCCTGGAGGGCGGATTGGCGATCGCTCCAAATAGCTTCTTGTAGGTTGGGCCACTCAGCATGGCTGGGAATCTCATCCTTTAGAATCTGAAAAAGAACAGCGGCATCTTGAACTTTGCCAAGATTTTCTTGCAATTGCTTGAGTTCATCCACCCAGGTGGCAAAGGGTTGCGGATAAAAATCGGTGAAGAACTCAGCTTGATAACGGGCTGCTTTGCAGGTTTTTCGCAGGCTATGGAGGCACTGAGCGCTCGCCTCGGAGGTATCCTGGGCAGGAACGAGCCATGCAGGGTGGAGCAGCAGATTCGACAACAGGGGACTCAGCAAATCAGGAGCCACCAGAGACAGTGGCAAGGAGGCCAAAGAAGTGAACTGTGGTTCTTCTAACCAGCGCTGATAGCTTGTTTTCAATTTTTCATAGCGCCTATGGGTGAGGGTAGGTTTCACCCGAGTCAACATTTTTTGTCGTTGTTTTTTTAAAGAATTTAGAGACTCGTTCAACAGATTTTGCTCCTCGGCCTCTACCCGTGGACTGTAATTCTCGCGAATTGCCGTTATCTGCACATCCAGGTCGCGTAGTTGTCCTAGTGCTTTACCTAGAGAACGAACCTGTTTCAACTGAGCCGCCTTGGGCAGTTCAATAATTCGGTCAAAAACCTGGATTGCGGTTCCCAACCGACGAGCCGCAACGCGCATCTGGTGCAAATGTTCAGAGTCTTGATCAGCTAAAACGCCTTCTTCATGCTTAATTAAACGGCGGTATTGCTTGCCAATGACACGCTGGGCATAGTCTCCAACAGTCAGCGATGTGCTTTGGAGTGGGGCATCGTCTGCTGAGATTTGAGGTTGAGTTTCCTGTAGAGTTTGGATCATGATTACCCCTTGTTAAAAGAATCTTTGTGAAGTGGATTAACCCAGCAAAAGATGATTTCTAACCCCCACTGAGTCACACCGATTTTTCTTTACATATTTCCAAATAACTGCTGCATTCTTCGACCTATTAATTTCGACCTATTAATACTGATAACGCCTTCAGCCATTCAGCGTATCAATCATTACAATACTTTAGAGTTTTCACCAACGAACTCTACCGAATGAAGCAAAATGGGTTGTTGCATAGCGGAGCCGCGCAAAAAGCCGATTGCCAGTCAGGCTGATGGCTTTGCACAAGCAAACTAGGGGGCAGCAGATTTTGCTCTGCCTCACCCCTCTACAAGTCTCGATTGTTCTGGCTCCATGCTTCACACTGAAGCACCCAAAAAGTGAGCTACTCATGGACGGAGCTTATGGAAAAAGCTCACGGAAAGAATTGTTCATAGAAAGCAACCCAAGAGCAGAGCATCCTCCTTCCCAAGAATAAACTCCCCACTCCCTACTCCCCATTCCCCACTCCCCACTCCCCACTCCCCACTCCCTAAAACTAATTCGCCAAAGGAACTTCCTTAATCACCCAACCTTGAGCTGCCAAGTCGTAAAGTTCCTGCTGCCGTTCGTCAAACCATTTGTTGCTGCCTTGTAGCTTGAAGGAGAGGCCATTTTTTACTTCAGCTTCAGAAACATGGTAAGCAAAGGTAACCGTGCTGAGACGGTTCATGGTTTTGAGATCGGTGCCACCAAACCCACCATTGCGAGTGACCGTCACCTCATAGTCGGGCGGCAGTTGCTCAAAGTCGATGCGATCGCTCTCTGCTCCAGTGCTTGCATCGTAGCGGAAAGCAGAGAGATCGGTGAGTTGTCCCGTTTTATCCTGGTGGTTCTGAATCGTAATCACCAAGTTGGGTTTTGTGGGATCTTTGATTGTGGCATTGTAGGTCACCACGACATCAATATCGATTCCCCCTTCCCGTTCTGCGATCAGTTGTCCATCCTGAGTGCGTTCCCGAGTATAGCCTTCTCCTTCCCATGTCTCTGTCCATTGGTATTGACCGGGTGCAACTTCGTTCTTGAGCAGATCCTTGACGCGCACTTGGGAAACGTAGGGAAAGTAGGTTCCGTCCAGATGAGCAATGCCATTTCCGTGGCTGGCAGAACCCACAATCGGCTCTGGTTCAAGCGTTTGCACTTCGTCATCGTTGACGGTGTAGGAGGTGACACCATTGCGAACTCTGGCAGTTTGCCAACCTTGGGGCAGATCCAGGTTGAGGGCTGGTGCTTGGGGCTGGGCAAAGGTTTTGGCGTATTCGCCGATGAGGGAGATCGCAGGAATGGCGCGGTCTAGGCGTTCCTGGCTTTTTTGAGCGGCTTGATGTTGCCAGAGGAGTGTAGCTGAAGCGATCGCCAATCCCGTCAACAGCCAAAAGGGCGCTCTGGAGTCTGCAACGGAGATAGAACGAGAGTTGTGAAGCGCTGGAACACCGCTAAGCTTGTTAAGTTTCATAGTTGCACCTCAAATAGGTCTCGATGAAGGGGTGTATTAATTGCTAGAGGCATCTAACCTGAACTACTGAGATCTTCGCAGAGAAATTAATGATGCTGCCCGTTCGTTAGATTTATTTTAGACATCAGTGTAGAAAAGAAAATTGAGGAAGTTGTGAAGAACTGGAGAAATCCTGTAAAGAAACTGACAACTCACAGTGTGACAATTCGGACATAAACGAGATTTGCACGCAAACTGCGTACAAGTATCTTTTTATACTCAGCAACAATAGAGATTCGACGAGTAACAGACATCAGGAAGATTTTGGAAACCCAAAGGTGAACTGCAACGACTCACCTTGGATAACAGGATTGGGAATGGATCAGATGATGAATACTTCTGTCTTTGCTGCATTGCCTCTGCTGCATTGCCTTGCTACATTGCTGGAGTATGGCTAGCATTTTAAGCTGGAACCGTTAACAGGGATGCTTCTGCTGCATTTGAGTCCATTACAGTGCCTTAATAACAAGTGTCTTAATAACAAGTGTCTTGAAAACATCTGTAACAGATGGGAAACCTTAGACTGAAATTGAGCCGATTCAAGTCGGAATTCTCTAGTAAGTTCGCCAAGCTCTGCTACTTAAGCTCTATCACTTAAACGGCATCACTCAAGCTCTACCACTAAAGCCGTTCAACGTTCGTGTATCGGTTGCTCTTTCAGCCTAAATTACAAATATCAGGTTTCTCAGCGGCAGAACTCAGCCACTATTACGCCCTTTCAACTGGCACACTGATGATCAGTACTGCTGCTGTTGATCTCTCTGTGACTGATGTCCTTGCTGCTTATAGCTCTGCTACTGATATCCCTACTGCTAAAGAGGCTTTAGAAGACTTGATGTAGCGGCAAATAAAGCTTTCTTTATCTTTGCTTCACGACTAATTTACAATCCTTGCTTCACGACTAATTTACAGCAGGTTGCATCGAAATCAGGTAGGAGGGGAGATAGAACGTTCATGCATCCTGCCATCTGAGATCCGTTACGCGATCGCTAACGCATCCTACGATCGGGTGAATCTGTAGATGGAACTGGGATCAAAATTTTACGTTTATATGAACATCATGGATGCTTTGAGCAAGAGGGTTCTCGGGCGTTAGTGGCCTGATCGTCAGCTTTATCCTGTCTGTGCTGCCAGAAGGAATAGGAGCCAGAAACGTAAAATATTTGCTGCATTAGCAAGTGGTTGCAACCTCTTTTGCTAGAGCCTTTGCCAGAACGGCTGCTGCTTCAAAGGATTCCTCTGGATCGAGTTCAGGGAGGGGTGCTTGCAGATTGAGGGGAGTCACCTCTGAGTCCTTAATCAGTTCAGCAGTCAGCAAATGGAGCAACGATAGTTTCTCAGCGTGAGAGAGCTGGGGAATGAGTGGCGCAAGTTGGGTCAGTAACATAGAGGATAAAAGGATTAAACCAGTAAGGATAAGTGACGTTATGGATCTTGAGATTTAAATGTAATGCTAGGTAGCCCTTGTATATCACCGCATTGCTACTGTAATCCCTCCGGTGGCCTGCATAACCTCTCCCCAGACCACATATCCAACTGGACTCAGATGCAGACCATCGGTGGTCAGTTCGCGTCGGAGCTTGCCCTCACTGTCGGCAAAGTTGGGGGTCAAGTCGAGATAGCTCACCCCTTCTTGTTGGGCTAGGGCAGCAAGTTTCAGGTTGAGTTGGGTGGTGCGATCGCTCGATATATTTGCCCAGCGCGTCGGCAAAATCGACTGGAACACAATCTGCGCTTGGGGATGCACCCGACGCAGACGTTGCATCATTTGCTGTAAGTTGTCCAAAATCTCGCGATCGCTCCTACCATTCTTCAAATCATTGACACCCGCCATGACATAAATGCGATCGGGACGGGTCTGGTCAAAGGCCGAGAGACGACGCAGAATCCCCGCCGTCATGTCCCCCGAAATACCCTGGTTGAGCCAGAAGCGATCGCCCGCTAACTGTTCAATGGGATACCACTGGCTGATCGAATCCCCGACGAGAACCGTCAGCCGATTTTTGCCCTGCCCTTTGGCCATCGACTGGGCTTCCCGTTGCAGCAACCCCATCCACTGCTCATAGGTCGGTTGTTCAGTGGCATTCGCCCAGGCTTCGTAAAAACTGCTGGAGGGAAGACGGGTATAGGTTTTGCCCTGACGCAGAGCCTCCATGCGCTGCTGATAAAACTGACTGCCGGAGCGAGGCCGTACCTGGCTCGACCAGAGCGGTGCTGTCGGGATTGCAGAGGGTAGATAGGGATTATTGGCTAGGGGGCGGGGGAGTAAGTCCGGCAGGGTCGGCTCAATGGAGCGAGGGGTGAAGGATTGGGGATTGAAGTTGGGCTGGATGCGGGTGGAAATGGCGGGAGTCGTGGCTGTAGGAGTAGTAGCTGCAGGAGTCGTATCTGTGGGAGTCGTCGCAGATTCGCCAATATTCTTGGGCGTTGCCTGGGGTTTGGGGCGTGATGCAGCGCTGATCCCAGAGGCTGTTGGGGCAGCAGTCCTGGAAGGGTTCGGAGAAGAAGCCGGGGATGGATGGGCCTCGGGAGTAGGGCGCTGAGGATTCGATGACTGATTCTGTGGTAGCGATTGAGGTGTCCTGGATGGTTCTTGTTGGGCAGCAGGGGCGATCGCCTGACCTGGTACTGATTGAACCGTTGGAGGCGAGGGAGAAGGGGCGATCGCCTGACCTGAAACAGCTCGATTCGTTTGAGATGAGGGAGAAGGCGCGATCGCCCCAGTTACAGAAGTTCGATGAGTTTGGGACTGAGTTGAAGCGAGTGGGGCAGAGCATTCTTCTGGCGATCGCCGCGTCTGGCTGAATTCTGGACAACGCAAAGCTGCCTCAATCCTGGCCGTTCCGATCACGGTGTCACAGGATGCAGGTGCAGCAGCGGGTGTCGCAGCCAAAGTCGGTGGGGCGATCGACGGCTCAGGCGTATTTTGAGGAGCGGTAATACTAGCCAGCAGAAGAGATAAGTCGGCCATGATGAAATGCGAGGTAGATTAACACAATAGTCCTCTCTTCCGAAGTTCCCAGGCCGATTCAGGACATTTTTTTAGGATTGAGGAATTATGTCTTTTCTTTTGATGACGGCGGTAGAAATGTCTGTAGGATTGGGGAGCGATCGCCATCGTTTTCTCCATCAGTTTCGGTAAATCTACAGAAGACAGAAATGCTACCCAAGATCAGAACCCTATGCATCATTACCTGCGGCAATTCACTGAATACTTCCGATAATCATGGCAATTCCCAATAGTCCTGCCAATCCAATCACCCCCATTCCGATTAGAATCCGCGTTGTTGACTGCGTTCTCCGCCAAATCTCTTGATAGGACAGTTGATGATTTTGAACCAGAAAAAACGCAGGCGGATGAATCCAAGGCAGCACTTTACTCAACCCCAGCCTTACCGCAAACCCGATCGCCCACAATTTACCACGCCACCAATCTTGTCGATACTGCCAAGGTGCCGCAACCTGCACCAACCGCACTACAGCATGGACATCGGGCGATCGCACCTGTTCATAACGAGAGAGCGATCGCTCCCAATCATCCCCTTCCTCTGCCAAAACCTGGTGCAGAACCACCACATCCTCCAACGCCGAATTCACCCCCTGTCCAATATCGGGTGGAAAACAATGAATCGCATCGCCCAGTAACAGAACCCCCGATGCTGTTTCATAAGTTGTTTCATGGGTTGTTTCAGAATTTATCTCATGGGTTCCTCCATGCGTTGATTCAAAAGTTCCTTCACGGGTTCCTTCATGCGTTAATTCGCGAGTTCCTTCATGAGTTGATTCACGGATTGATTCACGGATTGATTTCTTGGGTTCAGCCGCAGCAGACAAACGATAATACAACCCAGAACAAAACTGAGGCGTTGGAAACGATCCTCCCTTGCTCTGGGCAAAGCGATCGGCCTCTTCCGGTGACAGAATTTGGCGCATTGGCAGTTGTGGAAAAGCCCGCTCTAGAAAATTCTGCACTGCTTCACCCGTTTTGAGTTGCCAAAGGTAATGATCGGGACGATTCACTAGATTTGCCGTCCGGGGAGCTTGCGGATCTTTTAGGGGCAAGAGTCCCAGAGAAAGTGCCTGTTTTCGTTGTCGAAATGCGCCCCGAATGGCATAGGACATGGTGGATACCGTTTGCTCTTTGCCCGCTGCATCCAAAGGAAAGTTCGGTGGCAAACTCAATACTTTATAGCGCAGCCCAGAACTGGGCGAAGGAAACGACTGCATCTCAAATCTACCGGATTGATCCCAGGTGTTGAGCGTCGATCGCACGATCGATTGCACACCGTCACACCCGATTAAAAGACGCGGCTCAAGTCGCTGAACAGAATCTGGTTCACCTCCCTCAATCGTCACCTCTAACCGTTCTCCGTCCCATTGACGAACCTTGTTAATTGCCGTACATCGGGTGTTAAACCGCACCGTAATCTGAGCCGTCCAGTGCTGTTGAATCTCTTGATAAAGCATCTGGACAAAGGCACGACGAGGAACCCAATATGCCGTTTTACGATTTGAGTCAATCAAGGGGACTTTGAGGGTTTTGCGATCGCCATTCGCCTCAATCCGCGTCAGATAAAACTCGCTGCTGGGAACCCCGATCGCCGCCAATTTATCGGTTATTTCCAACAAATCGGTGAACTTCTGTCCTCGGCCATCAATCATGTAATTGAAGGACTTATCCGGTTCGTAGTCCTGGGCAGTCGATCGCTTCTCCACAACCGTGATTTCGCTCCAACCCCGCTTCGCCAGCATCAACGCAGCCGCAAATCCCGCAGGCCCTCCCCCGACAATCAGCACATTACACCCTAAGATAGATGCGGATTGAACTGTAGACGAGTGCATACCGATAAATCCTCGACGAGTTAAGGACAGTGAAACAAAAATAACGTCGAATTTACACTGAGGTAAGCTCTGCGGCAAGCACTGAAAGGTTGAATTTAAAAGACATGAAATGGGAATAATTATTTAATATCGTTTGCCAAATGGTTTTTATGAGTCAAAAGCCCAAAAAAATTATCCTGCTTGTTGATTATGAAAACGTACAAGATCTGGATCTGTCTGTGATTCAAGAACGAGAAATTGACATCAAGATTTTTGTTGGACAAACTCAAAACAAAATTCCCCTTGAACTAGTCCAAGCGACGCAGAAACTTGGGCAAAGGGTTGAATGGATCAAGATAAGCTAAACGACTTTTAGTTTGCACAAACCAGATTCTACAACCGTGCCACGATAAGGGAAAAGCTATCAATCTAGATGTTAATCAGCTTAGAAGGTTCAGGGAGTAATGCCCTTGATTTTCATATTGCTTTCTATCTCGGTCGCCTAAGTAAAGAAATTGGAGGCGGTTCTTTCCTCGTCTTGACCCAAGACAAAGGCTTTGATCCCCTCATCCAATATCTGAATAAGAGCAAAATCAAGTGTCAGAGAATTCAGAGCCTGCGTGAATGGTTCAAAGAGAAGGACACCAGTATTTCGCAAAACACAGGCTCAATTGCAACGAATTCCAGGGCAGCAGATCCAATTGCAAAAGTTGTTGAGAATCTGTCCAAAATGAAAAAGAACGGGCGTCCGAGAACTCGCAAAACATTAAGTCAGCATATGAAATCACTACTTGCTCAGAGCAAGCTGAGTGAACAAGAAATTAATACCCTCGTTGACACGCTATTTGTGCAAAAGAAGATCTCTGAAGTCAGTAACCGCTTAACCTACAACTTCTGACCCGATTCTGACTCGCTTTTGACCCGATTTTGACCCGATTTTGACCCGACTGCGATCCTTCCCAGGCGAACCGTTAGAGCAAGCGATTCCCTATTTATCAAGTTTTGTTGAGCAAACAGCGATAAGATAAAGTCCATCGACTCCTTACCCTGGACTTATCCTGTAAATTCGCTATGCAGCTTGGCTCTCATTACCTTGGCGATCGCCAGTGTCAGTTCACCCTCTGGGCACCCCTGCTCCAACAGGTCGCTGTCCATATCACGGCTCCAACCCCTCAGTTGATCCCGCTCCAGCCCATCGGTCGGGGCTATTGGCAAGGGACGATTGCGGCAGAACCGGGGACGCAGTATTTCTATCAGTTGGATGGAGAGGTCGATCGCCCTGACCCCGCTTCCCAGTTGCAGCCGTTGGGGGTGCATGGTGCTTCGGAAGTGGTTGACCCAGCGGCTTATGGGTGGGGCGATCGCGACTGGACGGGACTCCCCTGGAAGCAATATGTCATCTATGAGCTGCATGTGGGCACCTTCACCCCCGAAGGTACCTTCGAGGCCATGATTCCACGACTAGCGGAACTGAAGGCGCTGGGGATTACGGCGATCGAACTGATGCCCGTTTGTCAGTTTCCAGGGACGCGCAACTGGGGCTACGACGGGGTTTATCCCTATGCGGTACAGCATTCCTACGGCGGCGTTGCGGGGCTGAAGCAATTGGTGGATGCTTGCCACCAGCAGGGCATGGCGGTGATTCTGGACGTGGTGTACAACCATTTGGGACCAGAGGGCAACTACCTTTGGGGCTTGGGCACCTACTTTACGGAGCGCTATAAAACGCCCTGGGGCAGCGCGGTTAATTATGACGATGCCTACAGCGATGGGGTGCGGGAATATTTTGTACAGAATGTGCGCTATTGGTTTGAGCAGTTTCACATCGATGCGCTGCGGCTGGATGCGGTTCATGCGATTTACGATTTTGGCGCGAAGCATATCCTGCAGGAAATGGCGGAAGCCACAGCCCAGCTTGCTCAGCAGCAGGGGCGATCGCTTTACCTAATCGCCGAAAGTGATTTAAACGACCCGCGTCTTTTACGCGCCGGGGATCAAGGTGGATACGGGCTTGATGCCCAATGGAATGATGATTTTCACCACGCTCTGCACACGTTGCTGACTGGAGAGAATCAGGGCTATTACGAAGACTATGGTGCGCTCCATCATCTAGCAAAAGCTTACCAGGAAAACTTTGTCTACACCTGGAACTATTCTCCTCATCGCAAGCGACTCCACGGCGCACCTGCCCCAGACTGCTCTCCCAGTCAGTTCGTCGTCTTTTCCCAGAACCATGACCAGGTAGGCAACCGGATGGAGGGCGATCGCCTCTGTCGTTTGGTAGATTTTGAATCTCAAAAATTAGCTGCTGCCGCTGTCCTGCTCTCCCCTTCGATCCCGATGCTGTTTATGGGCGAGGAATACGGCGAAAAATCTCCGTTTTTGTTCTTTATTGACCATGGGGATGCCAATCTGGTGGAAGCCGTTCGTTCCGGTCGCAAAGCGGAATTTGCCGCCTTCCATGCTGCGGGAGAACCGCCTGATCCCCAGAGTGTGGAAACCTTTGAGCGATCGCAACTCCACTGGGACGATCGCCATCAGGGACAATCCGGTAGATTATGGTCGTTCTATCAGTCTTTGATTCAGTTTAGGTCTAACCATTCTGTGTTCCTTAACCCGAACAGAGCGAATATTGAGGCGATCGCCCTAGAATCCGAAAAAGTTCTGAAACTGCGTCTGTGGCAACAAAACGAGCAGATCTTCTGTCTGTTTAATTTCAGCACGACAGCTACCCCGATCAAAGTCACATTACCGCCTGGAACCTGGAAGATAGCCCTCAACTCGGCTGATCCTATCTGGGGTGGGTCAGGGGCGAACATACCCGAGATTATCCCGACTGAGCGATCGGGTGCGGTACCTCAACAAGAACTGAATCTCTATCCGAAGGCTGTCGTAGTCTACCAAAGAATGTCTTAATCTGATGACAATTCGCTAATTTCTACCCTTGGGGTCTGTCCAAAGACACTGGACAGTCGCAGGCATCGATCCTGTCTTGGCTTAACCGCCTGCAACCTGGAAGCAAAAGATACAGTTCTAGAATTGAGAACCCAATGCTCCACTTCATCCAAAAACTGTCCCACTTCAGCCAGTTCCCTGGCTAATTCTTCATTTATGTCCTGACCAAGAGGTAAACAGTGAGAAGGTGATCTAGAAGACTCGTAGGGTAATTCTCCTGACATGGCGAACGGCAAGAGTAAGGGTGAACCGAATCTCCTGAGTGCGCGATCGCCCCTTTATTCGTCCCTTAAGGGATCAAAAAGTGAATTGATTCTGGTTAAGTGGTATACATAATTAATCCCTTGAGCGACCCACACTGGAGCGATTCGCGTCCCATCTCAAAATAAATCGGTAGAATAGGCAAAATCAGGAGGCGCTTTCCGTCTTCAACACCATTTAGAAAGGAGTAGAACTCGATCGTAAAATCCCTTGACCACATCACTTGAACAAGATTTGTTCATCGCTGAGAATCACTCCGACCAGGGTTAAATCCAATCAGAAATATAAAATCAAAATAAAATTATGATGCAGATTCCCTTGGCTTCCTATCGACTCCAATTTAACGCCAGCTTTGACTTTCAGGCGGCTCGGGCGATCGTCCCCTACCTGAATGAGCTAGGCATCTCCGATATCTATGCGTCGCCCATCATGACGGCGCGTCAGGGCAGCAGCCACGGCTATGATGTGGTCAACCCCGAAGAAATTAACCCTGAGTTGGGCGGTCAGGAACAGTTTGAGGCACTGATTCAAGAACTCCAGCAGCACCACATTGGCTGGATTCAAGATATTGTCCCCAATCACATGGCCTTCGATCGCCAAAACCATATCCTGATGGATGTCCTGGAAAATGGCCCCGATTCCCAATATCGCAATTTCTTTGACATCAACTGGAACCACCCCTACGAAGACATCAAAGGCCGAGTACTGGCTCCCTTCCTAGGCAAATTCTACGGCGACTGTTTAGAGAGCGGCGAACTCCAGCTTGAATACACCATCAGTGGCCTTTCCATTAATTACTACGATCTCCGGTTCCCGCTGCGAATTGAGTCCTACAGCCAGGTGATCCTCCATGATATTGAGCGGCTGCGGGACAAAATGGGGCGCGAAAGTCCCGATTTTGTCAAGCTGCTGGGGCTACTCTATGCGCTCAAATACATTCCTTCTGGAGAAAACATCCGCGAACGCTACGACCAAATCGCCTTCATTAAACGAATGCTCTGGGAATTGTGGAACAATAATTCCGAGATCAAACAATTTATTGAAGAAAACATCACCCTATTTAATGGAGAAGTCGGCAAACCCGAAAGCTTTAACCTGCTGGAAAGCCTGCTAGCAGAGCAGTTCTTTCGCCTCTCCTACTGGAAAGTCGGCAATGAAGAACTCAACTACCGTCGTTTCTTCACCGTCAACGATTTAATCTCCCTCCGCATTGAAGATCCGGATGTGTTTGAGCGCACTCACCAGTTTGTCCTGGATCTGGTGAAGGAAGGGAAAATCTCAGGCTTGAGAATTGATCATATTGACGGACTCTATGATCCCTTTGAATATCTCACCCGGCTGCGGGAACATGCTCCAGATGTTTATCTCGTGGTTGAAAAAATTCTTGAAGCTCACGAAGAATTGCCGTTGAACTGGCCGATTCAGGGTACCTCGGGCTATGATTTCTTGGCCAAGGTTAATGAGGTATTCTGTCAGCAATCCACCGAATCAGAATTTAGCGCCTTGTACCAGAGCTTTGCAGGACAAAGACTCTCCTGTGAAGCGCTGATTGATGAAAATAAGCGACTCATCATCGGCAAGCATTTAGCAGGCGATATCGATAATCTGGCAGATTTGCTGAAGCAGATTTCTGTGCGCTATCGTTACGCCAGCGATTTCACCCTTTACGGCTTAAAGCGCGCCCTGATCGAAATCTTGGCTCTCTTTCCCGTTTACCGCACCTACATCAGTGGGACAGGCAGCCACAAATCTGATCAGGAATACATGAAGCAGGTGCTGGCCAAAGCCAAGGAAAACACGCCCAACTTCCTCAATGAGCTATTTTTTATTGAAAAGTTCCTGCTGATGGAATTTGACGATCGCCTCACTGACGAAGACAAAGAGCAATGGCTCCACTTCCTGATGCGGCTTCAGCAGTTCACCGGCCCCCTGATGGCCAAAGGTGTCGAAGACACGGTGATGTATATCTACAACCGTCTGATTTCCATGAATGAAGTCGGTTCCCATCCCTGTCACTTTGGCCTGTCGATCGACGACTTCCACAGCTTCAACCAGGATCGCTCGGCTCAATGGCCCCATGCCATGAATGCCACTGCCACCCACGACACCAAGCGCGGCGAAGACATGCGCGCCCGCATCAATGTCCTCTCCGAAATTCCCCAGGAATGGGAGCAGCATCTGCAACACTGGCGGCAGCTTAACGCGCCCCAAAAGAACTGCGTTGAAGGACGTGATGTCCCCGATCCCAACGATGAATACTTCCTCTACCAAACCCTACTCGGCGCGTTTCCCTTTGACCACTCAGAGTATCCCCAATTCGTAGAACGCATCAAGGAATACCTCATTAAAGCGATCCGAGAAGCCAAAGTACATACCGCATGGCTCAGACCCGATAGCGGCTATGAGAATGCTTTCATCGAATTTGCAGAACGCTTATTGAAGGACTCGGAGGATAACTTGTTTCTCCAAGATTTCCGTGTGTTTCAACAGAAGATTCAACACTACGGTGTCTACAATTCTCTGTCGCAAACTCTGCTCAAGTTCACGACTCCCGGTGTGCCCGATATTTATCAGGGCACCGAACTCTGGGATTTGAGTCTGGTTGATCCGGATAACCGTCGTCCGGTGGACTTTAACCAACGCATGGAGTTTTTGAAGAAACTGAAGACGCGATCGCTCAAAAGCCGTCTCAGCCTAATCGCCGACCTGCTCGACAACCCCGCTGATGGCCGTGTCAAACTCTTCCTCACCCAAAAACTCCTGCAAGCCCGCCGCACCTACACCGACCTCTTCCAGCGCGGCAGCTACCAAAAACTCAATGTCGTCGGCAGCCTCAAAACCCATGTCGTTGCCTATGCCCGCGAACTCGGAGAAACCCAGATCATTGCCGTCGCCCCCCGGTTCCTCACCGCCCTCATCAAAGAAGGCGAACACCCCCTCGGCGAACAAGTCTGGCACGAAACTCGCCTCCTCCAACCCCCCACCGCCTCCACCGTCTGGCAGGACCTGATCACCGGACAAACCATCCAAGGCGAAGACACCCTCTGGCTCAAGGAAATCCTCAGCCATTTCCCAGTCGCGCTGTTGGTGAGTCAACCTCAAGCGTAATGGGGAGGGAAGGGGAAAGGGGAAAGGGGAAGGGGGAAAGGGGTTATGTTGGCTCATACTTTGAAGGAGCCAAGGGAAAGTTCTGGTTTCTCCATCCTTGCTTCTTCCCAAATGAATTCCTTGAATGCTTGAATGGATTCTTTGAATGAATTCCTTGAAACAGACTATCTTCCTTCCTAGTGAATTCCTTAAATGGATTCCTTGACTAGATTCCTTGAAACAGTCCCGGATTCCCCTTTTCCCTTTCCCCTTTCCCCCTTCCCCTTCTTCTCCTCCTCCTTAAAATATTGCTAAGAAATCCAAAATCAGGGCAGGAGCTTGACACAATGCAGTATGGCTTCCATTGCTTCCTTGCTCCCTAATTTTTGGCGAAAACACTATGACCTCACTCAAACCGATTCAAACGGATATTCCTGGTGCAACTGCGGCGAACCGTGCGGCGCAGCATCATCAGATTTTGATCATTGGCGGCGGTTCTGCGGGGATTACCGTGGCCGCTCAACTGCGCGAAATCAGCGATACGTTCAACATTGGCATCATTGAACCCTCCGATCGCCATTTCTATCAGCCTGCCTGGACTCTGGTGGGAGCAGGCGCTTTTTCCCTGGAGGCCACGATTCACTCCGAGGAAAGCTGCATTCCCTCGGGTGTCACCTGGATTCGGGACTATGCCGCCACCTTTGAACCTGAGTCGAACCAGGTCACCACGCGATCGGGTCAGCAAATTTCCTACGACTATCTGGTGGTTTGTCCCGGTATTCAAATTGACTGGGATCGGGTAGAAGGATTAAAAGACGCTTTAGGCAAAAATGGAGTATGCAGTAATTACTCTGTAGATTACGTGGAATACACCTGGAAAACTATCCAAAACTTCAAAGGCGGGAACGCTCTATTTACGTTTCCGGCCACGCCGATTAAATGCGGCGGCGCACCCCAAAAGATCATGTATTTGGCCGATGATGCCTTCCGCAAACAGGGCGTGCGCGAGAACACCAAGATTCAGTTTTGCAGTGCGGTCGGTGCAATCTTTCCAGTACCTGCCTATGCCGCACCGCTGATGAAGGTCGTTGAGCGCAAAGGCATTCAACTCAACTTTAAGCACAATCTCAAGGCGATCCGGGCAGCAGCCAAAGAAGCTGTCTTTGAAGTCACCAGCGATGCCGGAACGCAGGATGTCGTCCTGCCCTACGACATGATCCATGTAACGCCGCCCATGAGTGCCCCGGATTTCATCAAAACCAGCAAACTCGCCGTGTCCGACGGCCCTTCCAAGGGCTGGGTCGATGTCAATAAAGACACTTTGCAGCACAATGTCTATCCCAATGTGTTCAGCATCGGCGATGCCTCTTCCCTGCCGATTTCCAAGACCGCCGCTGCCATTCGTCGGCAAGCGCCTGTCCTGGTGCAGAATCTTTTGGCGGTGATGCAGTCTGAGGCGCTGAGTGGCAAGTACAACGGGTATACCTGCTGTCCGCTGATCACGGGCTATGACAAGGTGATTATGGCCGAGTTTGACTATACCAATCAACCCTTTTCTTCTTTCCCGATGGACCCGAGAGAGGAGCGGTACAGCATGTGGTTGGTGAAGCGTTATATGCTGCCTTGGCTCTACTGGAATCGGATGCTGAAGGGCAAATCCCATGAGGCGGATTCGCTGAAGATGAAGGGTTGGACTCCTCAATCTTAGTCATGAGTGGAACATAAGCTGAACCGTATTAAACACAGAGACGCAGAGACGCAGAGATGCAGAGATGCAGAGGAATTTGTCTTTTGTCTGGATGGCTTTGTGGAAGGATTTCAGCTTATTTCATGCAGGGATGAAATCGTAATGGGATATCAATGACGTAGAGCGGTTGAAATACCTTGTCTCTGTTGTCATTGGTATCTCATTTTTGTTTACTTAGGAGGGTTTGGATAGTTTGGCGGAAAGCTTTGAGGATTTGGCTGCGACTTTCGGTTTGCGATCGCCCCACCCCTTCCGACACTAGCCCCACAACATCAATCTGAGGAAAATGAGGACTCGTCAGCGCATCCTGGTATTGCCCCTTGTGCAACACGCTGATTCGCAAACAGCCGTCTTCAAATCGCCATAGTTCCGGTACACCGAGTGCCTGGTAGGCACTGAGGCTGGTTTTGGAGGTGACATCAACTTCGATCGCCAAATCGGGGGGAGGATCGAGGGTTAAATCTAGCCGTTCTTTCCCAATCATTGCCGCCGCGTTCTCAATGTAAAAACATTCGTCTGGCTCAATCCCGGCAGCCCTATCAGCTCGTTTAAAGGTACTTGAACCAAATCCTTCATTTTCGATATCAAGTTCTTCCAGCAGAATTTTGACCATGTCCCCGATCAGAACTTTGGCCTTTTCATGCTTGGGCAAGGGCATACGAATCTCCAAAACCTGCTCGAAATAGGCAATGCGGGTGGAGTGGCGATCGCCCAATTCATCCAGAATGGCCTCAAACTCAGTCCAGTTCACATCCTGAAGCTGAATTTGTTGTCCTGGCTGCATCACCAATTGCCGAAGTTGCAGGGTTACCATAGCCGATTTGATCCTGTGGATTGCTCTCAGTATACCGAAGATCCTAAGCCCTGAGAGACCATGTTCAAGCTTGCAAATGCGTCAACCGGATCAGAGAGATGACTCTAAACCATTCCATCGCGTACAGGGTTACAACCTCGTAGAAATACTCTTACTGATCTCTATGTCGTTCCAGAAGTTAAAATGAGGTATTCTCACTGATCTGCAAACTCTATTCGCCCCTGATAGATTGTGCAATCCTTGAGAACCTTCATCACCTTGTTTCACGACAAATCATGGGTTTAATCATTTTCGACTTTGATGGCACGATCGCCGATTCCCTAGAAATTCTCATCATTGCGGCCAATCGGATTGCGCCGGAGTATGGCTATCCGCCGATTTCGATGGAGCAAATCCCTGAGTTCAAAAAGCTTAGTTCTAGAGAGATCATGCGCTATCTGGGACTTGCAAGATGGCGGTTGCCCTTCTTTTTGCAGCGCTTTCGTCACGAATTAACGCAATCGATGGGGGATTTGCAGTTTATTGAGGGGATGAAGGAGGTGCTGCTGAAGCTGCATCAGCAGGGGCATCGGCTGGGCATTGTTTCGTCGAATTCGCAGCAAAATGTAGAACGGTTCTTGCAGATTCAGGGATGCGCGGATTGGTTTGAGTTTGTTTATGGTGGGCAGATTTTTTCTAGTAAGGCCAGGGAATTGAGTCGATTGGTACGGTTGAATCAGGATAGGGAAAGGGCGATCGTCTTTGTGGGGGATGAGACGCGGGATGTGCAGGCGGCCAAGCAGGCGGGGGTGAAAAACATTGCCGTGAGTTGGGGGTTGAATGCGAGGGAGAATTTGGTGCGATCGCAGCCCGATGTTTTGATCGATCGACCGGGGGAATTGTGGGCAGTGGTTGGGGAGTAGGGAGTGGGGAGTGGGGAGTGGGGAATAGGGGAACTTTTCAGGAAGTTTTATGATGCGATCGGGGGAGCTTCAGCGAACTCAAAGTCCTCTAGGATTGATGCTGTTGGCGAATTCGATGAAGACAAATAACTGGGTACTGGCGGCGGTGTGGAACATGGAGTCCGCGTACTTAGCCTCGCTTATAGGTTCGATACGTTTCGCTAGTTAAATTGCGGCGGCAATTCTGTTGGAGAAAGCCGATTTGGATCAGTCGGCTGGGGGGTGTCGAGTGCGGGTGGTGCAGGGGGGGCGGGAGGGGCAGCCGGAGCAGCCGCTCCGGGGACAGTTCCGGGTGCAGCCCCAGGAGAAGGCGGCGCGGCGGGATTGTAGGTTTCCAGGGTGACCGACCGGGTGATTTGTTGACCTGCGGCGTTGGTCACCTGGAGCGTCACCACGAGATTCGCGGGTTCAGGTGTTAGTGGGAACAGCATTGATCCAACGGTGGCCACCGCACCGGGAGCAGGCAGCAGTTCAACCTTGGTGCCGTCATTGTTTTCAGCTTGCCAGGAAAAGACGAGACTGGGCAAGGGTTGACCCGGTGTGATGGGGAGAATGTATTTGGGCAAAGCTTCCTGACCGTTAATGCGAAACGTCAGAATTTGGGGAGGGCGCGGCTCGATTTTGATCAGATCTGTTTTGAGAACGATCGGTTTCTCGGGGGGTGCGCCTTTGGGAATGACGGTGATTTGGTAGGTGCGATCGCCCACTTTGCGATCGCCCGTTGGCACCTGAAGACACACCAGTTGTTCCCTCAAAGTACATTGCTTTTCCAATTCTTTGGGAACGCCTTTTTGAAAGTTGTAGACCTTTAATGGTGAAACCACAGCGCCCTCTGCATCATGGCCGATGATTTGCAGTTCTTGGATTTGTTTGGGATGGGCGATCGTCCAGTTCAACCGCACTTCATGCAAGCCTAGATTTGCAGGTTTTGCAGCAGGCTGGGCTGGGGGTGGATTCGATGCTGCGGGTTTCGAGGTTTTCTTAGCAGCAGGTAAGGCGGGTTGCACCTTGGGCGGTGCCTGTTGATAAATCGGCTGGGTGGAGTTGAAGGCGAGAATTTGGGGGAGCGGAATGGGGACGATCGCCACGGGTACCGAAGTGCTGGAAGCGGGGATGGAACGGCGATCGCGCGGCAGCAAATTCATTGTAAAAATGTAGGTGCCGGGTCGGCGCGCATCGGTGCGAACATTTCGACAGCTTAGGACTCGGGCTTGCTCTAAACAAAAAGGTCGCAACGCAGCGGGAATCCCTTTGCTCAGGTCATAGCTCATGGGACGGCTAATCACCTTACCATCGGCAGATTGTCCTAGAATTTCCAGGGTTTTAACCCGGTCAGGATCGCTGATCTGAAATCCCAACCGCACAAAATCCCCGTTCTCCGCCGCATACTCCACTTCATCCGGCGCAAACTTGAGAATCTTGGGCGAAACTGGGGGGCGCATCAGGTTCCACCAAATAAACCAGGCCAACAGCGCCACACCCGCAATTCCCATGAGAAAAAAGGGCAGGATTTGCCACCAGGGACGCGACTGCCAAACGATAAAACCATGCAGCGGCACGGGTGAAATCGGATGTTCTTCAGGATCGGTGAGATCGACATTGAAGTTCAGCAGTTGCCCCCCGCCAAAGATGGGGCGTTTCCACGGATCAATGGGTTTGACCCAGAGTTTGCTGCTGAGGGTTTGCTTGGGTTGCAGCTTGAGATGGGGGGGATCGAAGGTATATTCACAGCGATCGCCCCCATCCAGCTTAGTGACGTCCAACAGAATCTCTCGGGGCGTGTTGCCCTGATTGCTAATTTGAATGGCAAATAACCCTGGATCGGTTTTCACCTGACTGAGGATCGTTTGCAGCATGGGCTGGAGTTGGTAAGTCGGCTTGACCTGAAAATAGATCAAATCCAGCAGCACCAGATTGGGATTGTTTTCCGAATGCAGACGCAGGGTTGGGATGTAGACTCCGGCGATCGTTTCCAGCGGCGGTTGCAGCACCAGGGTGATCAACCCCTGCCCGCCCGGATTGAGATCCAGCGCATCCGACTGCACCGCCAATCCCTGCCCCTGAATCCCTTGGGGATAGATTGTGTTCAGCCACTCTTCGGGAATATCTTTGCAGGAGAGACGGAAGCGATCGACGCGATCGGAACGGTTATGCACCAATAACTGAAATTGCAGCACTCCCCCAGGCTGTACGGTAGCAGGCTTAGCACTGGCCGTCCCCGGTTGCACCACAAACGTGGGATCATTGACCCGCACCGCATCTTGCAGCGGCGGCAAAACCTGGAGTTTCTGGGAATAGCGAATCGGGGTATCTTCCGGGTAGTGCTGCGGCGCATCAACAATCAGCAAATAGGGATAGGAACCCGGCAGCGCATCGACCGGAACCTGAAACCGAAACACGACCTCCGCACTCTGTTTCGCCCCCAAGGCCAGCCGTTCTTGAGCCGATCGACACCATTGCCGCAGCAGCGGCGACAGATCATCAATAAACACATCAATGACCGCACTTTGATTTCCCTTGTTGCGAATCGTCACCCCCAACTCAAAGGTCGATCCGGGCGTAATCGTATCCTGCCCCGCCGAATTCACAATCACCGCCAAGGGCTTGCCCGGTTCGAGAGTCGGCACCAGCGCATTCAAAAACTGATCCCCCTGGTCGGTAAACACCAACGCCTGATAGTGGGGAATTTCCTCCAAATCCAACTCCGCCACAAACCCCCGCCGCACCAAGTCTTCCAGCGCAATTCGCACCTCCGCCTCGGGACGCTGTGTCCCCATCACCAATTCCGTCAAAGTCACCGCGCCCTGCCGCAGCAACCAGGCCAGCATCTGCCGCTGCATGTCCGGCAGCATCAGCATCTCAGCCATACTAATATCTTCGCGTTGGGGGGGGAGTTGGTGGCTGGTCATGGGGGGAGGGGGGAGTAGGGAGGGGGGAGTAGGGAGGGGGGAGTCGGGGGGGAAGGGGGAAAGGGGAAGGGGATTCTTGGGGGATTTTGGGGAGGGAGTTCTGGGAGGATTTTGGAGGAGGATGCCGTGGAATTTGTTATGGAGAAATTCTAGGAGGGATTCGTAGAGAACTTCTAGGAAGGGTTCGCTGCATACCCCTTTCGCCTTTCCCCTTTTCCCTTTCCCCTCCCCCCTAACTACAGCTTGGATTAATATCCTCCGCCTCGTACAGTTTCACCCGGTGATTGTCGCCGCCGCTGACGACGAGGACTTTGCGATCGACGCGGATTAGATCAACGCTGTTCATCGGTTGGCGGGATTGGGCGAGGGGTTTGCCGTCGAGGACTTGTCCGGTGCGGCCATTGAGTGTCCAGAGCATGATGCGGCCATCTTCTCCGGCGCTGGCCAGGTAGCAGGCATCGGGACTGAGGGCGACGGATTGAACGGGTTTGCCTTTGTGTCCCGTCGTCCATTCATCGATGCGTTCACAGGCACCTTCTTGGGCAAGACAGCGGCGCAGGTTCCAGAGGCTGATTTTGCCCTGGTTGTCAGCGATCGCCAAAATCTCCGGTTTCTGTTCTGCGGTACTGAGACTGAGAATATACTCGTCCTTACTTCCAGACTTGTACGGCAACGGTTCAATTCTATCCTCCTTGAGATTCCAAAGCACCAGACGATTGTATCTTCCAGCGATCGCCAACTGCTGTTCCGTATCCCCCACCAGCGCCATAGAATTCACCGCAAAATCCAATTGTTTTTGCCGTTGAAAAGATTGGACATCGGTTTGTTTCTCAAAGGACTCTCCGGTTAAATCCCATTGCAGCACCAACCCACTGCCATGACCGCTGTAGAGCGTGCGGGAATCCTGGGTGAATCGCAGGTCAAAGACGCGATCGTCTTTTTCGTTGAAGAAAGCGGACTGGAGTTTTTTGGTCAGCAGATTGGAGACTTGGATTTGGCCGTTCTCGAATCCATCGGCGATCGCATCATTGTTCACCGGACGGTAGCGCACGACGCGGATCGCTTTATCGGCGCGGTTGATGATGCCTAGGGGTTTGAGGCGATCGCCCGTCACCCGCCAGCGACGCACCGTTTCATCATCGGAAGCGCTGATCACTTCGGTGGCTAATCCATTGAACTGCACTGCATTAACCGGAGCCTGGTGGCCACTGTTAAGCAGGAATGGAATCCACAGAGCCAAGAATAACAGAATCAGGAAAAATAGCTGGAGTATAAACGGAATAATTGGCTTTACTCGTAGCTTCAGAATCTGGGTATCGTTACGGACATCCAGACGCGCATCAGATAAAACCGCTCTCACCTGAAAAGCCAGACGACGCGACCAGCCGAAATAGGGACGTGATTGACGCACCAGCAGTTGCAGCGACTGGGTTTCGCCAACGGGCAGATCGGTTTGTTCGGGCGTGACTTCAAATCTGCCCTGAAGTTGGCTTTGGGCTTTGGTGCGATCGCCCCCCGCTAGCATCAGGTTCTGAATCGGCACATCCTGCCGCTGCACCTCAACCTGCACCTGCTGGAGCAAATTACTCTGATTGTCAAACGCCAGCGCATAGGTAGCAGAATTCACCTTGCGATTTTTCCACCAGCCTCGCTGTGCCGGAATCGCCTGCTGCGGAGGCTGACAGCGAAACTCCACATAGCCCAGCGGCAAAACGGTCAAAACCGCCTCCATCCTGACGGGAGCGGCCTGCGGTTGCTGCGCTTCAACGGTGAATTTGTAGAGTTGACTGGGAGCCAGGGTCGGTTCCGGAAGCTGACACAGCAAAATCACCTCGGCCTGTCCATTGGGCGGAATCTGAACCCGCCGCTCACCGCCATCCACTAACCACGATCGCTCCAACCCAAAAATCCGCAGCGACACATTGGCCGACTGCCGATTGAGATTATAGAGCGTCACGGGCATCTCAATCAGATCTCCCGGATAGCCCTGGAATTTGCGCGAAGGCAGTTCCAATCGAGGCGGCAACACGCCCGTACCTTCCACCTGAAGGCTGACCACCTGCCGATCCTCGTCCCGCAACTCCAGGGAAAAGACCCGGACGGTCAGTGTCATCGTCCCCGCAAACCCTCCCGGAACGGGCGGCACATCAATGATGGTAACGGTGAAGGTGGTGCGATCGCCCCCCGGAATCTTAGCCGACACATCGGGCGCAAGACGATACCAGGTATTCAGCCGCGACTCCACGCCAGAGGCGGCCAGTTCGAGTTGAAAGGTGGCAAATTCGCTGCTATTATTCTGCACCACAACCTCAAAACTCACCGGATCGCCGGAGGGTTTGTACTTGAGCTTTGGGGTTGAGAGGGTGGTGGTGATTTGGGTGGACATGGGGGAGGGGAGGGGAGTGGGGAGTGGGGAGTAGGGGGAAAGGGGAAAGGGGAAAGGCGAAAGGCGAAAGGGGGAAGGGGAAAGGGGGATGTTGTGTTGGATTTTTTAGGGGGGGAGGAGGGGGGAGATTTCTTGGGATATTCTGAGGTATTCTCTGATGCGTTCTCTGAGGCGTTCTCTGAGGTATTCTCTAAGGCGTTCTCTGAGGTATTCTCTGAGATATTCAAAGATAGGTTTCATGGAATCCCTTTCGCCTTTTCCCTTCCATCCCTAACTCATCTCTCTCCGTCTCCACGCATAATGCAACAGATTAATCCCCATCTCCTGGGCGCTGCGGAGTGTTTCGCGGGGGAGAGAGAGGGAGGCGTCGGTAGTCCAGGCTTGGGAGAGGGAGCCGATTTGTAGGAGGATGCCGCCCCAGGTTTGGAAGTGGGTAGGGATGCCTTGGATAATGGGGAATTGGGCGAAGGGGAAGGGGGTGTTGCGGAGGGGGTGGTGGCGATCGCAATTCCCCTCTCCACTGACATCAATTTCTAACTGTTGGGCAAAGGTTTTAATCGGGTTGGCGATCGCTGCAATTTCCTCAGCCAGTGCGATTTCTGTGGCCTGTAGTTCGGCTTCTAGTTCCTGTTGTTCGGCGGGTAGCTGCTGGGTTTGACGCAGTTTCGTCAGGGTTTGGTGGAGTTCTTGGCGGACGATCGCCAGTTGGGCATAGCGATGAATTTCACTGTCACGTTGAATCAGCAGGACACCACCGAGGTTGAGATACTGTTTCAACAGTTCCAGTTGGAAATCTGCCAGCGCGTTCAGTTGGGATGTAGCCAGAACCAAGAGATGATACGAGCTAATTTCGGTGCTTTCGTGGAGGGGGAGAGGGGCGATCGCATCGGTTCCTAGACTAGGGTAGAGGGCAGGGAGCGATCGCCGCAATGCCTGCCAGGGTTCGGGGTTAACACCAGGCAGATCCTCAGAGGCAACTAAGCCGACGCGGACATTGCCCAAAGGTCGAGCCTGGGCAAATTCACGATGGCGCAAATCTAAGTGATTAATCCCTGGATCAAAAACATTGGGATTGGCTTCCAGGGATACTTCTCCAGCCTGGATCACAATCCGACAAAGCTCTACTTCTAAGCTGTCAGGGGGGGTGGTTTTTTCGTCAATCCGGAAGGTTTCCTGAACAATCTCGGGCTCTTCGGAACGGTGCAGGCGATCGGGATCAACGTAGCTAATCACCAGGTAAATCATCGTTGTTCCGGTCGGCGGCGCTTCTGAGGCAAGGCGATAGTCGATCGGTTCTGGCACGATAATGGGATTGCCGATCGCATCAATGGCGATACCAGGCTGAATGCGTACCCAGCGGCGATCGCGGAACTGGGCAGCAAACTGTTCGGGCGCTGGAATCACCGTCACCTTGAGGCCGCCGACAATGCCCGGTTGATGCAGCGATTGGTAGTGAACATTCTGCCGCTGTCGATGGTAGTGATGCGCTTGTCGCCAGCGTTCGGCGGTCAGGAGTAGACCATCGGTGACTTGGAGGCGGGTGAGGGGTTGGAGGTGCATGGGGGTGGGGGAGGGAGTAGATGGGTGGATGGGTGGATGGGTGGATGGGTAGGGAGATGGGGAGGTGGGGAGATAGGGAAGTGGGGAGATAGGGAAGTGGACTATTGTGTATACGTAAGTTTTGGTTGGCTTCGCTTTGGGGTTTTGTGCCCCCTAAATCCCCCAAGGTTGATACTGCTGGCGAAATATTGCTTAACGTCTATTTCAATGAAGTTTGTTTAGAAATTGAGCTACGTCGTCAGATCATTACCCCACCCTAACCCTCCCGCGCTAACGCGCCGCTACGCTAGAGCAAAGGGGAGGGAACCGAGCCTCTGGATTCTTTCTAAGTCTTATGCAATGAGTCAGACGGCTGGTTTCCACCCTTTGCGAGGGGGAATTAAGGGGGGTGAACCGGGAGCTTGGAGATGTTACGAAGCATTTCGCCAGCAGCATCAACTTTGGGGGACTTTGAATTCAAGGAGTCTTCGGGGATTGCTCCCTGATCGTTTCTACGAAGGTTCATTGAAGACTCCTTGAAGGCTCGGCTCCCCCAAAGTTGGGGGCGGGGGGGGCGCAAAACCTAAGAGAAGGGCGATCGCATTTCATAACAAGTTCCATCTTCTATTCAAAAAGTTTCTATCAACCATTCATCCACTCATTCACTTATACATTCACTTCTTCATCCTCCAAAGCCATCACGGGAGCTTCAACAGAAACAGTGTGAATCGTTAGATCGTAGGTACAAAACGCAGGCTTCTCCTGGTCGATGACGGAGCGAACCAGGGTTTCGCTGATGGGGTGAGTGTCGAGGGTTTTCAAGTGGACACTGAAGTGGTAGAAGAGTCCGCCGCCGAGGGTGGTGTCCTGGCCGAGGCGGGCTTCTCCAAAGACAAAGCCACGGTGGAAGGATTCCAGGATGGCAATGTGTTTGTCTTCTTCCTGGGAGAGATGATCATCAAGGGGGAGTCCGGTGGCGAGGTGAAGATAAAAGCGGAGTCCTCGACGGGTGCCGCGCCAGCGGTAAATTTGAATGGCGTGGCGGATGAGGTAGCGCTGACGGTTGAGATCTAGATAGGGTTGGGGAGTCCAGCCGACCCAGTGGGCGAGGAAGGGTAGCAGCGATTCGGGGGCAGTGATCGGGTCGATGAATGCCCAGAGATTGTTCAGGGTATGGACAGTGGGTTCAAAGGCTTGCTCAAAGATTTTCAGAAACCGCCCGACAAAATCAATTTCCTGATAAATCGCGGGAACAAAGTCCAGGTACAGACTGTGGGGACGGATATGCACCTGAAAGGTGGCAAATTCTACCTGTCTGCGTCCTGTGTTTGGCTCTAGCGAATAAACCGCTAACCGTCCCTGATAGTTCAACTGAAGCGCTGAGTGATCCGCTCCTTGGTGCAGAACATCCTGCTGCTCAAAATAATCATGGGCGATCTGAAAATACAGCACCCCATCCATCTGCTGTCCCGGCAGAATCTCAGATCCCTCAGTGCCCACCTGACACCAAGTCATGGGAAAATCCCCTTCCACTTGCAGCGAAATTTGCAGCGAATTTCTGCCCAGGTTCTTCACCTGCACCACCAATTCACTGGGTTCTCCCGGACTCAAGAGCAAACTAAGATGCGATCGCCCTTCCTCCTGACGACTGCCCCATGCGATCGCCACTTCCGAAGACGGCACCGCCTCCGGCACCTGCATCGGAGTCAGTTGAAGGCTGAAGGATTGTCCTGAGCGTGCCTGTGTCATGGGGGAGGGGAGGGGGGGAAAGGGGAAAGGGGAAAGGGGAAAGGGGAAAGGCGAAAGGCGAAAGGGGAAAGGCGAAAGGGGAAAGGCGAAAGGGGAAAGGCGAAAGGGGAAAGGCGAAAGGGGAAAGGCGA
>JALOOP010000022.1 GCA_025454315.1 Oculatellaceae cyanobacterium Prado106
TATCTCTGACTATCTCTGACTATCTCTGACTATCTCTGACTATCTCTGACTATCTCTAAGTACTATCCTGGGTTACCTCTGAATCATCCTGTGATACTTCCTAGTCACCCCCTTTCCCCTTTCCCCTTTCCCCTTTCCCCTCCCAAAAGAATCGGCAGGATTGCAAGAATCGTCCGGGAATCTCCGGGGTTGCGCCCCAATGCAGGTGTAGATAGGAAGCGTGGAGATTGGGGAGGGTTGCCCATCCTTCAGGGACAGGGTTGGGGGGGCTGTTGTAGCTTTGCAGATGGTATAGGGGCGATCGCGGAGAATTACTCAGAGTGGAGCGGTGGAATTCGTGGCCGTGAACAGAATCGCCTTGTTGAAGTAGGGGCGTATCTTGCAGCGCTTGGGCTTGGCGGTATCCTAGGATCAGTTTTTTGCCCATGTGAGCCGCGATCGGCAGAACCCCAACCATCTCATGAGCCACCCCAGCAAAATCCACAATCTTCTCCGCCAGATACATCAGCCCCCCACATTCGGCATAGGTCGGCATCCCCCGCTCAATCGCCGCCCGAACCGCCTCACGAGCAGCCTCATTCTCACTCAACTGTGCCGCAAACACTTCCGGAAAGCCGCCCCCAAAGTAAAGACCATGAACATTGTCGGGAAGCGTGCGATCGCCCAAAGGACTCCACCCCACCCACTCCGCCCCCAGTTCTCGCAGCAAATCCAAATTATCCGCGTAGTAAAAGTTGAAGGCCGGATCTTGGGCGATCGCAATCCGAATCGGTGGATGGGTGGATGGGTGGATGGGTGGATGAGTGGATGAGTGGATGGGTGGATGAGTGGATGGGTGGATGAGTGGATGGGTGGATGAGTGGATGGGTGGATGAGTGGATGTGATCTCCCCCTTTCCCCTTTCCCCTTTCCCCTCTCCCCTTCTCCCCCTCCCCTTCCTCTCTCTGCGTCTCTGCGTCTCTGCGGTCAATAAAATTTCCCCCTTCCCCTCCCAAATACGGCAGCAACGCTGGCCAATCAAAGCACTGCTCACCAAGCTGAGCCAGTTGATCGACGATGGTATTGAAATGAGGCAGCTCAGCGGTAGGGATGAGGCCAAGATGGCGATCGGGCAAGGTAATCCCATCGTCCCGGTGAAGAATGCCGAGGATGGGAATGTTGAGCGGGGCAAGGGCGGATTGCAGGAGAGCGAGGTGGCGATCGCTGCCCACCCGATTCAAGACCAACCCTGCGAACTGGAGCCGGGGATCAAAGGTGGTGTATCCGTGGGCGATCGCCGCAATAGACCGAGAAAGACGACTGCAATCCAGCACCAGCAGAATCGGCAGATCCAGCAGACGGGCAATGTGAGCCGTACTCGCCCAGTCCTCCGAGCCACTGGCTCCATCAAACAACCCCATCACCCCCTCAACCAGGGTATGGCTAGCATCCTGGGAATGCTTGGCAAAACAGTGCTGGACATAGGCTTCAGAAGTCAGGACTGGATCAAGATTTCGGCAGGGGCGACCCGTGACCTGGGTGTGAAACATGGGGTCAATGTAATCGGGGCCAACCTTGAAGGATTGCACCGAACCCGATCGCCGCTGCAAGGCCGCCAGGAGTGCCAGGGTGACGGTTGTTTTGCCCACCCCGCTCCGTTCTCCAGCCACAACTAACCCCATAACCAGGACTCCTCAAGCAAATGGGCAGAAAAATTAGACATTAAAAAAAATCAGACTTAATTGATAGGACAATCCGGAATAGAGTGGGGCAGACTGATAGAGATTCTAGGGATTGTCAAACTAAGGAAGATTCATGGTGTCACAGGAAAAACCTACAATTTTGGTCACGGGCGGAGCCGGATACATTGGCTCCCATGCAGTTCTGGCATTGCAACAAGCAGGCTACGGCGTAGTGGTGCTGGACAATCTGGTGTACGGCCATCAGGACATTACAGAAACGCTCCAGGTCAAGCTCGTGGTGGGCGATACCAACGATCGCACCCTCCTCGACGATCTCTTTGCCAGCACGCCGATCGCCGCAGTCATGCACTTCGCTGCCTACGCCTATGTCGGAGAATCGGTCACCGATCCCGCCAAGTATTATCGCAATAATGTGACCGGAACGCTGACGCTGCTAGAAGCCATGGTCGCGGCCAACATCAAAAAGTTCGTCTTCTCCTCCACCTGCGCCACCTACGGCGTTCCCAAGACCGTCCCCATTCCCGAAGATCATCCCCAAGATCCGATCAACCCCTATGGAGCCAGCAAGCTCATGGTGGAGCGGATATTAGCAGATTTTGATGTCGCCCATGAATTTAAGTCCGTTCGGTTTCGCTACTTTAACGCAGCCGGAGCCGACCCCGAAGGCCGCATCGGCGAAGACCATAACCCCGAAACCCATTTGATTCCCCTGGTGCTGCAAACCGCAATGGGTCTGCGGGATGCGATCGCCGTCTTTGGCACCGACTATCCCACCCCCGATGGCACCTGCATCCGCGACTATATCCATGTTTCAGATCTGGCCTCTGCCCATGTGCTAGGACTGGAATATCTGCTCAAAGGCAACGACAGCGCCATCTTCAACCTGGGCAACGGCAGCGGCTTCTCAGTCAAAGAAGTAATCGAGGCCGCCCGCAAAGTGACAGGTCGCGAAATTCCCGTGGTGGAGCGCGATCGCCGTCCTGGTGACCCCCCCGCCCTCGTCGGCAGCGCCACCAAAGCTCAGGAAACCCTCGGCTGGAAATCCCAGTACGCCGACATCGAACACATCCTCACCCATGCCTGGAACTGGCACCTGAAGCGACACAAGATCTAACTCCAGAAACCTTCAACCTAATCTCCTCCAGAATCAGAAAGGGCGTGTCTTCCATGCCCTTTTCAGTCTTTCTATGGCCTTTCCCTTTGCACCCTATCCAAGGAAAATTCTGCGAAGCCATCGAAGAAACATCTCTCAATAGGATTCAGGAAAGATTTCTGGTGTGGGAACCAATAGCATTCGCCAGAACTAGGCCGATCGCTGTCCCCAAGCCGCCACACCCACGCCCAGCAGGATCACAGCCGCTCCTAGAAACACCGAAACCCCAGGATTCTCCTGAAATAGCAGAAACGCCAAAAGACTTGATCCCACCGGCTCCGCCAAAATCACTAGTGTCACCAACGTGGGCGAAGTCCACCGCACCGCCCAATTAAAACTGGTGTGTCCAATCAACTGGGGAAACAGCGCCATCAGCAAAATGCACAGATAAACCGTCGGCGGATATCCCAGATAACTCGTCTGAAACAGCGTCGGCAGTGGCATCAGCACCAATGCCGCAATGCTATAGGCCAAAACCGCATGACGGCCAATCCCCAGCCCCTTTTGCTGAGCCGCCCGCCCCAGCAAGAAGTAAAAGCTCACCGCCCAAGATCCCACTAGCGCCAAAACATTGCCCAACCAGGGCTGAGGAGCGCTACTGAGACTGCCTGCATCCCCGATCGCGACCAGGATTCCACCTAAGAGGGCGATCGCAATCCCTCCCCCAGTCACAACACTCGGCTTTTCCTTCAGCCATACCCAGGAAATCAGCGCCACCCACACCGGATTGGTCGTCACCAAAGCGGTTGAAGCGGCGATCGAGGTATAGGACAAGGAGGTAATCCAAGCCGCAAAGTGAATCGCCAGGAACACCCCAGCGGCGATCGACTGATACAGCGCCCGACGCGGCACTGGCGTTGCATGAAAGTTCTTCCAAGCGGGCAGCAGTAACAGCGAGGCCAGGGTCAACCGAGCCGCCGCTAACACCAGGCTAAAGCCCACCCCTCGGGTGCCTGAAGCTTCCAGGGCATATCGAATAAAAATCGCCGATGTCGAAGCGGCCAAAATGCCAACGAAAAGAATCCCCCCGATTTGCCATCGGGAAGGTCGTGTGGGGTTGATCATGGGGAGGGGGAAGGGGAAAGGCGAAAGGGGAAAGGGGAAAGGGGGATCTTGGAGAGCATTCCTGGAGATTTATTGGGGCTTTATCCTGGAGTTTTATCCTGGAGTTTCATCCTGGAAATTTGTCCTGGAATTTTGTCTTGGTATTTTGTTCTAGGAATGGGAAGCAAATAAACTGCAAATAAGCTGAAACTTTCAATTTGTACCGCAGAGATACAGAGACGCAGAGGAATCTATTCTTTTTAGAAGAATATCAAGTTATTTGATTTTCGATCCTAAGTGAGTCGAGTGAAAAGACTGGGCAATCTGCCTGCCTGCCACATCTTTGTACTGTAGGTTGAGTGGAGCGTGGCGCAACCCAACATCACAGCCATAAATCCTGCTTCACCGCCAGAGACATTGAATTCAATCCAAGTGTTCTAGTGGGGTGTTGGGTTGCGCGTTGCTCCATCCACCCTGCGAGTTTTCGGTAGTTCCAGGAGTTTTGTCAGTCAGCTAACTGGGTCAGTGGGGTGGAGAGGCTGGGTCAGTGGGTTGAAAAGCCTGGTGAGTCGAGTTAAAAGCTTGGTGAGTCGAGTTAAAAGCTCGGTGAGCCGAGTTAAAAACCTGGCAAGTCGAGTTAAAAGCTTGGCAAGTCGAGTTAAAAGCTTGGCGAGTCGAGTTGAAAAGCTTGGTGAGTCAAGTTAAAAACCTGGTGAGTTGAGTTAAAAGCTTGGCGAGTCGAGTTGAAAAGCTTGGTGCGCCGAGTTGAAAGCTTGGTGAGTCGAGTGAAAAGCCTGAAAACCTGGATTCACTGAGTGGATGAGAAGCTCAACAGACCTGTTTCAATGGTTTTCCTGCCCTGAATTCTTTGTCCCCTAGCGCCCAACTTGGGGAGCCGAGACAAGTTGACGACGCAGGCGGAGGATTCCTTCGGAAAAAGCGGAAAAGGCTTGAAAGACTGTCAGTTGATTTCCTGCTCAATCCCTAGAATGTCACCTTAGACCTCCATCCTAGAAAGGAAAGGGGATAGAGGAGATGTCCAAACACCTTCCCTATCCCCTTTTCCCTTTCCCCTTTCGCCCTATCTCGGAGGCCGTCGCCGCTGGAGAAACTCTGGAATATCCAGCCCCGGTTTGGGGGGCTTGGTTTCAGGGCCAGTGGCGAGGGGGGGCGGTTCTGGAGATGCGCTGGGCGGCGGCGGGGTGGGAGCCGAGCGACGAATCGGCGAAACCCTGGCCGCTTGGGCGGGGGCGGGAGCTTCGGGCGAGAATCCGGTGGCAATCACCGTGATGCGAATTTCTCCCTGGAGGCGATCGTCGAGGACTGCCCCAAAAATGATGTTGGCGTTGGGATCGACAGCTTCGTAGATGATCTCAGCGGCGGCGTTGACCTCATGCAGGGTCAGGTCGAAGCCTCCGGTGATGTTGAAGACTACGCCTTTGGCTCCATCAATGGAAGATTCTAGGAGCGGCGAAGAGATGGCTGCCATGGCTGCTTCTCGGGCTCGGGACTTGCCGGAGCCAACGCCAATTCCCATTAGGGCGGAACCCGCATCGGCCATGACCGCGCGGACATCGGCAAAGTCTACGTTGACCAGTCCTGGAATGGTGATGATATCGGAGATGCCCTGAACCCCTTGGCGCAGCACATCGTCTGCGACTCGGAATGCTTCTTGGACGGGGGTTTGCTCTGAGATGACGGTCAGCAGCTTGTCGTTGGGGATGATGATCAGGGTATCCACCTGGGACTGAAGCGCTGAAACGCCATCATCGGCCTGTCCAGTGCGGCGCTTGCCTTCAAAGGTGAAGGGTCGGGTGACGACACCGACCGTCAGCGCGCCGACTTCTTTGGCGACTTCCGCGACGATGGGGGCGGCTCCCGTTCCGGTGCCACCGCCCATGCCAGCGGTGATAAACACGAGGTCAGAATGTTCAATGGCAGCGGCAATCTCGTCCCGCGATTCTTCGGCGGCTTTTTGTCCGATCGCCGGATTTCCACCCGCGCCCAACCCTCGGGTCAACTTTTGCCCAATCTGCATTCGATTGGGAGCAGATGTGGTAACCAGGGCTTGGGCGTCGGTGTTGATCGCCCAAAACTCGACTCCGGTCACTTCACTGGCAATCATCCGATTGACGGCGTTACAACCCCCGCCACCGACACCGATTACTTTAATCTTGGCAACACTACTTGGCACAATCTCGTCACTCCTGGTTTCTTCTCCCAGCGTCCCCCTAGGGTCGCGGACTTGACCCAAGTGTATACCAGAGTTGGTGAAAGAATTAGCGTTATTCATCGGAAGAGAAAAGTTGTCTTGACCCTCTTCAGGGGGGGCGTTGTGGTTAGCTAGTGAATTATTATCAAGCGTCATCGGGATTTAGAAACCACTGATACAAAGACCTGGAACTCTAGACAACTATAGGGTAAGTTGCTTGAAAAACCAAACTGAGCGCGATTTACGCCGATTCTAGCGGCTAACGCCACCGTCACCCATGACTAGAAATCGGATTAAACATCGACCCTGAAAACCAGATACCCTAATCCTTTTGCAACCCCAATTTAATTTTGAGTGAACTTTTGTAAAAGCCTTGCAAAAATATCATTCCAGCTATTGTAATCGAGAAGATTTAAATTGAAGCGATTTATTTGTATCCACGAATCAAACCTGTCCATCACCCTGACATTGCTCAAACTTATCTCTCTCCAAATAAGCCACTGCGCGCGTCTCGAAGATTGCTCTGGCAGGTCTATCTAAGCCGACAGAACAAGGTTTCTAGACCCTGTGATACTCCCCTAATCTTGAGCATTTGTTCTTATAAATTGAGCGGCGTGACTGCAAAAGTTCACGCCGCTCAACGAAGCAATTTCATAAAGAATTGATAACACTAAATCGCTCAGAGAAAGCTGAAGAAAATATAGCGTTTCAGTGTAAGTGAGTGGAGTCATTCATGGAGTCATTAGAAGGACATCCATTAAAAGACATGGATCACCCATTCAGGAGGGAGAACGGTGAGGGCGCAGGGATGAGGAAGCATCTACTGCGGTTCTTCAGGTTGCTCGGCATCGGGGTTAGTGGGCAACACCACACCAACCATTTTGATGCGAGGATTTTCGGGATTGGTCAGATCAATATATTCAATGTCTTCTAGCGGGACTTGTTGGTGGATCTCTCGCATTTGATCCAGGACTTTTAATTGCTGGTTTAACCGCTCAGGTCGATAAGAGCCAAAGCGGACAAAGCCCAAATCGGTGTAGAGAATCAAGTTGCCGGGTTCGCGCCAATCGACTTCTGAAACGCTGACGGGGCTGCGGCTAATGAGTTCGTACAGGCTGCCCCACTGCGATCGATACTGCTCCTGCATCCCAAACACCTTTAGGGTGGGCAAGCTGCGGGTTTTATTCAGGGTCACGTACTTGTCATAGGACATGATGTAGCCCCGGTCATCCAGCAGTGACACAGGAACCGGATTGACCGCAGGCGCAGGTTGCCCCGGACGCGACGGCGGCATATTGGGCAAGGTATAAACCACCGCAACCGGAAACCGCTCCTGGAGATGGACGGTCAAACTAGGGGGAAAGAGTTGCCGGGTGATATGGACATCGGCTATGGGAGCCTGGGAGGCTTCGAGGCGTTGGGCGATCGCAGTTGGTTGCACGGTCAGCAGAAACTGGGGATATTCAATGCCCAGGAGCGATCGCACCGAATCCGCCGTCAAAATTTTGTTGCCTTCGATCCCCACCTGGGACGCATCGCGCAACACCCAATCAGGCAAAGTCGCCGCCCACACAATCCCGCCCGTCAGCCCCGTCACCGCCACAATCTGCCAGCACCGCTGCAAAGCCCGCCATCGCCGCTGCCGCCGCAGTCGCCGCCGCCGATCTGCCAACTCTGCCGCCGAAATTGTGGGAATATCCATCATGCCCATCGTCTTAATCCACTCACGCTCCCAGATTATGCTCACCGATCATATGACAGAAACCAAATTTGGAACGTTTTTTTGGGGGAGTGGGGAGTGGGGAGTGGGGAGTAGGGAGTGGGGAGTAGGGGGAAGAGAGTAACACAGATGAACGCAAAGGGGATTGATGGTATCCAGTAGCCTTGTATTTCACTGCTTTGGACAGTGATTTTTGCCAGCAGCTTTAGACAGTCATTTGTGTTCTCAGATGAAGTCTGGGGATTCAATCCCTGGCTGATTCAGGGAACTTGCAACTTCGTTAACTTCCCCACTCCCCACTCCCCACTCCCCACTCCCTACTCCACCTCCAAACCAACATCCTCCGGCTGATAATTCGAGCCGCGTTTCTTGGCGCAGAAGCCCAGGTCGAGGGTTTGGTCGGGGTAGAGCGATCGCCCCCAGTCATAAGGTTCGACGGTGTAGTAGTCTCCGTCTCGGTCGAAGAGTCCGCCCCAACTGCTGTCAATGATGGCGTCTTCCATGCGGAAGGTGAGTCGCCAGGGGCTGGACTGGCTGCGGCCTCGGTTGACAATTTGGGCGCGGAAACAGAAGCCTTCTTGCCAGTCAGACTCGATTTGGGCGGTTCTGAGCTGGAGGTTGCGGCTGACAATCGGCTGTTCTATGGGGTTGGGCTGGGAATTGGCTAGGGGAGAGGGTTCTGCGGAGCTAGCCGCTGGCGTTGGGGGAACGGGAGCGGGGTTAAGCGGTTTGGTGGCTTGGTCAGTGGGGCTGGGGCTGGAGGCTGGAGCGGGAGTTTCTGGAGATGGGCTGGGTGTGGGTGCGATCGCCGTTCCTTCTGGGTTGGGACTGGGAGCGATCGCCGCATCATCCGAGTCAGGGCTAGGAGAAGCCACCGAAGCCTCTGGGGCCGCACTGGGAGAAGGCGCAGGCAGAGTCAGCGCACTTCGGGGCGAGGGGCGTTGTTCCTTGGAGATGGAAGGCGGTTGCTCTAGGGGAGAAGGCTGGGGTTCGCTGGGGGATTGGGCGATCGCACTCACAGGCGGCACGGCTGTCGTGTTAATCCGACTGGCGTTAGCAATGACAAAGCCAGATCGGGTCAGCAAGGCTCCCAGATATCGCTGTTTGCGGCCATCGACCGATCGCCAGTCATCGTTTAGGATACCGCCCGTATTGTCGCTATTGGGGTTCCAACTCCAGTAAGCAAAGCCGAGGTTGTTTTCGTCGAGATACTCAATGAACTGACGTTGCCACACGCCCTCGCGCGACCAGCGGCCAATCTTCCGTCCGCCAAATTCACCCACCCAAACGGGCGCAATCTTCAGTCGGGCAATGTATTGAAACCCAATTTCCCAACGGCGGTAAAGATTGCGAGGAAAGGTACGATCCTGCAACCAGGGTTGATCAAACACGCCAGACCCATACTCATGGGGCGAATAGACCAGCTTATCTCGGCGAGAAAGGCGCACCGGATAGTTTCTCACGCCTTCCAGATTGCCGCCCCACCAGTGAATGTCTAACACCTGTCCGGGGACGTTCTTCTCAACGCCTTCCACCACAATCAGCCAGTCCGGCGCAATTTTGAGAATCGCTTCCCCGGCGCGTTCGGCAGCTAAGCGCCAGTCGGTTGCGCGATCGCCCGTTCCCCAACTGGCCTGTCCATGGGGTTCATTCTTGAGATCCGCGCCAATCACATTGGCCTGCTCCCGGTAGCGGGTCGCCAGCATCGTCCAGGTGTTGATCCAGTCCTCTTCGGTGAAGCCATCGCCGTACCAAAGTTCGGGAATGCGCTGGTCATTCAAACGATGGCTATCCAACAGCACCATCAGGCCATTTTGTTCAGCCTCTTGAATGACCCGATCCATCACCTGCAGCGGTGTCATGCCCTCAAAATCTCGATTGCTGCCAATGGTGAAGTCAATCCCACTGACGGTAGAGGCTTGCAGCGATTGCACCGAGTAGGGTAAACGAATCACGTTGTAGCCCAAATCGCGCATCTGGGTCAGCATGGCTTTATAGTCGCGCGCCCACAACCCATGCGGGCTGCGCGTATCCGTCTCCATGCCAAACCAGTTGACTCCCCGCAGCATCACCTCACGCCCGGTGGCATCAACGATCGCCGCCCCCCTTGCCGACAAGGGAGGTTGGATCAGTGGGATTTCGGCGACAGAGGTATTGCGGAAATAGAGCGATAGCCCAATCACCAGGCACAACGAAACCAGCCCAACCCAAAGCCACCGTAGCGATCGCCTCAACATCTACTCCGCCATCTCCTCGTGCTAATCCTACTGAGCTATCCAAGCTATCTCTGGGGATCACGACTGGAAAGATCCGAAATCTCCCCATTCCCCTCCCATTATCCTTAACAAAGATACAAGAACAAAGATACAAGTTTAACCAGGTGATTGACGCTGCGTCTCGTGAGTTTGTTCTTCTCCTTTGATTTTTACCCAAACTTCACCAGAACGTGGAGGGAGTATCTCTACGCTTGACGGGAAAAGGTGGGAATGGTAGGTCAGCGGGGGATGAGGGAGTGGGGAGTGGGGAGTGGGGAGTAGGGGAAAGAGAAGAACGCAGATAGACATAGACAACCGCAAACAAATCCAAAAAGATCCAAGGGAAAAGCCTCCGGTAATTCGCGGTCTAGGTTTATGTGTCCCCCCACTCCCCACTCCCTATTCCCTATTCCCCACTCAAAAAAAATGTGCCCCGACCAGCAGGACACATCACTGATAACGATTGCAGAACAAATTTGAATTTGTACCACGGATTTGAATGGCGTATTCGCCTTATTTAGCGGCTTTTTTGGGGGCTTCGACTTCCACCACCTCGCTGAGGGCGAAGTTGTTGGTGTTGACGCCACCGGCTGAACCGCTGAAACCGCTGTAGTTAACTTTGTCAAAGCGAACAATAACGGGATACTTGATGCCGCTTTGGTCAATGGATGCCACTGTACCGATATCGTTGTACCAGTAGGATTCTTTCCGGAGAATCCGAACTTTAGACCCGCGTTGAACCATGAGTATTTTCCTTCGGCAATATCTATTCTTAAAAACAATCCCTTCGTTAAACAATCTTGCAATCTGACCCAAGTTCTCAATCGACAGATTCAGTCAATGCAGTCAGCTTTAATCGATCCAAGCTCAAAATTCATCCAGCCTTCCAGGGTTTGAAATTCCAGATAAATCAGCCATAAATCCACCCAAGCTCACAGATCGTTGAACCCTTGACCTAGAAATGGCTCAGCGCGCGATCGCAAAGGGAACAAAACAGGTATCGTCTTTCAGACTACTACCCAGGCGGGACAATTGGCTCAACTGGCGTCTTAAGTTTTGTTTCCAGAGGGGGAGGGAGTGGGGAGTAGGGAGTGGGGAGTAGGGGATATCTAGGAGATGTCGAAGAGGGCTTCTGAGATCAGCTCAAGAACATTCAAGATATTCAGATGCATCGAGAAGGATTCAAAATGACCTAGTCAATTAGGAAAGACTCAGTGAGACACCCCAGATGTCACTATTGTCATCCCTTTCCCCTTTCCCCTTTCCCCTTTCCTCCTCACCGTTTCGCCCGCCCCCTATTCCCTACTCCCCACTCCCCACTCCCTATTCCCCCCCCTCGTTAGCCCGATCGCGATCGCGGGAATGCTTCTTGTAAAGCAAATGTGAAGCATATTTCAGCACAATCGCAGAATTTAGGAGTTTTGGGTTATGACGTCTTTGGCTCAACGATGGGGCATTGGCCTGACATTGTCGGTTGGCTTGTCTGTTGGCTTAGTCGCTGGAGTCAATCGGCCAGCGCAAGCAGAATCTCGTATTACGATCGGCACGGGGGTCGAGTGTGTCGGGTCCTATAGTGGACTCAGTGGGGATGGGCTTTGTACCTACGAGCGGGTGAATGGTGAAGGTGTCCCCTACAACTACTATGACGGGCGCTTGGTCAATGGACAGCCCGAGGGACGGGGAGTGTTGGTGTATTCCAATGGCGATCGATACGAGGGCAATTTCGTCAACGGGTTACCCAACGGCACTGGCATGTTCCTGTATGAGAATGGCGATCGCTACGAAGGCACCTTCCAAAATGGCCGCTTCAACGGCAGAGGCGAGTTCACCTATGCTGAAGGCGACCATTATGTGGGCAGCTTCAGTGATGGACAGCCCCATGGCAGAGGCACCTTTTTCTATGCCGAAACCAACGCTTCCTACTCAGGCGAATTCAAGTATGGTCAGGCGCATGGCAACGGCGTGACGCAAAGCAATGGAGTACGCTGCGAAGGCTGGTTTTTTGACAGCACGCTGAACGGCAATGTCACCTGTAGCTACCCGTCCAACTCCATGATTAGCAGCTATGTGGGCGAAGTGCGCGGCGGTCTGGCCAATGGTCGGGGCGTGCGGACTTGGATCAACGGACAACGCTTTGAAGGTCAGTTTGTCAATGATGTATTCGTTCGCAACGATCGCTAGTCTGTAGAACAGGTCTATAGAACAGCTTTGTAGAACTAATCCATAAAACTGGAATTGAACGACAAAGAAATAGGGTGAGGCATTTCGAGCCTCACCCTATTCTTTTTGAGATTAGATCGATCGCCCTAATTGGCCGGAGGATTATCAGCGGGAGAACTCTCAGCCGGGGGATTTGCAGGAGCGGCGGGAACCGAGGGGGCGGGGGCAGGGGCAGGGGCGATCGTGGCTTCTGGAGCAGGGGTCAAGGTGGGATCGTTGTTCTTCATAACGATCGAGCCGAGCACCAATGCCGCAATCCAGCCCGCTAGTCCCAGGAAGACGGAAGGATAGACCCACCAGGGCAATCCCGCCGCCCGAGGTGGTGCTTCCATGGGGTCGTTGAGTGAAGGATAGGCCACTTGGCCAAAGCTATCGTCTTCACTGCTTGGGGCTAGTCGAAGGTTTTGATCCATAGTCAGGTTTTCAATGCCCAAGGCGTTGAGGTCGGGGGAGGCTTGAGGATCGCTGTCCAGGGCAGAATTGGCAAGGATGCTGGTTTCTGCGGGGTTGTCTTCTAGCCAGGTCGGGGCAGTAGCAAAGGCATTAGGGGGAGCCTCATTCCAGCTTGGGGCTTGGGAGTCGTGCAGCAAATCCGGTTCAGCCTCGGGAGAACCGCCCAGGAAGTTTTCGGTCTGGAAGGCCGTTTGATCCTCATCGTCGAACAGATTTTCGAGAGAACCGACGGAGACAATGGGTTGGTTGGAACCCAGATCTTCCAGTGGATTGGCTTCTCCGGGGTCATTGAGGGTTTCCAGGGGAGATTCGGTGCCAGGGGGAATCGAGTCGATGTCGAGGAAATTGGAGTCGGATAAATCCGTGAGATCGGTTAACCCGGCTTCTAACCCGGCTTCTTCCAGTGATGCCTCAGAATCGTCTTGAAAGAGATCCTGGGGAAACTCACTATCCAAGGCCGACATTCGCTCAGCAAAGAGGTCGGTGGGTTCTTCAGGGGGGAGTGGCATGGCAGATTCGGTAGACGGTTCCAGGAATGACTGCGTTAACAGGTCGGTTGTCTCGTCTAGGCCGCTGTCTTGCTCGTTGGAGAACTGTGGCAGGGTGTTGAGTTCCTCAGATTGGAAATCAATGGTGGGCGACTGGGACGGTTCTGTGAGATAGTCCAGCGTCGCTTCCTCTGCAACAGGGGGTGTCATGCCCAGGCCGAGAAAATCCTCCTCTTCAGGTGCGATCGCCCCTCCTCCAGAAGTCTCCTCCAACCGCTCCGCAGCAAAATCATCAAATCCCGCCTCAGACTGCTCCAGGGTTCCCTCAGAAACCACATCTCCAAAGAGATCTTCCGATTCATCCACGTTCAGGTCACCGGGAATGGTGGGCGGCACCTCCAGACTGGGGTCGCTGATGGGCAAGGCGGTGTCCTCAAATTCCAGGAAGTCGGCTAGCGGATCGTCTGAGAAGAAATCAGCCAGCGCTTGCTGCTCAAAGTTGTCGATGCTGGCTGGAGCAACCTCCGGCGCATGGGCATCGGCCATCGAGAAGGGCACATAGGGATCAGACTCGCTGCTGAGTTCCGCAAAGCTAGACTCAGAAAACTCCGGCTCTGAGGATAGAAAATCAGAATCTTCCCCAAATCCAGCCAATGTAGATTCAGACAACTCGGGTTCTGAAGTTGCAAACTCGGAATCATTTTCTAAGCCCGCAAAGGCGGATTCGGAAAACTCTGGCTCTGGTTCAAGGGGATTGCGATCGCCCTCCATCCCAAAGTCCATTCCAGCATCCATTTCAGAGCCAATCCCAGCATCCATCCCCGAAAACTCAAGCTCACCCAATTCCGGTGAAGCTCCAGGTTCATCCATCAGCCCAGAAAAGTCCGGTTCCTCGGGTTCTTCACCCAGGAAGCTCAGTAGCTGATCATCCTCTGTCGCGGCGGGGTCTTCGGGAGCGATCGCCCCATTCATCGCAAAATTGTTCTCCAGATAAGGATCGGGCGCATCTCCTAAGAAATCGAGCAGTTGATCCTCATCAGCCGCCGCTTCAACGGGCATTTGGTCAGCAACCAGCGATTCTGACGCAGCATCCGAGAAGGAGAGATCGTTGAATCCAGCCTCTAGGTCGCTCTCTGGCGAAAAATCAGCAGGCTCCTCCAAATGGAAGTCTTCCACATCGACGGTGATGGGGTCAGTGGTAGCCAGATCCTCAAAGTTGGGTTCTTCGGCAAACAGGTTGGACAGGTCGTCGGTGCTGGTTTGGGTGGAATCGGCGATCGCCCCCAAATCTCCCGGTGCCTCCAGTTCAATCGCATCCAGTTGGAAAGAATCAACCTCGGGTTCTCCAAATGCAGCATCAAAAGAGCTACCTAACTGGGGTTCTCCCAACGGCGCAATTTCTGGAGTCACATCTGGAGCCGTATCAAATAAAGCCAGATCATCTAGGGCTAAATCATCGGTCGAGAGGGAGGGGGACGGGGCGATCGCATCTCCTAAATCCAGCCCAACCATCGGATCAGCCGCAGGCGTGTCGCCAAACAAATCTTGCAGATCGTCAATACCGTTGGAACTGGGTTCTGGAGCAGGTTCCTCCCCAAATCCCAAATCATCCATCAGCGATTCAGAAGTCGATGAGGCAGCGGGAGATTCCCAGGATGGGGTTTCTGGCAGAGATGAGCCGTTCAAATCGGAGTCGTCGCCAAAGCCAGACAAAATGTCGGGTTCATCCAATTGATTAAACTGCTCAAACGTAGCGTTGGGGGTGGGGTCTGCGATCGCCCCCGAAAAGTCACCCAAATCAGAGTCATCTCCAAAGCCCGATAAAATATCCGCTTCATCCGCATCTGGCATGGAAAACTCGGAGGCCAAAGCATTAGACTCCCCAGAGGGCAAATCGTTGAACAGGGCAAAGTCATCGGCCTCAGCTATTGGATCAGCCAGGGGTGCAGCCATCGAATCAGCCATGAGATCCGCCATCGGGTCAGCCATAGGCTCAGCGGGAATCACCAGCGGTTCAGCCTCATCAAACATGCCTTGCAAATCGGCATCCAGGGCATCGGGGGCAGGGCTGCTGAACACTTCAGGGTCACCCAGAAGATCAGGGGCAGGGCTATTGAACAGATCGAGATCCCCATCGGGGTTATCGCCAAAGAGCGCCTGAAGATCTGCTGTTTCTGCGGCGGGAGATTGACCCAAAGATTCCTCAGCAAAAGACGCTTCAATAGAATCTGAGCCAAACATGCCTTGCAAATCGCCCAGCGGATTGTCAAATTCGGCATCCATCACCGGGGAAAAGCCCATGCTGTTGTCACTGGATGACTCATCAAACAGACTTTGTAGATCTTCACTGGTGCTGAACTGATCTACAGGTGCGCCAAATTCATGGCCCAAATCATTGCCTAAATCATTGCCAAAATTATTGCTCAAGTCATTGTCCAAATCATTGCCGAAGTCGAAAGCATCTATGTCCGAACCGTTGCCACTAGAAGAGTCCAAACTGGAGAGCAAATCAGCCTCACTGCCGTCCGACAGCAGATCCACCAAAGAATCCTGGGACTGTTCATCGGAAGTGGCGACCCAGAGTCCTTCCAGGCTTTCGTCGGCTGGGGCACCGCCCAGATTCAGCGGTTCAGACAGGGCTTGATCGAGCGCATCTAGCCCCAAATCGTCCGTATCGGGAGTATCCATTGCCACGGAGCCGTTGCGATAGGGCGCGGTAATATCAGGGGCGATCGCACCATTGGTTAGATCAGCCTCATCCTCGAATGTGGCAGCCTCCAGATCCGCCATCGGCAGTTCCAGGGCAAGTTCTTGACTCCAGACCGGGAAGCCCGTCCCGGTCTGTTGACCCAGCACCTTCACCGAGCGAATCGAAGGCACACCCAGCGTGCTGATGCCCCGTTTAACAAATTCGGTCAAGGTCTGGCGGTTGGGGACTTGTTCCGCTTCTAGCAGAACATTAAGGCAGTCGCCCTGCCGTTCAACCGTTGCAGTCATGCCCCGAGGTTGGAGCGACTGATTCATAAGTTCGGCGATCGCTTGGGGATCACCCTGCTGTGCCATTTCGAGAAGGTGTGACTGTGTCATAACTCAATTGGGTGCATCAATCGTTTGGCTTAACTTTTGCTTTACAATTTGGCAATAACTAATCTTGATCCCGCTCATCGCTTCGCCCATTATTAGCCTTTCACCTATTCGCCCCTCACCTTATACCTCAACCTATGAGTATTGGATACCTCGCCTTGGTTTTACATGCCCATCTCCCCTTTGTTCGGCATCCGGAGAGTGACTATGTGCTGGAAGAAGAGTGGCTATTTGAGGCGATTACAGAAACTTATATCCCCTTGCTTCATGTCTTTGAGGGACTAAAGCGGGACGGGATTGATTTCAAGATGACCATGAGTATGACACCGCCGTTGGTGTCGATGCTGCGAGACCCACTATTACAAGAACGTTACGATCACCACCTTGGACAACTAGAAGAACTGATCGAGCTTGAGGTAGACCATCATAGCCAAAATGGCCATTTGCGGTACCTGGCCGAATATTACGCCACTGAGTTTAACAAGGTTCGTCAAACATGGGAGCGCTATGACCGCGATCTTATAGCAGGTTTTAAGCAATTTCTCGACAGTAATAACCTAGAAATTATTACCTGCGGGGCGACACATGGGTACCTACCGCTGATGAAAATGTATCCCCAGGCCGTCTGGGCGCAAATTCAGGTGGCCTGTGAACATTATGAGCAGCATTTTGGCCGTCCGCCCAAGGGCATCTGGCTGCCCGAGTGTGCCTACTATGAGGGTCTAGAGCGAATGCTGGCCGATGCCGGACTCCGCTATTTCCTCACCGATGGCCATGGCATTTTGTATGCCCGCCCCCGTCCCCGCTTTGGCAGCTACGCGCCGATCTACACCGAGTGCGGGGTTGCCGCCTTTGGCCGCGATCACGAGTCCTCCCAGCAGGTCTGGTCTTCCGAGGTGGGCTATCCCGGTGCCCCAGAATACCGAGAATTCTACCGAGATTTGGGCTGGGATGCCGAATATGAATATATCCGGCCCTACATTATGCCCAATGGCCAACGAAAGAATACAGGCGTTAAATATCACAAAATCACGGGCAAAGGCTTGGGCCTCAGCGACAAAGCTTTCTATGACCCCTACTGGGCCAAGGAAAAAGCCGCCGAACATGCCGGCAACTTCCTCTACAACCGCCAGCGCCAGGTCGAGCATCTCCACGACCTGATGCAGCGTCCGCCGATCATCGTCTCACCCTACGATGCCGAACTCTTTGGTCATTGGTGGTACGAAGGTCCCTGGTTTATCGACTTCCTCTTCCGCAAAACTTGGCATGACCAGCAAACCTACGGCATGACCCACCTGGCCGACTATCTCCAGACCTACCCCACCCAACAGGTCTGCCGTCCGTCCCAGTCGAGCTGGGGCTTCCGAGGCTTCCACGAATATTGGCTCAACGAAACCAACTCCTGGATCTACCCCCACCTCCACAAAGCCGCCGAACGGATGATCGAACTCTCTGTCCGGGAAGCGGCGGACGAACTGGAGTGGCGCGCCCTCAACCAGGCCGCCCGCGAACTCCTCCTCGCCCAATCCTCCGACTGGGCCTTCATCATGCGTACCGGAACCATGGTGCCCTACGCCATCCGCCGAACGCGATCGCACCTCCAACGCTTCAACAAGCTCCGCGAAGATATCCTGGAAGGCAAAATCGATTCTGGCTGGCTGGAAAAAGTGGAGGCGATCGACAATATCTTCCCTGAAATCAATTACCGGGTCTATCGTCCGCTCTAAGGTATGACTTGGCAAATCGAATCAGGAGATGTTAGAGCCAAAACTTCTAAATTAGAACTGTAGTCATGGAGTAACGTCATGCAGGCAGAACAACTCTATTACTCTCCTGAAGAATATCTGGAGCTAGAAGCGGCTTCAGTCGATCGCCATGAATATATCGATGGACAAATTATTCTCATGCCCGGTGGCCTCCCCAATCACAATCGCCTGACCCACAAATTGGCTTTTCTCCTTGAGGCAATCTTAGAAGGAGACGCAGGATATGACATTTTTGTCGTAGACCAACGCTTATGGATTCCTCAGCGGCGAATCTACACCTACCCAGATATGATGGTGGCGGCAAATCCATTAATTTTTCAAGAAGGCCGACGAGATACGATTACCAATCCGGTGGCGATCGCCGAAGTCCTTTCCAAATCCACTCAAGAGTACGATCGCGGCGAAAAGTTTGCGGCGTACCGCACCCTGCCAACCCTGCAAGAATATCTCTTGGTCGATCCATCCCAAATTTGTGTTGAGCAGTATATTAAAACCGCAGCCAATGAATGGCGCTATTTAATCCATGACGGTGCAACAGAGGCGTTTTCATTGGCTTCTGTTCCCTGTTCCATTGCTTTATCTCGGTTGTACCAGAAGGTCGATTTCAACGCCGAAGCATAAAATAAGGCCATGTATCCTTAATGCTAAAAGCAATTTGTCATGGCTAGACCTGCGATCCTTCAACCCGGTCAGTCCTACATCTTTAGGCAATACTCTGAAGAAGAACTGCTGCGGATTCTCATCCACATTCTGGAACCCTGAATCGGCATTGAGAAGAGGATAACTTTTGGAGACTAGAGTAACAAAACCGAGCCTCAAGCTTTTCCCCTAGAGACAGCATGTTAAATTGATGAAATATTCCTGGATGAGGGGCTGCGATCGATGACTTTCAATGATGTAGTCGATGCGATTCAGAATTTCTCTGCCGATGAGAAGCTCGAAATTCAGCAACTCTTGCAGCAGTACTTTCGGGAAGAACGCCGGGGCGAGATTGCTGCAAACTTTGAGCAAGCAAAAACTGAACACGAACAGGGCAAGTTGAAGTTCTCCGCTGATATGAGTCAGTTAAAGAACCTGCTGCTAGAGGATTAAGAGTGGACATTAGTTTTGCATTCACTTGCCAGCGGAGGCTTGCTGCGACCAATTTTCCTGCGCTTGCGACCAGACTTCCATTAAACGTTTAGAGAACAATTGCAGCCGTTCCGAATCGTCTTGTCCGGCTGCGTAGTCCCCACTACATTGCAGATAGAGAAATAGTTGGGTCTGGAGTTGTTGGGAAATGTTGCGAGATTGTATCCACATTTTCTGAGTATTGGTTTGGCTCAGTAGGGTTGTCGCAAGGGTGGCTAAACCGCTAATGGAGAGGACCAACCAATCAAGTTGACCCAGAATTTTGCTAGCAGATAATGCTGAAAGAATGGTGGTGCAGACTGCTAGAGCAATACTAGTGGTCTGAAGCCGCTTATATCGAGATTTGTGGCGATCGGCACGTTTGGCAAAATCGTTGATGAGGTGATGGCATTGGTGCAGAGCTTGCTGTTTCCTCTCCTCCAAAGTTTCTGTGGGGGACAGTGGGTTGTATCGCTCCATAGATTCCTTGGTTCGTCAAGTGGGCACTGTTTCCCCTTTGCAATTTTCTACCCTGCCATTGCAGCCCTTTGATTCCGTGGGTCATCCCTTGTGGAAGCCTGTTAAGCGACAATCACTTTGGCTTGCAGTTGCTGTGCGGCGGTGAGAACCGCTTGTCTTGCCCATTGGTCGGCAGCGAGGATATCGTCGAGGGTGGGTTGCGATCGATTACTGGGATGATGGCGATCGCACACTTCCTCAATCAACCGGGGAATATCCAAGAACTGCACTTTTTCTTTCAAGAACAGATCCACGGCTTGCTCATTGGCCGCATTCAGCACCGCAGGCATAGAACCGCCCGCTCGTCCGGCAGCGTAGGCCAGTTGCATACAGGGATATTTGTGGTGGTCGGGTTCGCGGAACGTCAGGTCGCCTGCTTTGACCAGATCCAGGGGTTTCCAGTCAGTGGGGAGGCGATCGGGATAGGACAATGCATAGAGCAGGGGCAGCCGCATATCTGGCCAGCCCAGTTGTGCCAGCACAGAAGTATCCTGGAGTTCAATCAGCGAGTGAATGATGCTTTGGGGATGGATGACGATGTCGATATGGTCATAGTCCATGCCAAAGAGATAGTGGGCTTCGATCACTTCCAAGCCTTTGTTCATGAGCGTGGCAGAGTCGATCGTGATTTTTTGCCCCATCGTCCAGTTGGGATGCTTCAGCGCATCGGCCACCTTGACCGTCGCCAGCTTTTCCACGGGCAAATCGCGGAATGCACCACCGGAAGCGGTCAGCAAGATTCGTCGTAAGCCGCCCTTGGGCACACCCTGGAGACATTGGAAAATCGCGGAATGTTCAGAGTCGGCAGGCAGAAGTTTCACCCCATGTTTTTCCACCAGGGGCAGCACCACAGGGCCGCCTGCAATCAAGGTTTCTTTGTTGGCCAAAGCGATATCTTTCCCGGCTTGAATCGCGGCCAGGGTCGGCAATAGCCCCGCACAACCCACGATGCCCGTGACGACCGCCTCGGAATCTCCGTAGCGCGCCACTTCCACCACGCCTTCTTCGCCGCTCAGCAGGATGGGTTGGGGGGTGAGGTCGGCGATCGCATCCTTCACCAGCGGCAACTGAGGCGCATCACAAATGGCCGCAATCTGGGGGCGGAACTGACGAATCTGGTCGGCCAGCATTTTGCCGTTGCGATTGGCCGCCAGCCCCACAATGCGGAACTGGTCAGGATACTGGTTGACAATATCAAGGGTCTGAGTGCCGATGGAGCCGGTGGAGCCGAGGAGGGTGATCGCTTTCACAATGGTTTAGGAATGAGCAGCACTCTCACTATAAAATGCTGCCTGCACCCTTTTCGATCTTTTTCACAAGATGTAGAAAGATGAAGCTGTGAGAAGAAAGAATTCAGTTGGGGATTTTAAGGAATTGAGAACATTAATCAGGCACTGTCTAAAATGGCGCTAGACTCTTATAGCTAAGCTTTTCTATAAGCTTTTCTGGCCGAGAAGCCCTCAGCACTCCAATTAATCCTAGATGAAGACAGAACAATGAAAAACAAAGAATTTTATGTCGTCATCGAACGAGATGAGGATGGCATCTACGTAGGCGAAGTTCCACAACTGAAGGCGTGCTACAGCCAGGGGGAAACCCTTGATGAACTGATAGAAAACATGCGTGAGGCGATCGAACTGTGTCTAGAAGAGATCGAAGAAGAATCAATCACTGAATTTATTGGCATTCAGAAAGTAGTGGTCTAATGGCAAAACTTCCCAGCCTGACAGGCGCAGAACTCATTGCAGCACTTCAAAAAATTGGCTTTGAGGTTGTGCGACAAAAAGGTAGCCATATTCGCCTAAAGCACGAAGATAGTCGAGTGGTCACAATCCCCATTCATAGTGGTAAAACCATTGGCAAAGGGTTGCTTCTCAAAATCCTGAGAGATGCCGAACTTACCAAAGATGACTTGATCAGCCTATTGGAGTGATTGGACACCTGCTAGAAATTGCGGGTAGAAATTGCTAAAGCATTAGTAGAACGGGCGATCGCAACCGATGAAGTAACGCAACCTCTTGCGGCAATCAGCCACTGTAAGCCACCTAGCTGAACTATTGACTTGTGGAGCGATCTCATTAACGAGTCAATGAAATTCATACACTAGCGTATGGTTCGCATCCACGAGTGAAGAGAAATCGTTCACTTGGAAATCACATCGATTGACTTTTGCTAACGAGCCACTTTGCCCTTTGATTCTGGTTCACATGAAGCGGTTTCAGAGGTTATTCATTCCAGAAAGTCTGGGCAATGGCTTCAATGGTTGTCTTCAGATCGGGTAAGTAGTTCTCAACCACACTCCAGACAATTTCTAGATCAATATCTAGATACTGGTGAGCAAGAAAGTTCCGAAAATCTGCAATTCTTCTCCAATCTGTTGAGGAGTGGGCAGCTTTCCACGCATCAGGCAATTTTTGAGTGGATTCGCAAAGGGTTTCTAAATTACGAATGACAGCATCCTGAGTTTTAGGGTCAGACAAAAAAGCTTCTTTGCCGTCTGCTGTATAGGATTCGATTTTGGCAATACAGTCTCGGATGTGGATGAGATAAACTCGATTGTCCCTCATGGGTTTCTTATAGAGGTTTGGCTTCTTGGAGAACACGATCGCGAATAAACGCATGGAGTGTGCGTTCCGTCACAATGTCCACCTTATGGTGCAACAGGTCTTCTAGCTCATGGATCAATCCAGTTGGAAACCAGGGACTCAGATTTTCTGATAAGTCTACTAAAAAATCAATATCGCTCTCTGGGGTGGCTTCTCCGCGAACCACTGAACCAAACACACGAACGTTTTTGGCTCCGTGCTTGTGGGCAATTTCCAGGATTTGCGATCGCCGATCCACCAGGATTTGTTCGACTTCGAGGGAGGTTTGAGTTTTCATGGTTTCATGGGTCGCGGTTTCAGGCGGTTGGGGGGACCGGGGCAGGATGGAACGGCTCTAACAAAATGCCGAGAATTTTGGGCACCTGAACCAAAAAGTATTCCGTTGAATCAATTTGAACCACTTGCTGCTTGAGTCTGAGAAACCGCCAGTTGGTGCCACTGGTGACCGCTCCATAGATTGTCTCGATGGGGTTGCCCGATCGCTGATTAAAAAGCTGTGCCCCCACCATTGTGGCCACACACTGCCCTAAGCCACCAATGAGATCTTCCTTTTTGGCCTCCACAATGGTGACCACGGGCGCTTGAATAAAAAATTGTTCTTTTGACGCACTTAATAAAAAATCACAGAACCCTTGCAAACCCTGACTGGGTTCTACATTGAACTCGGTTCCTGAAAACAATGCCGCTTGGTAATGCAACTGCCGTCGCACTTCCACCAAAATCGGCGCGATTAGAAACTCCGATCGCGCTTTTTCAGTGCCGATCGCCGTGGCTAAAAACTGATTTTCTTCCAGGGTTTGGATCAAAAAGGCAGAGGGTGTCGTCTCTGGCACTGCGGCAAACCAATCGCCTTCTTCCAGAGTTAAATCAAAGGCTTGCTGTACCTTAGCCAGGGTAAATTCACTGTACGCCATCAGCCCAAGACCTCATCCACCGCAATCCCAGTCTCTGGAAACGCAGAGATCCCAATGGACTCTCCTCGCCCATATTGCTGTACCGATCGATACCCCTGCTGGGAAGGATCACGGTGAACGGCGATCGCCTCTCCATTGAGATCCACCAGCCACACTTCCGCAACGCCTGCTTCGGCATAGGCTGGAATCTTTACGTCCTGGTCATAGTCGAGTGAACTATCGGCGACTTCAATGATCAGGAGAATGTCCGCGATTTGGGGATGTCCTGTTTCATAAAAATCTTCACGAGGCCGCAGCAAGACCACATCCGGTTGAGGTTCCGATCGCTCATCCAGTTCAATCGGGTCTTGTACATCCAAAAGCGCTTCTCCCACACGCTGGGAGAGGAGCCGAATCAGTCGCCGCACACAGGCTGCATGTTTTCTGCCAATCGGCGACATGTCAAAAATTTCTCCCCGAATCAGTTCAATGCGATCGTGGGCAGACAAAATGCCAGTTTCCACCATTTGGTGATACTGCTCTACGTTAAACCGTCGTTTTTGCAGTTGAACAGTCATGGCATTCTCCCTGGAGGGTAGGGCAGTGGCATTCGACGCAGGGGTCTAGCTTTAGCTTACTCGAACCCTGGAGCGATCCGAACTATCCAGCACTGACAATTCGCTGTTCTCGACAAGTTCGCTCATAGGTTCTAGCCAAATCCACGGGCAGGCAAATATCTCCCGGCAACCACAAAGGCAATGTCGGCAACAGCCCGTCCACTGCCAGCGTTTCCTGCCATACGTCAAGATCCACCTGTCCGCCTCGCTCGATGGGGCGATAAGCTGTGGCATACAGGTCGCTGTCCATTGGACGAATCGGGGGGTGTCCTTCCGCCAACCGTTCCAGTAGTGCCTGGTGCAAATTAGCTTTACGAGTGGTCACCACATCTACAATGACCAGGCCAATCCCTTGCCGCAAGTAGGTTTCGCATTTCGCAACGAAAGCCTGTCGCTGACTGATTCGATCTTTGTTGGCAGGGCTGACTAACTCGATCGCCCCCACTAACCCCGGTCCGCCCTCCGTCCCAAATATCTCGACTTCGGCGCGTTCTTGCAGGGGTAAAAAGGGAATATTCAAGGACGGTTCTGGGGGAATCCAGGGTGGGGCGATCGCAGACCAGGGAATCACGGGGGCGATCGGGTTGCGATCGACTTCTTCAAAGGCAGCCACATCAATTTCAATGCCAAACTGCACATTGGGTTCAGCAAAATAACCTTTGGGCAAGCGCGTATTCAAATCCGAGGCCAGGTAAGTTGCCCAGGCGTTGTGGAAGGCGTGCCAGTGACGACGCACACTTAGAGGTGGATGAAAATGATCTTGCAGAGGAAACATCAAGGAATCCTGCTTTGAGCGTTGACGGAAGATGCAGCGAAAATCGTTGAATGATGGGGCAAATCAAGAACAGTCTGACAGGTTTAGCGTATCGCAAAATTTGGGGGGGCGATCGCTTTCACAATCTGGTCAAAGAATTGGAGAAATTAGGATGCTTTGCGGCTGCTCAAGGAGGATAAACGTGATGAAAAGTATCCCAAAAAACTGAAAAAGTGTTGTGAAAAACTCGATTCGTATCCTAAAAATGTTTTCAGCAACACTTTGAATGGGCAAAGGTTATGGAATTGGGGAGTTCAGTGTCCTCAAAACCTCGATTCATATCTTAAAAATATTTTCAGCAATACTTTTAACTCGCTTAGCTTATGAATCAGAGTTTTCAGGACATGAATCAGAGTTTTCAGGACACCTGAAAACTCGAAAAAGGGAGGGAGCCGATTTTCTGGCAAGGGCTTTAGTGGAGCGATCGCCCTCTGATACCCCCTCTTTTATGCCGGGTACTCTGACAGAGATGCTTTATTCTCTTCAAAATGGTTGATCTACTGGAACAAGGGATGGATGCCTGTAACGAGGAGCGTTACTCGGAGGCGATCGAACTTTTAACGCAGGTTATTGAACTAGACCCCTCGAATTCTAATGCCTATGCTTGGCACTCCACAGCATATTATGGCCTGAATGAGTACATCTTAGCTATCTCAGATGCCAGTGAATCTATCAATCTAAAACCAATTCATTTTGCTTATTTCAGGCGTGGGCTGGCTTACTTTAAACTCGACAAACTAGATGAAGCCATTGCAGATTTCAGTGAGGCGATCGCGTTAAATTCTTCAAATGCCCACTATTTCTACCTCCGAGGAAATATCTGCAAGCGTCAACAGATGTACGACCAGGCTCTTGCTGACTTTACAACATCCATCGAACTAACGCCTGACACAGAGTCTGCCTATGATTATTCGGCAAGAGCCAGTGTCTATGCTGCGATCGGAGATTCTCAATCAGAAATCGCTGACCTTACAGAGAGCCTTAAACGAGAAACAGAAGCCTCAATGCTTTGGCAATTAAGAGCTTTCGCCTATCGCAGGAATCAGTCGTATAGCGCAGCATTAAGCGATTTTCTCCAAGCACAACGGCTTCTTGAAGCGGAGGAAGACGACTTACAGCTTTACATTGATGAAGCTGTAAGCTACTTGAGCCAAGATGAGGTTTTAGAGATTCGCAGTCGTTTGAATCTTCCAGCTAGTAATTCTATTAAGACGGAAGATTGTTCCAGTTTTCAGGCATCAGTTGAACCGCCCCAATCGAGTTTTATCAGTGCAGATTCAGAGACAACCTCAATGGAGTTCTTGATAGAGCAGCTTAATCAGTTAACGGACTTATCAGAAGTCAAAGCAGAAGTCCAAAGCTTAATCAACCTGGTTCAGGTACAACAACTTCGCAAAACCCGAGGACTCCCTACCCTTCCTCTGTCGCTCCATCTCGTCTTTACGGGCAACCCCGGAACCGGAAAAACTACCGTCGCCCGTCTCCTCTCCCAAATTTACCAATCGCTCGGACTCCTTTCCAAAGGCCACTTTGTAGAAGTCGATCGCGCCCAACTCGTCGCCGGATACGTGGGACAAACCGCGCTCAAAACCAGGGAGGTGATTGAACGCGCATTGGGTGGGGTGCTGTTTATCGATGAGGCGTACACGCTGACTTCGGGCAAAGGCGAGAGTGATTACGGGCAGGAGGCGATCGACACGCTCCTCAAAGTCATGGAAGACCATCGGGATGATTTGATCGTTATCGTAGCGGGCTATTCAGAACCCATGCAGGAATTTCTGCAATCTAATCCCGGCTTACAGTCTCGGTTCAATAAATTCATTTTGTTTGAGGATTACTCGCTGGCCGAACTCCTCGAAATCTTGGAGAATGCTTGTCAAAAATCAGGCTACACGCTCAGCCATGCGGCTCAATCCACCGTAAAAACGATGATCTTCGAGATGAGCCAGCGAGATCCCAAAGGGTTCGGCAATGCAAGGGGAATTCGGAATTTGATGGAGAGAGCGATCGCCACCCAAGCCAATCGCATCATCAAACTCGCCCATCCCACCGACGCAACCCTCTCCACGCTAGAACCCGAAGATTTTCTACAAGCCACGCTCTGCCGAACAGTATAAGAATACTGACTTCATCCATACTCCATCACCTGTTTACCCAAGGAAAAGCTTTAGAATCAGGGAAATTGGCACTGCCAACCTTGGCAACACCTAAAAACATTCAGGAGATCAAGCAAAGGTATTGCTCTATTTGCTGATAGAGAAAAACTATGGAAACTCCTTCCCAATCCCAATCCTCAACCGTATCCGACGAAGGCCAAATTCTCCTCCCCGAAGCCATCCGAGAACATCTCAAACTGCAACCAGGTAGCCGCGTCGAATTCGTGATTGATGCCTCGGGCGAAGTCAAACTCTTACCACTCAATTATCCCGTCACTCGTCTCGCCGGAATTCTATATCGAGCAGACCACCCTCCCGTCTCCATGGAAGAAATGGATCAAGCGATTCAGGAGCACCTGAATGCTGGGTCTTGGCGCTAATTCATACAAGGCAAGGCTGCCACGAAACTGTGAGTTTCGATCGCCAACTCCAACATCAATCAGGGTTCCGCTTGCTCGAACCACCCTCCCCATTAGAAGGAACATAAAAACTCCTCAAATTCCCTCACCGCAAGTTCAGCTACCCTTCATCCTACCGATCGCCCTCCAAAACCCCGAGCCTTCCAATGGAAGCGATCGCCCCTCCCCCAGAATTGGCCTCAGAATTGATCTCAGAATTGACCTTAGAGAATCACTAAGGATCGTGGATTAAATAACCTGTAATTCTGGCTTTGCAATGTAATTCCATTGAGGCAAGCATTCATCAAAGACAATTTTCATGTTGGATTTGAAG
>JALOOP010000332.1 GCA_025454315.1 Oculatellaceae cyanobacterium Prado106
GTAACCATGGCTGATTGATCCGTAGAGGCGTCATTGACAATGATTAAATCAATTTGTTCCATAGTCTGCTTATACACCGACTCCAGAGTCTCAACAACATAATCCTGGTAGTTGTACAGGCTAATACAAACGCTGATCTGCGCCATTCGTTCCCCAGGCTGTAAAAATAGAACAGAGTGGGGATGGGGTTTAATTTCCATCATTTTGCTCTCCATCATTTAGCTCTCCACTGAGTATCAACCATGAGGCTCAAAACCGACTGCATGATTTGCGGTATTGAAAAGCGCTCTTGGAGTCTCTGGTATCCGGCTTGTCGAATCCGCTCAGCTTCTGCACGTCCGGTTGGTGTATTGAGTAACCAATCCACCATTGCCCCCATCTCTTCCAGCTTGCATTCAACAAAATGTTCACCAGGAATGAGATCGGGCACATCATGACAAGGTTCTGTTACCACGAGGGTTTTCTGCCACAAACCATGGAAGATGATGCGATGCCATTCAAAGTAAGGAATCTCTTCGCGATGAATGTTCAGCAGAATCTTGCTCCGCTGGCTCAGCCCAATGACTGATCGCGTATCTAGCGCCTGGTCTTTGCCCTGAATTAACGGTCCATCAACAGGCGGAATATGCCAGAAGCAATGGAATCGGCTCATCCAGCTTGCATTTTTCGCAAAGAACTCCTCTCGGCGAGGACTCAAGGTGCCAATGAAATGGAGATCGATAGGCCGATGCTGCAATGATTCGCTGAAATAGGGCTGAAACTCTCGAACGGATCTGGGCAACCCCCTCAACGCATGCAGATCCGAGAGGGAGGCACCAGGAGCAAAAGGTTCATAATGGGGCAGATATCCGAGCGGCAGGAAATAAGAAGGAATTCCTAGCGTGTCTAAAATTGCGGCAGATTTAACATTAATGTCTAGTACCAGTTGAGCCTGCTGCAAGAAGCGAAGGGCTTTGGCAAACCAGCTAGTGTGGGGTTGTTCCACGTTCACCATGACCGATCGCGCAACCCAAGGCAAATCCTGCCATTCTGGCCCCACCCCCAGATAAAAGAATTCATGGGGTGCAACAATCACATCCAAATCGATGTCATCTGGGCGACGATCGGTTTCGCACAGCCGAATTGCGGTTAGTCCAATCTCACGAAACGCGGCAGCCAGGAAATCTGCAATTTCAGCCATGAAGTAGTTACCTGAGGAATTGCAGTAGACTCCTACTTTTGCTCGGGTGGCACTTCCTTCACGAGAGCGGAAATCAGCGGGGGTTCCGTTGATGCAGCGAAGATAGGGAGCATCAGTTTTGTCCTGAACCATACCCTGCAAAATAGCCAGTACCCGATCGACCGAAAGTGCTACTCGACCTTCGGCTAAGCCATACTGCAGATAGTGTGCCAAGGGGTTGATCTCCTCACCCAAGACATCCGGATGCTGTTGCAAATAGAATAGAGTTTGAAAGAGCGGATGGGGGTCTCGTCCCTCTGCTGCACCACAATACAAGTAATGGGCTAAAGGATTAATTCCGGCAGCTGCAACATCTGGATTTTGGTCTAAGTAATAGGTACTATCAAACAAAGGATTCGGCGAATATCCTTGTTTGGCTCCAACTTGAAGATAGTGATGCAGTGGCGTCATTCCAGAGGCTGTAACCTCAGGATAGCGGCTGAGGTAGTACTGTTCATTAAAAAGACCGTTTTGCGTAATCAGGTCAGATGCGGTATCCAGCGTCAGGTGCGATTGCAGGGCGTGGGGGGATTGTGGGGGAACAACCCGCTGTTGTTGTATCAACCATTGTTCCAGGGTCGGAAGGACTTTAGCCTGCTTGGGTTGGATCTGTAAGGCAATCTCATAAAAGACTTTGGCCTGTTCCAATTGGTTCTGGCGAACTAAGGCTTGAGCTAGCCCAGCATATAAATCGGCATTGTGAGGCTGAATTTCGATCGCCTGATGAAAAGGCTCCGGATCATTGGGATTTTCCTGGATGGTACGCAGATAGTAGCTGAGAATATTTTTAATATCCCCTTTGGCTCGTTGATGTAAGGCACTGTAATATTTGTGTTCGACTCTGGGTAGCTCAGGATCAAGCTTCAGAGCTTTTTGATAAGTGACAATCGCCTCATCCACTTGACCTAGCTGATACCACACCTCTCCCAGGTTGTAGTGCGACCAGGCAAAATTCGGATTGAGGGCGATCGCTTTTTGCAGCACAATCGCAGCCTTATCCCATTGTTTGAGTTGAATCAGGGCATCGCCTAAATTGTTATAAGACCAGGAAAACTCTGGATTGAGTTGAATCGCATATTGAAATGCCTTCACCGCGTTTTCCCAGTCCTGGAGAGCATTAAAAGCATCTCCCAAAACGTGAAACGCCTGTCCAGAATCGGGCTGAAGTTGCGTAACCTTTTTACAATAAGGCAGTGCCTCTTGCCAGCGATCCTGTTTTACCAGCAGATCCCGCATTGCAATGTAGGCTTCAACGGTAGGTTCTAAACTTAAAACTCGCTGATAACAGGCGATCGCTTCTTCCCAACGGTCGGAAGCAGCCAGGGCACGGCCTAAGCCTCGTTGGAAGCTAGCATTCTGCATCATCTTTTGCCAGCGATTCAATTGGATCAGCGCCTGACGCAACTCCAGATAGCCCAAAGTCCCTTCCGGTTCCAGTTTAGTCGTTTGCTCAAAGCAGGCTGCCGCTTCCTCCCAACGCCCCTGTTGGGCAAGCGCTTTACCCAGACCGTGATGGGCAATCGCGTTCTGAGGCTGACACTCCGTTGCTCGGACAAACTCTGTAATGGCCGCTTGCCAGTTGCCGAGTCGAGCATGGGACTCCCCCAACCCATAGTAAGCTTCCGCAGAACTGGAGTCGAGCTGCAACCCCTGACGATAGCAGCGCATCGCTTGTTCTACCCTGCCATACCGGACAAGGGCATTCCCCAACTGCACATGCTCCGCTGCACTGGCCCAGCCCGGTTCTAGTTGCAGCGCCCGGTAACAGCATTCCGCTGATTTTTCCAGTTCGCCCACCTGCCGCAGTACCTCAGCCAGTTTCCAATAGGCTCCAGCAAATTTGGGATAGAGGCGAATCGCTTCCTGATAGGCCGCGATCGCCGCCTGCCATTTTTGCTGCGCCACATACAGGCTGCCCATACGGGCGTGAGCCTCCGAGGAATTGGGCAATAGTACTAATGCTTTTTTGAACGCCTGTTCAGCCTCTTGAAGTTGACCAACCCCCAGGTAAGCTCTTCCCATCAGTAAACAAACCGTTGCGGTTTCAGAACCCAAAATTTTGAATGCCCGCTGACAAGCACTCAAGGCTGCATCCCACTTTGCCTGATCGCACAGCACTTCACCCTGTTGCAGATAGAATGCTGCCTCCTCGAACCAAGTCATCTCCGACAATGCCCCTTTCTCTGCCGGAGCTATTTCATCCTTCTTGATGGTCACTCTGGAACTCGTGACCGTAATTGTGGTACTGGCGGAGGAGTCAGTCTCCGCTCCAGCATCCGCGCTAGTGACCGTTTCCCCAACCCTGTCTCCATTCGTGAGAACCGGGTTGGCATCCTCCGCATCGCCTTCTGAAGAAGTTTCCAGGGCTGCCGCTGCTGTCGTCAGTTCAATCGCTACCCGATAGCAGGTTGCTGCTTCCGCCAACTTGCCCTGACGACTCAACGTCTCTGCCAACTGCTGATACACCTCTGCTGAAGTTGCATCCAAATGAATCGATCGCCGAAAATGGGCGATCGCCTCCTCCAGTTCCCCACGCTGCAAGCAGTCATTCCCCAGTTGAAATTGAATCCGGGCAGTGGCTTCATCCGCAATCCCTTCATCCGCAGTTCCTTCATTAGAAGTAACAGATAGGATTGGCTGCAACTCCTGGAATGGGGGCTGGGGATTTGAATCGGAGGATGGTGAGGAGGGCGTTATATCTAGTTCAGTCACACTGGCTAAATAAGCATCCACCTGTGCAAATGACGACGACACGCTGGCCAGAGGATCGACTAAAGATTCCCCAGAAGAACCTTCAGAGTCTGTTTCTGGATTTGTTGCTGCGATCACCTCTGGGAAAAATGCTAAACCTGCTTCTGCCACAGCTTCAGTGCCAGCTTCAGTGCCGGCTTCCGTACCAGCTTCCGTACCAGTTTCTGTAATGGCTTCTGTAATGGCTTCTAAACCTGATTCTGTGGCTGCTTCGGAAGTGTTCATTTCTGCTACCGCAGTTGCAGAAGTTTTCACCCGCCAAAAATAGCCCTGCTCCAGGTTCTGATGCTCGCTTCCAGAGCCGTTTCCATTCTCCGTCGTTCCATCCGAGGGGAGTGAACGACCGCCATTGAGTTCGGGCTGATCTTTTGACATGATAGGGTTACGCTGAGATTTTGGGGCAAAAAAATGGCGAAACTTGGGAAAATGAGGCTGAATCGGTTTGAACATGAGAAGAGAAACTCTAAGCGGTAAGTTTTTGAATAATAATTTGATAACCTTGGTGAACGACCTCGAACTGGTCATGCACCGTCGCTAGAAACGCATCGATTCCAATCTGAGTATCCTGTCCGGGATAGTTCGGATCACTCCACTGGTAATCATCAAAAATCATCAGTCCACCCGGTTTGAGTAAGCGCCAAGCCAGAGTCGCCTCATGACGAACATAGTCCGCCCAGTGACAGCCATCGACATACATCACGTCGTAGGCAGCATCGTCCAAGGTCGGCAAAATTTCATCCGATCGCCCCGTTAGTTGAGTCAGTTTACCGACTGTGTCGTTATGGTTGACACCATTGCGATCGAGATTGATGGCAAACTCAGGCTGATAGTCGGGATCAATACAGGTTAAACGAGCCGTTTCATGGCTGAGAATCTGATCCAAAAACCAACAGGTGGACATGCCCTGATAACTGCCAATCTCTAGAAATTGCAGATTCGGTTGCCGGATATAAGGACGCAGATACTGTTCCAGAATGGGAATGTTGTGGGAGAACCAATCTTGAGTAAATTGATACCCTTTTTGCTCACACTGCACCCAGCCGCGCAGCATACAAGCTTTTTGAATGCAGGCTGCCGCGCGATGCATATCGCCCTTCTGAACCAGCGCACGCCCCAGTTGGCTAAAAATCCAGGGATGTCGCTGTCCTTGGGAGAGCAGCAAGGTGGAGGTGGCGATCGCCTCGTCCCAGCGATTCAAGCGCAGTAGAAGATCCACTAGATTGTGGTACGACCAGGGAAACTCTGCATCTAACTGGATCATCCGACGATAGGCTGCGATCGCCTCTTCCCACCGCTCCAGTTTTGTACAAGCATCGCCCAAATGGTAATGACTCCAGGAGAAATCAGGATTGAGGGCGATCGCCCGTTGCAAGCTTTCCGCCGCCGCTGCAAACTGTTGATTGTGCAGGTAAACATAACCCAAATTATGATGTCCCCAGGATTGATCCGGCACCAATTCCACCGCACGTTGACAAACGGGTAGTGCCGCTTGCCAGTCTTTGAGTTGAATCAATATGCCGCTAAGACTGTAGTGAATGTTAGCGGACTCTGGATCGAGTTGAGCCGCCTGACCATAGGCTGCCAGAGCCTTGGGAAATTGCTCCTGCTGTTCGGCGAGTTTGCCCAAGCCATAGTGCGAAGGGGCATGGTTCGGGTTAATCTGTAGCGCTTGTAAAAAGGCGGCTTCTGCCAATGGCCACTGCTGGAGTTGATTGAACGCCACCCCCAGGTCATAATGCGCTTCTAGCATCTCAGGCCGCAGTTCAATCGCCCGTTGATAACAGACGATCGCCTCTTCCACCTTACCCACCGCCATCAGCGAATTGCCCAAGGTAAACTGATTGTCGGCGGTCGCCCAGCTTGGCTGCAATTTCACCGCCTGAAAACGGTTGATCGCTTCCAACTCGGGTTCTTCCAAACTGGCGTAAATACTGCCTAGACTACGATAAGCTTCGGCGTAGTTGGGATCAAGACTGAGGCAAGTTTGGTAGGCGGCGATCGCTTCTGACCACAATTGCTGAGCGGCATACAGCCCGCCTAGTGCAGCATAAATTTCGACTGCATTGGGCGGATCTTGTAACGAACGAGCTTGCCAAACCACCGCTTCTTCAAATCGGCCTGAACTTTGCAGCATCATTCCCAAAGAACGACAGGCTTCACCAAAGTTCTGACCCTCACGTAAGGCTTGCTCACAAGCGGCGATCGCATCATTGAGATGAGAAGTGATCATATTTACAACTTAAAGTTAGACGGAAATACATAATGCCACAGCAATGCCAACCCGAATGTCAACCTACAGCCTATCTGCAAGCCCAAATCACGAGTGGTTGAGTATGAGTGGGTACAATGAAAGTACGGACGTGAGAATAGATTGGTGACGATTTATACTGGCTGATACACTGCCTACGCAAGGCTCTTTGTCCCTGCTGAAACTGCTCAATGATCCGCCTCAAACCCTATTCAAGTGGCGTTGGTGAATCTAGAAATGATCTGTTTAATCATCTGCCCGATGCCGATTTGCCCAATTCACAAAGCTACGGAAAGGGAATGGAAATCTAGACTCGTTCAGTAAGATGGTAGATGAAGCTAAATGGTAGATGAAGCTAAATGATTGAAAGGATTATTCAATCAAAGGTTGTGCAACCAAACATTCCCCATATCCTTTCTCTAACGAGGATACCAATTCCGGAGGATTTTCCCTAGGATCTCCGTGCATCCTTCATTGAATCTGGCAATCTACATAAAATCTTTATAAAGCCTCACAATCTGTACGGAAGCTCGATTTAGGTAAATCCAGTAGCGTCATGACCTTCTTCCGTATCAGTTGATCTGGTGCTTTCCGTATTTACCGAGCCTTTTTTTGCAAGGTTAGGGATTAATAGCATGAATTTGTGTATTGCCGTGCAATAGCCGCGCACAAGTTTATCTCTAGATTCAGCAATGTCCCTTTTCCCCCCCTCTCCTTGCCAAATTGGTTCCCCGATCAGTCAGAAGTTTTACCTGTTCTGGGAATACTGAAAGAGAATTAGGCAGATGCAGAGAGAAAAATTTTGTTTGGGCATTCTACGAGTGGACAGACGAATCAGTGGTCAGATCAGTAGTCAGATCAGTGGTCAGACCAGCAGGGTCGAGGGGGTATCCTACCTCACAAAACCCGAAAACTGCCAGGACATCATGGGGCTGCTCCGTATTTTCGGACATGTGAGGGCATTAGAGCGGATATGAGTACAGTTTTAATCGTGGATGATAGTCAAACCCTGAGGCAGATGCTCTCCGAAATTTTGCAGACGAGCGGCCTAAAAGTCGTGGAAGCAACCAACGGAGTCGAAGCCAAAGAAAAAATTCAACTCAAAGCCCCCGATCTGGTCATCACCGACCTGATTATGCCTCAGATGAATGGCTACGAGCTTTGCCGCTGGATCAAAAATGACCCTACCGTTCAAAATATCCCCGTCCTCATCTGCTCCACCAAAAGCGAAGAGTTCGATCGCTATTGGGGCATGAAGCAAGGAGCCGATGCCTACATCACCAAGCCATTCCATCCCGGCGATTTGGTCAAGGCCGTTCGGCAATTGCTTTCGTCTTGAGGGAGTGGGGAGTAGGGAGTGGATGGGTAACAGGGTGGATGGGTGGATGGGTAAGGGAGGGTGGACTCATTCAGCCATCTAAAAATTCTCTTCTGTTGCATTTCTTGTGTTTAAGAGAAGGCATCCATTGCAACACCCATCCACCCATCCACCCTCTGCGTCTCTGCGTCTCTGCGGTTAATATGAAAATCAAGAAGCAGGGAGGTTGTACAATATGCAGCCTCCCTCGCTTTTTTAAGGAACTTAGCCCTTCACCGCAATGCATTCGATTTCGACGAGGACATCCTTGGGGAGGCGAGCGACCTCGACACAGGCTCGGGCAGGGGCGGTTTCGGCGGCAAAATACTGGGCATACACTTCATTCATGGCCGCAAAATCGTTCATGTCGGCGAGAAACACCGAAGTCTTCACCACATCTTCCAGGGTGACCCCAGCCGCATCCAAAATCGCCTTCAGATTCTGCATCACCTGTTCGGTCTGCTGCGCCACACTGCACTCCCCCACAATCTCAGCGGTCTGGGGATGCAGCGCAATTTGCCCTGCCACAAAAATCATCTGTCCGGTGGCTGCGATCGCCTGATTGTAAGGCCCAACGGGCGCAGGAGCTTGCTCTGTCCGAATAATTTGACGTGCCATATCTTTGGGGGGAGTAGGGAGTGGGGAGGAGGGGAAAAGGGGAAGGGGGAAAGG
>JALOOP010000333.1 GCA_025454315.1 Oculatellaceae cyanobacterium Prado106
CAAAATCCGGGAAGTGGCCGATGCCCCTGGCGAAGAGGTCACGGATGTCTGTCAAGCGCTGACGCTGGTGCGCGAAGGCAAAGACATCAACTACCAAGGCGCGAGTGGCACCACAGACTTTAACGCTCAGGGGGATGTGGTGGGCAATTACGATGTCTGGACGATCGCCGATGATGGCAAACTCCAGGTCAAGTCCCAAATCAGCGTAGGTGGCAACTAGGTCATTTCTCGGATTGGAGCGACCCTGTACACTCAAGTTCTGAGTTTCCTTCTGGATACCGTGCCCCCCAGCCCCCAACTTTGGGGAAGCCAAGCCTTCCAAGAGGAGGCTAGGAATTTCTCAAAGTCCCTCAGATTGTCTGCTGTTGGCGAATAGCAGCCCTCTCAGGCGCATGTTTCATTCCTCAAGCGTCTGAGAGGGCTGCGTTCCAAGCCCATCTGCGAGTGAATTGCGGACTATTAGATAAAATCCATTAATGAAAGCTAACTAAGTTAACTAATAAATCGGGGCATTAGAATCTGGCGGAATCCAGTGATTCCGGGAATTACTTCCCAGAATCGCTGGGTTCCGCTAGGTATTCATCTGGCAGCCTAACCCATTTCCGTAGGTTGTAGATTGGGTGAAGTGCAGTGCAACCCAACATCACCGCTATAAACCTCTGTTCACGGCTGAGATCATTGAATCCAATCCAAGCGCTTTGATGGGGTGTTATGCTGACTCAGGTTGTATTAGCCACCCTATAGTGGCTGATAGTGGCTAATTTCTTCGATAGTCGCTAGGAGTCATGCCTGTAACCTCTCGAAAAGCCTTGCCCAAATGACTTTGGCTATTGAATCCGCATTGCAAAGCGATCTCTGCGATCGCGGATTTCGAGCTTTTCAGCAATTGCTTGGCTCGTTCCACTCGCTGCTGAAGCAAATACTGGTGAGGTGAGATCCCCAGCGATTGCTTGAAGAGGCGACTGAAATGATATGGACTGATGCCAGCTAGATTCGCTAAATCTGCCAGCTTAATCTCTTGATCCAAATGGGCATGGATATAATCTGAAATTTGTAAAATCTTGCGATCGCCCAATCCTCCCGCGTATTGCACCACACGAGGTTGGGTGCTGGAGTACTCGCGCAGTAAATTGACCGCTAAGACATTTGCTAACGATTCCACATACAACCGTCCAACCCAACCACCGCCCTTGTGCAGTTCCGCTCGCAGTAGCATCAAAGTTTGTTCCAACTGGGGATCACGCACGCGAAATTCTGTCATCAGTTCCACGCGATCTGGGTCAAGTTCCAGGGCTTGTTGAGCCACGGATTGTAGAAATTGAGCCGGGATCTGCACATGCAAATAGTGATCGTCGCCTTCTGCACGATAGGAAGCCGGAATATCAGCCGGAGTAATGGAAATGTCGCCTTTGGAATAGAGTCCGGTGTAGCGGCGATCGCCCACAACCTGCTGAATCCGATGCGGACGTGGGGCTAAGCACAATGCGATCGTATGCCCTGTCCAAGCTTCAAGCACTTCTGTCCCTCCAGGCGGTTGCTGGAACTCTTCAACCAGCAGCGGTTGCCAATCGAGCGCTTGACTCGATGCGATCGGCGTGGGGATGGGAGGGGCATTGCTTGCCTGAACTCGGTTTGCCATACAGGTTTTGCTCCTTTTCAAAACTGACCGCAAGATTTTGACAATCGCGCAAGATTCAGATATTCCGAAACGTTTCTTTTCTTTAATTTGTAATTGTAGCGGATTGAATTACAAATCTTAAAGGAGGTTCTCAATGGCTCACATTCTTCATCTTGATGCCAGTCCACGCGGAGAGCGATCCCATTCTCGACGGATGACCAGAGCCTTTGTCGAACAATGGAAACAAGCTCATCCTGGAGATACGGTGACTTACCGCGATATTGGACGCAATCCAGTTCCCCATGTCACCGAAGCCTGGATTGCTGCTGCCTTCACGCCACCCGAGCAACGGACTCCAGAATTATGGGACGCACTCCGAATCAGTGATGAATTGGTCGATGAGTTTTTAGCCGCCGATCTCTATGTGATGGGTGTGCCGATGTACAACTGGACGATTTCCAGTGGATTCAAAGCCTACATTGATAACATCGTTCGCATCAATCGCACCTGGGCTTATATTCCGGAGGAAAATCCAGAATTCCCCTACAAACCGCTGGTACACGGCAAGAAAATGTTCATCATTTCCGCGCGAGGCGATGGTGGGTTTGCGCCTGGGGGTCGGAATGCTCAACGCGATTTTCTCACGCCCTATCTCAGAGAGGCGTTTTCCATGCTGGGGATAACGGACATGACCTTTGTGGATGTGGAAAACGATGAGTATGGCGGACAAAAACTAGCGGATTCGATCGCGACTGCTCAGACCCGAATCAATCAATTAGTCACTGCCTAAATTACTGCCTAAATTGAGGAGGAGAAACAATGCGAGTCTTTTTAACAGGTGCAACAGGTTACATTGGAAGTGTTGTTGCTGAGAAACTTCAAGCCGCAGGATATAGCGTTGTTGGGTTGGCTAGAAGCAGGGCTACAGCGGCTCAACTAGAGGCACGAGGGATTGAACCCTTCCTGGGAGATTTGCAGAATCCTGAACGGCTGGAAGCCGCAGCACAGCAAGTTGATGGAGTCATTCATACTGCATTTATTCACGATTTTGAGAATTGGTCAAATGCGGTTCAAGCAGATTGTCAAGTGATCCAGGCGTTTATTCAGGCATTAGCAGGTTCTGGTAAACCTTTGATCACGACTTCAGATACAAGCGTTTTGGGAGATACAGGATCGACGATCGCCAATGAAGCGTATCCCATTGCACAAGGCTTTCTCCTGGCTGAACGTGCTAAAGCCGAACAACTCGTTCTAGATTCTGCTCAACAAAATATTCGGAGTGCGGTTTTGCGTTTGCCGCTTTATATCTACGGGCGTGGTGGCGGGACGAGCTACATTCCAACTCGAATGGCTACCGCACAGGAAAGACAAGCTGTGCAGTACATTGAATCTGGAGAACATCAAGTTTCGGCGGTTCATGTTGAAGATGTCGCTCAACTCTATGTACTGGCACTAGAACGAGCGATCGCAGGCTCCGTTTTTCATGCAGGAGCAGAATCAGGAATTACCGAAAAAGCGATCGCCCAAGCCATCAGTCAAGTCGTGAACTATCCCATCGTATCCATTTTGCAGGCAGAAGCAGAATTGGTCTGGGGAAGCGCGATCGCCATGTTTTTCTCCATCAACAACCAAACTTCGGCTGATAAAGCGAAACAGCAACTCGGTTGGAATCCGCAAGCAACCTTGTCGTTCTTGCAAGACATTGAACTCGGTTCAAATTTTTAAGTGAAGGTGTGAGGTTTTTCCATGAAATGTATTCAATTTTTGAAGCGATTACTGCCGATTACGCTACTGGTGTTCGGTTTGTCCATTCAAGTTCAGCCTGCGTTCGCAGCAACTCAATCCGCAGATGACGTTTTCTTCAAACAGCTAACTGACCAAAGCTATGCCGCCTGGAATACTCAAGATCCGGAGGCAGTTGCAGCCTTTTTTCTCAATGATCCAGATCTAGTTGTCTATGATGCTACACCGCTGAAGTATCAGGGCTGGCAGGCATTCAAAGCAGGCATTCAAACCCATCTGTTTGACAAGCTCGATCGCTTTCAATTGACCGCCCATGATGATCTGCACGCTACTCGCAATGGCGATTTAGTTTGGACAACGTTTACTTATCACTTGTCCGCCACGTTGAACAATGGTCAACCGATCGAAGCAGAGGGTCGCCAAACTGATCTGTGGCAACAACACGATGGCAAATGGTTGATTGTGCATGAACATACCTCTGCACCTGTGTCTCTTTAAGCCTAAGCCGTAGATTTTGGAGGTCAATTTTATGGGAAAGCGTGTATTGATTGCAAGTTGGTTGTTTCTGATTGGTTCAAGTTTATTTTTGTTTGATGCACTCTCTGAGGTTGCGAGTCATCTCTCACCTGCCGCCTTACTGCATCTGTCAGAAGGACTCTTATTTCTCGTGGGTTCTCTGTTTTTCATGCCGGAATCTGAAAAACAATCCAAGCAGAAGACAAATTAACCATGATGATGGTTACACAGTTCACAACAAAAATCAATCTACTATTCCGTGAAAAAATGTAGGTGAAAAATGCGAGGTTTAATTGCTGGAAGATGGCATCAGTGCATTGAACTAGACGATAAACTGGCTGAAAAATTCGGGAAAAGTGGTTACAACAATCAGCTGGACAGTGACACTTTTAAGCAGTCTCCAGAAAGGTTTCATCTATATGTTTCCTATGCTTGTCCCTTTGCTCATCGTGTCATCCTGACGCGATCGCTGCTCAAATTGGAGAACCATCTGTCAATGTCGGTCGTCGATCCATACTTGAGCAGGCAGCAGGGTTGGAGCTTTGCAACCCCTGAACATCCCAGTCCCTATGAGGGTGTAACCGCCGACAAACTCTATGATTCTCGGTTTTTGTATGAGCTATATCAGCGTTCCCACCCAGATTATACGGGTCGAGTCACCGTCCCGGTGTTATGGGATAGGGCGACGGAAACCATTGTCAGCAATAATTCCTTTGACATAATGCGGGCAATGAATCTGGCATTTGGCCATCAACAAGCTGAAGCAGATCTCTACCCTGAACATCTTCGCCCCGAAATCGATCGAGCCAATGAAATGATTACTCAAGCGATTAACCTGGGCGTTTATCGAGTGGGAATGGCAACTAGCCAAGCAATGTACGAAGCCGAACTGTTGCAGCTATTTGACGCTCTAGAAAAACTCGATCGCCAGCTAGAAAATCGCTGCTTTATCGTGGGTGACCAGTTGACTGAGGCAGATTGTCTGCTCTTCACAACAGCAGTTCGGTTTGATATTGCCTATTACCCGGTGCTGTATACCAGTCTGAAATATTGGCGCGATTTCCCTAACCTTTCTCGACATCGGGATCGTTTGATGGAGATCCCTGCGATCGCTACAACCGTCAAGCCCGATCAGTATTTGCGCCACTATTTCGATGATGACTCTTTCATCAATCGTCGGCAGCTTTCTAATGGACATTTCATCGTTCCCAAAGTTAGTTGCTAAAGATTTCTATCCAATCCGTTTTGATTGCTCTTTATCCATCATTCCATCTTTTTATCCATCATTCCATTCAGAGATTCATCATCATGTTGAGTACAACGACGCGATCTCCCTTAAAGTCCGAAATTCGTGAATTCCTTAAACTCGCAGTTCCCCTAGCCAGCGCCCAAGTCGCCCAATCTGCAACCGGATTTGCCGATACCGTGATGATGGGCAGAATGGGAACCGATGTGTTGGCAGCAGGTGGACTTGCAGCCATTATCTTTCTGTCGATTATGACTGCGACGAGCGGCATGGTCATGGGCGTGAGTCCCCTGGTGGCAGAAGCCTTTGGTGCAGGGCAGAAAAGTCGCATTCAGCAAGTTGCACGTCAGGGACTTTGGCTCGCTTTACTGGTGGCGATGCCGATGATGCTGCTAACCGGACATCTCGATCGCTGGATGATCCACGCTGGACAAACTGAGACTACAGTCCAGTTTGCTAATCTCTACCTGGACATTATGCTGTGGGCATTGTTTCCGGTTGCTGGGTTTGCGGCACTAAGAGCAACGGTTTCAGCGCTATCTCAAGCCCGTCCAGTCATGCTGATTGTGGTTGCGGGGACGGTCTTTAATATCATTTGGAACTACATTTTGGGATTTGGTCAATTTGGATTTCCTCAAATGGGGTTAGCGGGATTGGCATTAGCCAGTGTGCTGTCCTGGTGGGTGATGTTCATTGTGTTAGCTCTGTATGTTCTGTTGCACCCTAAGCTCAGAGAGTATCGTATCTTTCAGGAACTGCATCGCATTCGCCCCCGGATTCTTTGGGAGTTAGTTTGGGTCGGCATCCCGATCGGCGTGTTTTCTGGGTTAGAAGCGGGCTTTTTCATGGTCATCATGTTCTGGATGGGAACCTTGGGCACAGAAGTTTTGGCCGCGCATCAAATTGTGTTTCAAACGATCGTGGTTGTCTTTATGGTTCCGTTGGGGATTTCCTTTGCAACGACTGTGCGGGTCGGACAATGGCTTGGAAAACGCGATTTCATGGGGATTCAACAGGCCGCTTGGGTGAGTGTGGGGCTGAGTACAATGTTTGTGCTGGGTGTATCGGTTGCTTTCTTGCTCTTTCCTAAACAGGTGATTGGCATTTACCTGGATGTGCAAAACCCAGATAATGCTGCGATTATTACTTTGGCATTACCCCTCCTGATCGTTGCTGCGATCGCCCAAGTCCTAGATGGCTTCCAAAAAGCGGTATATGGCTCTCTTCAAGGGCTACAAGACACTCAGATTCCCATGATTCTGAATGTGCTGGGCTATTGGGGAGTCGGGTTATCGGTTGGCTATGGGTTAGGCTTTCAGTTGGGGCTGGGCAGTTTGGGGTTATGGATTGGGCAATCGGTTGCGATCGCAGTTGTGGCAGGGCTGTTTCTTTGGCGATTGCGTCAGTTGATCGTTCGACGGAAATTAACCAATCCACCTTCGATGACCAATTCAGTGCATGGTGGTTAAGCGACAGCCATAACCCTTCGGAATCAGAAGAAGGCGTTGCTGAATCTGTCTATGATGGTTCATTGTTGATCCCAAGCAGGCAAGATGCCTACCCCACGGGACAATGAGATTTCATAGAGTAACTCAGAGAAATTCAGCAATCCCAAAATTTCAACCTAAACGGCAAGGCTCGACTCTAAATGCTTCAGCAACGTTGCCTCTGGTAACGGCCCTTGAAGGTGCTGCCAGGGAAGTGCCCGCTCCGTTGGCCAATTGTCATGGACATATCCATCGAGATCGGGCAGTTTTCCACGCAGTTCCTTGAAGGCTCGCCGATAGCTGCCCAGACTGTCACCGTAGTGCCGGACTAAGACTAATAGATGGGAGAGACGGCGATCGCCCCGTGAAATCAACGCTTGAATCACCGACCAGTTATAGCTTTCAGGTCGAAAATCAATTCCCTGAGGGCGCAGTTGCTTCTGTAAAAACTTCAGCCGCTTCTCCGCATCCGCCGTCACGCCATACCATTGAAACGGGGTATGAGCCTTGGGCACAAAGGTACTGCATCCAAAGGTCAGCCGCAGTCCTGGAGCCGCTTTTTTGATCTGTCGCAGCATTTCTACCGTCTGTTCCAGGTCGCTCCAGTCTTCACCGGGAATGCCCACCATGCCGTAGAGTTTGAGGGCACTGAGTCCGCCTGTTTTGGCATTGATTGCGGCCTGGATAATTTCATCGTTGGTCAGCTTTTTGTTAATCACCTGGCGGAGGCGATCGCTCCCGGTTTCCACGGCGATCGTAATTGAACGGCTATCATGCTTGACCAGTGTTTGCGCTAGTTTGGGTGTTACGGTGTTGGTGCGAACAGAAGCGAGACTCAGCCGCACCTGATCAAACTGGGGCTGAGCGAGATAAGTTAGAAGTTCGTCAAATTCGGGGTGTTGGGTGACCGATGCGCCTAGAAGTCCCAGGCGTTGGGTGACGGTGAGACCTTTGGCGATCGCCGGAATCAACGATCCTTCCAGGCTAGCCGTCCGAAAAGGCAGCGTCAGATAGCTGGCCAAACAAAAGCGGCACATCTCCGGACAACTCCGCACGACCTCCACCATATAGATGCTCTCCCAGGCGGCTTTTTCAGTCACCACCGTAGAAGTAGACAGAGTATTGCCGCGATAGGTTTGCTTCTGAATCGAGACAGGCACGTCAGGATCGACAGGCTTGACGACGGAACCCCCGTCGGACTCAAAGGTGACCTGATACAAGCTCGGCACATAAATTCCAGGTACCTGTGCCAATCGCTTCAATTGGGTCAACCGATCGGCTTGCCGAACTTCCTGGTAAGCCTCAATGAATTCACCCAGCAAATTTTCACCGTCGCCCAGCAAAACCACATCAAAAAAGTCGGCGAAGGGTTCGGGGTTGGCCGTCAGCACAGGGCCACCGCCAAAAACAAGGGGGTGAGCGTTGGTGCGATCGCCTGCCCACAAAGGCACCGCCAAAAACTCCAGCAAATTCAAAATATGAACATAATCCAATTCCCAGGACAGCGAAAACCCTAGTAATTCAGGCTGAGCAGGCAATGGTTCATGCACATCGGTAAACAATCGGCTCACCTGCACATCCGATCGCATCGCCAAAGTCGCCCACACCACCTGAAACCCCAAA
>JALOOP010000334.1 GCA_025454315.1 Oculatellaceae cyanobacterium Prado106
TAAGCATTCCCACCGAATTTAACGCCAGACGCTCCCCCAGTTCAGGAAATAATAAGAATCTTGAACCCCAACCCGGCTTGCAAGCCAGACCGCCGATCTTGTAGCATCCTTTATTCTAAGGATTGGGCTGACATTTTCGGGCGATCGCTCCAATGCAGCATCATACTCTACTCTGGCACGAGACAAAAACCCCACCGGAAGGGGAAAAGCGAAAGGGGAAAGGCGAAAGGGGGTTCACTGGCTAAGCAGCGATGTTTTCTCATTTTTCGCCGTCCTGATCTAGGGATCTCCTAAGGATTCTCTGTCTCAAAATCAAGGTAAACATTCACCGTCCCGCTTTATCTTCCATTTCCTCACCAACCATCCCCCCTTTCGCCTTTCGCCTTTCCCCCTTCGCCTATCCAACCCACTCCCCAGGAGATTTGAATGAAAACCGCAGTCATTCACGAATGGCTGGTCACCTATGCCGGATCAGAACGAGTGGTTGAGCAGATTTTATCGATCTATCCAGAAGCCGATTTGTTCAGCCTCGTGGAATTTTTGCCAGACGCACTGAAAGATTTCATACAGCATAAGTCCGTCCAAACTTCCTTCATCCAGAAACTACCCTTCGCCAACCCCAAATTCCGGCAATATCTGCCGTTGATGCCCTTGGCGATTGAACAATTTGACCTTTCTGCCTATGATCTGGTGCTGTCGAGCAACCATGCCGTGGCCAAAGGCGTGATTACCCACCCGGATCAACTGCATATCTGTTACGTCCATACCCCCATTCGCTACGCCTGGGACTTGCAGCAAGATTATCTCAAGGGAGCCAAGCTCAATCGGGGGCTGCGCTCCTTTTTTGTGCAGATGTTGCTGCACTATATGAGGCTGTGGGACTTTGCTAGCGCTAGCCGGGTGGATCACTTCATTGCCAACTCTCAGTTTGTCGCTCGTCGAATTTGGAAGACCTATCGACGACCCGCAGAGGTGATTTATCCGCCGGTGGCGATCGATCGCTTCCTGCCCAAGACCCAGCGGGACGACTTTTATTTTATTTTGTCCCGATTTGTCCCCTACAAGCGTGTGGATCTCGTAGTAGAAGCCTTTACGCGACTGGGGTTGCCGCTGGTGGTGATTGGCGATGGCTCCGGGTGGCAGCGGGTGCAAGCCTTGGCTGGGCCGAATGTGCAACTTTTAGGGCACCAACCGGATGCAGTCGTCGTCGATTATATGCAACGTTGCAAAGCCTTTGTATTTGCAGCAGCAGAAGACTTTGGCATTGCCCCAGTAGAAGCACAGGCCGCAGGTGCCCCGGTGATTGCCTACGGCAAAGGCGGTGTCACCGAAACCGTAATCGAGGGCAAAACGGGTGTATTTTTCCAAGAGCAGACCGTTGAGAGCCTGATGCAGGCCGTCCAACAGTTTGAACAGGGGGCATCGGTCTTTGATCCAGACTTATCGCGGCTCAATGCGGAGCGATTTTCTCCTGAATGCTTCTGTCAAAAGTTTTCTCAGTATGTTGACCGGGCGCTGTCTGAGTTTAAACCTGCGGCTTTCTAGGTTGGTTCTTTTTTAGACCTGATCGGGGATGCGGCCAATGGCTTCAAATAGCGTAAATCGCGGGTTCAGTGCTACTCAGACCTGCGATCGCCCCCCGACCAGTCAGTGGATTAGGTCTTTTTGATCCGCGCTGGCTTGTTTGAAAGCTCACCGGAATGACATAGAGTAGTAGCGTGAGGAGTATCAATTCGCAATGCAGCTTAACCGAACGTTACAACCTGCACTCTCAGCCTTGACCATTTCAACCCGTTCCTGGCCAACCCTGGCAATCACAATCACCACGGACTTGATGGCGCTGAGTTTAGCAGGCATCTTGAGTGTCTACCTCCGACTATTTTTAGACGGGCAGTTTCACCCCTCGTTGTATTGGCAACTGGCTCCGGTGGTTTGCCTGTTTATCATTGCCTATGCGACAGGCGGTTTATACCCCGGTGTGGCCATTAGCCCCGTGGATGAACTGCGCTGGATTAGTCTTTCCACCACCTTAATTTACCTGGCGCTGGGTGCCACCGTTTTTCTCCGGCGAGAAGGCGAGGTTTATTCGCGCGGTGTATTTGTCATGGCCTGGGTGCTGTCGATTGTCCTGGTGCTGCTGGGGCGGGCGTTGATGCGATCGCTCTTTGCTCATCGCCGCTGGTGGGGCTACCCGGTCATGGTTCTCGGCGCAGGCACCACCGGATCAATGGTGATTCGCACCCTGAAAATGCGTCCCGGCATCGGCCTCAAGCCCGTCCTCGTGCTAGACGATGACCCCCAGAAACATGGACAACTGCATGGCGTGCCCGTCGTCGGTACGGTATCGATGGCTCCCACCCTAGGCAAGGTGCGGCGGATTCCCTATGCGATCGTCGCCATGCCCAGCGTCCCCCGCAAACGGATGCTGCAAATCCTGGAGCGCTACGGCGGCACCTTTGCCCATTTGCTGATCATTCCAGACCTGTTCGACTTTTCTAGCCTCTGGGTTTCCGCCAAAGATATGGGCGGCATTCTCGGCCTCCAGGTGCGCCAGCGCCTGCTGATGCCCGGCCCCCGCTTTGCTAAGTTTTCGATCGATCTGCTGGCCACGCTGCTGGGGGGCGTGGTGCTGCTGCCCATGATCACCGTCATTGCCATTTTGATTAAGCTGGATTCCCCCGGCCCCATCTTCTACGGCCAAACCCGCATCGGCCAGGGCGGCGAACATTTCAAAGCCTGGAAATTCCGCTCCATGGTGAAAAACGCTGACCAAGCCCTGCAAGACTACCTCGACCTCCACCCCGAACTCCAGGAATCCTGGGAGAAAGACCAAAAGCTCCGCCGCGATCCGCGTGTCACACGCATCGGTCGCTTCCTCCGCCGCACCAGCCTCGACGAACTGCCCCAACTCTGGAACGTCCTGCGGGGCGAGATGAGTCTGGTGGGGCCACGCCCGATCGTCGATGAGGAAATTGAACGCTACGGCGACAAGTTTGCCCTCTATACCCGCGTCATTCCCGGCATCACCGGACTATGGCAAGTCTCTGGCCGCAACAATATCACCTACCAAGACCGGGTCAACCTGGATGCCTACTATGTTCGCAACTGGTCAGTCTGGCTAGATCTCTATATCTTAATGAGAACAATTTGGGTGGTTTTTACTGGAGAAGGAGCCTACTAGGAACCGCTCTGTAGCGGTTAGCGTTAGAGATTCGTAATAAACGGTGGGTCAGATAACCATTAGGATGAAGGGGGCAGGTGTCATACACTTGTTCCCTTTGTTTTTTACATTGGCTGATGTCTTTTACACGGTCTGACGACAAACCCGCTATGACAACTCCCGATATCTATCCCCAGACTTCTGACCTGACTGCCGATGACTATGTGGTGCTAGGTCTTGCCACCTGCTTCATTAAAGATGACGGCGAAGTGCATCAGGTGCAAGTGGTGGAACCCATTCCCTCAGCAGCCCTAGAAGCGATCGCCAAAGGTATCCCCACCTCCTACGAACAAGCGATCGCCACCACCCTCGGCACCGTCTTCCCCAACGCCGACCCCCAATGCCCCGCCGAATTTCCCGCCTCCGCCCAGTTCTGCGATGAGTTCGCCTTCCGCGCCACCGCCGCCGCCCGCACCTACAAAGTACGCCCGATCGCCCAGGAACTAATCCCGATCGGCACCAGCAAATCAGACTTCAATTTCTCCACAGAACGGAAGCGAGTCCTAAACTCTGAGCGTTTGGTCAAGGCAGAGGACAACGTGAAGCAACATGCTTATACGCACCAAACGCTCTAAGAGTCTCCGCCGTTTAATTGGATTGGCTTCGTTCCAAGCCCGCCCGTAGATGAATCATGGGCTATTAGCCCAAAGTCCATTGAAATGGACTGCGGAGGCTGAAATGCTCTCCAGGTAAGCCTTTCAACCCATTTTAATGGGTTTTACCTATTAGACCGCAATTCATTCGCGGTCGGGCTTGGAGCGCAGCCATCTCAGGTTCTTGAAAGACAGAAGCAAGTGTCTACAAGGATTTTGTGATTCGCCAGCAGCATTTGTTCGTGGATAGTCTCATGCAAGATCTGAATGAGAGTTTTCTCTAGGATTCAGATTTGGGAAAAAGAGAGGTGCGATCGCCCTTACCGCGATCGCATCTCTCTTTTCTTGGGAATTTACCCCACGCAGCTTAAAATATCGATGCAAATGAGTTCGCCTCGATGATAGGTGAAATCATTTGTTCTGACTTTTGACTTTCAACGTTCAACTTACAAATTGTCCCATGCTAAAACTCTACGGCGGTGCCCGCAGTCGGGCATCCATTGTGCAATGGTATCTAGAAGAACTGGGCGTTCCCTATGAGTATGTCCTGCTGGACATGCAGGCTGGCGAACACCGTCAACCCGACTATCTCGCGGTCAATCCCTTTGGCAAGGTCCCTGGCATCATCGACGGCGACCTGAAGCTGTGGGAATCCGGTGCAATTTTGCTCTATCTCTCCGACAAGCACGAGAAAGTGATCGCCACCCCTGAACGACGCGCCGAAATCACCCAATGGGTTATGTTCGCCAACGCCACCTTTGGCCCCGGCATCTTTGTTGAATCCAGCCGTGAAAAAGAAATGCCCCGCTTGTTCACCGCATTGAACCAGTATTTAGAGCAACGAGAGTATTTGGTGGGCGATCGCTTCACCGCCGCTGATGTTGCTGTAGGAGCCTTCCTGGCCTATATTCCGCTGATGTTGGGGATTCAGTATGGGGACTATGGTGCGATCGCCCACTACCACCAAAGCCTGACTGCGCGTCCAGCTTTTGGGAAAACGATTGGCGCTCGATAGATAGGGGAAAGGGGAAAGGGACAAGGGGAAGGGGAAGACAAAGAAACGATCTTTGAAGATGGCGTTCTTCTTTGATTCGCTCTTAGCCTTTCAGCTTTTTTGGCGATCGCATCTCTGGGAAACCTGCGTCCCAATCCATGTTCTCCCAAGACACTCCTCAACTCCATCCCTGTTCTCCCTTTCCCCCTTCCCCTTTCCCCCTCATTTTCCTTACTCCTCAACAAAAAAACTGACCCGTAAGAGCCAGCTTTCTGAGGAAGAAAATTTTATTTTGTAACTTATCTGAAACCAACAGCGGCTTGCCAAACAAAGGCCAACAGCAAGAAGAAAACGGGGATAATCGGTAGCACATCCACCAGGGGATCAAAAATCGAGTAAGCTTCCGGCAACTTAGCCAACAGCATGACTGCTTCCATGTAAAAAGTACCTCTCCAACACAAATTCAGAATTGCCACAGATCGTAACATGACTGAGGGGACGGATCAGTAAATTGGAAGATGTTTTATTGAAAGGGGAAAGGCGAAAGGGGAAAGGCGAAAGGGGAAAGGCGAAAGGGGAAAGGCGAAAGGGGTGAGTTTTTAATCATCTCCTCTGTCTTGATCCGTTGAGTCTTGATCCGTTGAATCTTGATCTGTTGAGTCTTGATCCGTTGAGATTGATGGGCATCCTTTCGCCCTTCGCCCTTCCCCTTTCGCCCTTCCTTTCCCCTTCCTCATGCCATCACCGAAGCCCCTGGCCGCGCAAAAATCATGCGGCCTGCGGAGGTTTGGAGGGAGCCGGTGACGACGACGGTGACTGCGCCGCCGATGAGGGAGCCGCCTTCTTCGACGACGACCATGGTGCCGTCATCGAGGTAGCCCACGCCTTGGGCGGGTTCCTTGCCTTGCTTGAGAATCTTCAGATCCATGGTGTCGCCGGGGAGGTAGGCGGGGCGCATGGATTGAGCCAGGTCGTTGATGTTGAGGACGGTGACCTTTTGCAGACTGGCGACCTTGTTGAGGTTGTAGTCATTGGTCAATAAGGTGCCGTTGATGTCCTGGGCGAGGCGTACCAGCTTAGCATCGACCGTTGAGACATCGTCGTAGTCCGCTGGATGGATGGCGATGCGTTGGGGATAGGCTTCCTGCATTTGATTGAGGATATCTAGTCCTCGGCGACCGCGTACCCGCTTCTGGTCATTGGAAGAATCGGCGACTTGCTGCAATTCTTGCAGGACAAATCGGGGGATGAGAATCTGACCTTCCAGGAAGCCCGTACCCAACAGATCTTCGACACGGCCATCGATGATGCAACTGGTGTCGAGAATTTTGGTGGTTGCGGGTTTGAGGGTACCTTCGGCCACCAGCATGGTTTCGACGCTGTTGGGGTTAATCAACCGCAGCAGGGTGCGACCATGAATATCAGCCAGGTTCACCCCCGAAAAGGCAAACATGACGCTGCCGAGAATGGCGGCCAGAGGCTTGATGAAGGCAAACTCTCTGGGAATTGGCAAGAGAAAAATCGGAGCCAGGGTGAGGTTGGCGACTAGAAGCCCTAGCACCAGACCCACGGAACGGCTGAGCAGCATATCGACGGGCATGGCGCGCACCTGGCGCTCAATGCGACGGTAGGCGGTTTGTGCCACCAGGCCGATCGCCAGCCCAATCAACGCGCCAAATCCGCCCGTGACCGAGCTTAGCCCTTCCAGGTTGTTGACCTGTTCGAGGGTACTGGTGGGTAATAAATCTACGCCAAAAAAGCCAATTCCTGACCCTGCTATGATGAAAGATATGATGATAATTGCGTCGAGCATGGCTTTGATCCAGCTTGAGGTATGATTGAGTCCAAATTTTTTAAGTCCCAAAATTTCAAAAAAATCTTAGAACTTTAAAAATTTAAACGATGCAATCCGGGGTCTGAAAACCCCTGCCAAACAGAATTTTCAGCCACTTGAAAGATATTCTCCCGCAAAAGATGATCTCGCAGAGGTGATCTTGCAAACGCGATCGCCGCAAATGGGATCTCGTTGATTCAGCAGCCAAAGGGATTGTGCTTAGCAAGCAGGCTTGCACAGCCTTATTATATCTCTCACCCTTGAGATGAACGATTTTCAACCTGTCCAGACGACCGTCCCGTTTGACGTTCCGATCGCCGCCTATATCCACATTCCATTTTGTCGGCGGCGCTGTTTTTACTGTGATTTTCCGATCTCGGTCGTGGGGGACAAACCGCCTACTGGAGAAGCTTTTGGGGCGATCGCCGAGTACCTCCCCAACCTCTGCACCGAAATCCGATCCACCCCCCCTCAAGGACAGGTGTTGCAAACCGTATTCTTTGGGGGCGGCACACCATCATTGTTGACCGCTGCACAACTCCGTCAAATTCTAGAAACTCTACAGGATCACCTGGGCATTGCCGCCGATGCCGAAATTTCCATGGAAATTGATCCCGGCACCTTCACCCTGGCTCAACTCAAGGGCTACCGTGCCGCAGGCATCAACCGCGTCAGCCTCGGCGCTCAAGCCTTCCAGGCCAACATTCTGCAAGCCTGTGGACGCACCCACTGCCCCGAAGACATTCTGGCAGCGGTTGACCTGATCCACCAGGTCAACCTGCCTAACTATAGCCTGGACTTGATTTCCGGTCTGCCTCACCTGACGATGAACCACTGGCAAGACTCTTTGGAAAAAGCGATCGCCCTCTCCCCCACCCATCTCTCGGTCTATGACCTGACCCTGGAACCCGGCACCTCCTTCGATCGCTGGTTCCAACCGGGAGCCGATCCCCTCCCCAGCGAAGCCGCCACCGCCGATATGTACCGCGTCGCCCAGCAAACCCTCACCGCAGCAGGCTACGAGCATTACGAAATTTCCAACTATGCCCAACCCGGTCACGCCTGCCGCCACAACCAGGTCTACTGGGAAAACCGCTCCTACTACGGCTTTGGCATGGCAGCCGCCAGCTATATCGCAGGCCAACGCTTCACCCGCCCCCGAAAACGCCGAGAGTACTTTGAGTGGGTCAAGGAATTGCAGGATCGGGGCATGGGTGCGATCGCCTGCCCCCCCGTCACCCTCGAAGAAAGACTCCTCGACACCCTCATGCTCGGCCTCCGCCTCTCCCAAGGACTCCACCTAGAAACCCTCACCCAAACCTTCGGCACCACCGTCATTTCCCAAGTCCTAGAAACCCTCCAGCCCTACATCCAAAAAGGCTGGGTCGCCCCCCCCTCCCAGCATTCCCCCCGTCTCAAACTCCAAGACCCAGAAGGCTTCCTCTTCTCCAACGTCATCCTAAGCACCCTATTCTCCGAATCAGCCACCGCTTAAAACAACCCGCCTCCCAATAACCGCTCCAAGCCCGCCCAATGAATGACTCGTGAAATTTAGATGACGTTCCCCTTTCCCAATCCAAGATATA
>JALOOP010000335.1 GCA_025454315.1 Oculatellaceae cyanobacterium Prado106
GGATTGGCATCGATAGCGTCCTTGCTCCTTGCCCGTTTCATAGTCCAGCAAAAAACTTTCCAGGGCTGCCAGTCTTGCTTGTCCCAGTTCATCTGCATCTCGAAAGTTTTTCCAGATGTAGCGATCGGCATTTTGTCTGACCTGTGAGATGACAGAGGCGTAGGTGGCTTGAACTTGCTGCTCGATTTGCTTGGCAGAAAACTGATAGATGGGATCAACTGAGATGACTGAATGCCCAAGCTCGGTCATCTCAGCATTAAAACTGGCTGGCCCATCGCCACATCCTAGGATATGGGCTGATAGATCGGCTGGGGAGAGCGCAAACATCCACTGATATTCTTCAAGCGTTCTGCCCCAAGGGACGATTTCATTGAGTTTCATCGTTATTTTTGGGATGGCATTGAGATGATTTCGGGGAGTTGGCAATGGATGGAATAAATGGGTTTCAAACTGTTCAAACCCAGGAGAGCTGAGGCATTACCCCGGTCTGAGGAATCGTCCGATCGACCGCATTGGCAATCCGCCCCAGTTCCTGCACCAATTCCGCCATCGCCTCCAAAGAAAGGGTCTGACGCGCATCTGACACCGATTCTTCAGGCTCAGGATGGCACTCCACCATCACGCCATCGGCACCAGACGCGATCGCCGCCTTAGCCAAATTCGCCACTAGCTCCCGTTTCCCCGCCGCATGACTGGGATCGACGACAACGGGCAAATGGGTGATTTGCTTCAGGGCAACGACTGCGCCCAAATCCAGGACATTGCGGGTGAAGGGGTCAAAGCTGCGAATCCCCCGTTCACAGAGGATGACATTGGGGTTGCCGTGGCTGAGAATGTATTCCGCTGCCATGACAAATTCCTCCAGGGTGGCCGCAAGACCTCGCTTCAGCAAAACGGGTTTGTCAACCTGGCCAACGGCTTTGAGCAGGTCAAAGTTTTGCATGTTGCGACTGCCCACTTGCAGCACATCAGCATGGGTGGCGATCGCCTCAATCTGCGAAATCGCCATAACTTCTGTGATCACGGGCAGACCGTAGCGATCGCGCACCCCCGCCAAAATCTCCAACCCGTCCAGACCCATCCCCTGAAAATCGTAGGGAGAGGTGCGAGGCTTGTAAACCCCGCCGCGAATCGCCTGAATCGGCGCAACCCTCAACCGACTGGCCACCGCCTCCATCTGCGCCTGACTTTCCACCGAACAAGGCCCACCCACAATCAGCAGATCTGAGCCGCCAACGGTGACGGTACTGGAGAGGTTGACCACCGTTTGATGGTCAGCATGGGCTTTTAGAGCAAGTTTTGCTTTCTGCATGGGAGTTTCTTGGGATAAAGAATGGGAAAAAACATGAAAAAACCCGGTTCCTGGGTAGGTTCCGGGTTGAGAGCTAAACGTTTGCACGACAATCTCACCCAGACCCAAGGCTGCGCCAAAAGTAAGCGGTGAAGTAGAAGTACAGAACAGTTGTCATGGACTTAGAGAAATTAGAACGGAGATGAAATCAAAGATGAGAACAGCGTTAAGAGCTTTGATTGTTTCAATGCGATCGCTTCAACCCAAACCCCCAAAACGCAAAAACCGCAGAATCTCTTCTGCGGTTCACCTTAAGGTTCCAAGCAAAGCTGGACTCACCTCGGGTGAACCTGCGTTTGCCAAAAATAAAATAGGGAGGGATTGAAGGTCATAGGGGCGATCGCAAATCTACAAATCAAATTCAATGTACCCAAACGTTAACAAAAGCCTTTGAAGTTCGTCAACCCCCAGTTAGGGGAAAGGGAAGGGCGGAGCATGAAAGTCAGAGCGTGAGAGCTGATTGAACATTCAAAGACACAGTCAAAGACAAGATTAGGGATACCCCTTTCGCCTTCCCCCTTTTACCCACCCATTCAGAAACAAGATTAAGGATATTTCCTTTCCCCTTTCCCCTTTACCCTTTACCCCTTCTTCCTTACCGAGAGCCTCCCCAAACCGTCCCATCCGGCATCGTGGTTTTGCAGAAAATCGCGTCGGTGAGGTCGGCTTGGGAGAGGTCGGCTCCGGTCAGGTTGGCTCCCGAGAGGTCGGTGCCTACCAGTTTGGCTTCGCTCAGGTTGGCTCCTTCTAGGCAGGCGTGGCTGAGGTTGGCGCGGTAGAGGTTGGCCTTGTTGAGGTCGGCGTAGTAGAGGTTTGCGCCTTCCAGGTTGGATTCGCTGAGGTCGGCCCATTTGAGACGGGTGAAGCCAAAGTTGACCTGCTTCAGGTTGGCCTTGCTGAGCACAATGTCCATGAGGCTAATTTTGCTAAAGTTGGCCCGTTCCAAATTGGGCGCAATAATCTGGAAGCCAGTTCCCTGCATCACCACACGGGTAAAGGTGCGTTTGCCTTTGGCGTATTCTTGCAGCAGTTGAGTGGCTTTTTCTTGAATGGATTGTTTGATAGAGTCCGATGTGAGGGGTGTCATGCTCGGTGTAGAGAGGAGAGGTCATAAACGATACGTCTCATTATTCACCCTGTACTGAGTTAATCCGGTTGTCCCTTCTCCGCTAAGTCACGGAACTTTCGCTAGATGCTAATTCAGTCCAGGAAGAAGACTCGTATCTATACGGAAGGAACTTTTCACCGCTTGATCTGTGTGCAAACCACAGGTCTGAAACTTGAATCAACAGCGATGCGTTTCTGGTAAGACCGCAGCGACGAAAAAAACAACAGAAAAAAACAACAATAGAAGCAATGGCGCAAAATGCATCATTACTTCTATCGCGTTCCGATTGGGGCATTGCTGAATTCAGCGATGAAATGTTTGGGGGAAGGAGGATGGCGATCGCAACATTCCCTGGTCATGCCCTGGTCATTTCCTAGTCATTTCAAAACGAGTTCGATGGACTTTTCAACATGCCTCATCCAAAAGTCTCACCCTCGCAAATTCAAAGTCTAGAATCTCGTTCAAAGCCTCGAATTTCATAGTGTCACAATGGACATGCGATCGCCGTATCAAGTGGCCACCCGATGCGGTTCCCCTTCGAGGGCTTCGGCTTCCGTGTCAAAAATTTCAAACACAGAATCCATCATGGTCACTTCAAAGACCAGCTTTGCTTCTGGATGAACATTACAAATACGGAAACTGCCTGAGACTTTATCGGCATCGCGCATCCCGGCGACCAGTGAGGTGAGGCCAGAGCTATCAATAAAGTTGACCTGCCCCAGGTTCACCACAATATGGGGGCTGACTTTAGAGATACATTCTTGTAACTTGAGGCGAAACTGCCAGGCGGTCGTAATGTCGAGCCGTCCACTTGGAGTGAGAACGATGACAGTTTTGCCGTTTTGGGCTGTGTGGGTTGTCTGCTCCATTTGGATTGCTTTCCTTTCCCAATAACCGAATATATGGTGAGTCTGAAATGATGAGTCCGAATCAATGCGAGGCATTCCCTGATTGTGAACCTCGTCAAAATTGATGCAGGAATTGATACAGGAGTGGATGTTGCTGGTGATGCGGACGAAAGTTCAAATCAACATCCCTAGATTGCCCAGAAGAAAATTGATTCTCTCTATTCGTTGAATTTGAAGCATTAAGTTTTGTAGGTTTGTGCGGATTGGGTGAACTGACGTATTTATGAGGGTTTCAAAGCGCTAAGGGGTACAAACCGCCTGAGCCACCTCTCCTTCAGTTAGCCCAAGATAGACGAATGCCGCTCATGGACTTGGATTGTTCTCTGGCTGATTGGTCTGGAGAAAGACGAGTTCAAAGGGTTTGGGGGAATGCTTGGGAATCTTGCTTTTCGTTTTGCAACGTTTCCTGTTTTTCGTTCTATTTATTCTTTGATTTCTGGATAAATTGGGGCGTATCTTTCTCTCTTGCGTCGATCATGATTCATCGTCGATTTCGCCAAATCCTGGTTTCTTTTCTCGGTACAGTGCTGCTGATCCTGATTGGCAATGCATTTCGCGCTCCGTTACAAGCCTCGCTACCGCCTGCTCCCGCTCAGGATGCGGTGCCCTTCGTCCACCTGTTTGAGTGGAAATGGACTGATGTCGCTCTGGAATGTGAAAACTTCTTGGGGCAACAGGGTTACGGCGCAGTCCAGATTTCTCCTCCCAATGAGCATGTGCTGGTTCCTGAGATGGAATACCCTTGGTGGCAGCGCTATCAGCCCGTCAGCTACCAAATTGAGAGTCGCAGCGGCACGCGGGCAGAATTTGCCGATATGGTGTCGCGGTGCCATGCGGCGGGGGTCAAAATCTACGCCGATGCCGTGATTAACCACATGGCGGGGCGATCGCAAGGAGTCGGCATTGCAGGTACACCCTTCACCAAGTACAACTACCCCGGACTCTACACCGCCAGAGATTTTCACCCATGTAAAGAAAACATTCAGGACTACGGCGATCGCCACCAAGTCACCCACTGCGAACTCGTCGGTTTAGCCGACCTCGACACCCATTCTGCCTATGTCCAGAACCGCATCGCCGATTATCTAGCCGATCTCGTCAGTCTGGGCGTAGACGGCTTTCGGATCGATGCCGCCAAGCATATTGCCAGCGGAGACTTGGCCGAAATTCTCAACCGGGTGGCCGAAAAAATTGGCAGTAGACCCTATGTCTACCAAGAAGTCATTGACCCTGGATATGAGGCAATTCGCAAGAGCGAATACTATGACAACGGCAAGGTGATTGAATTTGAGTATGGTCGCTTGGTCGCAGAAGCCTTTACAGGGGTCGAGGGCAAAACGCTGGCACAACTGGAAACATTGGCAGAGAATCCAGCCCTGATGCCTAATGAAAAGGCGATCGTCTTTATCGACAACCATGACAAACAGCGAGGCCACGCAGGCGGCGGCACCTACCTAACCTACAAGTCCGGCGCACTCTACGACCTGGCCAATATCTTCATGCTGGCCTATCCCTACGGCAAACCCCAGGTCATGTCCAGCTTCGACTTCACAAGTTCTGATCAAGGCCCGCCCTCGAATCAACTCGGCCAAACCAACGACATTTATCACAACGGCCAAGCCAACTGTTTTAAGGAATGGATTTGTGAACATCGACGGGTGGCGATCGCCTCCATGGTCAACTTCCGCAGCCAACTCACCGCCGAAGATACCCTCAACCACTGGTGGAGCAACGGTAACCAAATCGCCTTCGGTCGTGGCCAAGTCGGCTTTGTCGTCCTCAACCGCAGCGAAACTGCTCTCACCCAAACCTTCCAAACCAGCCTGCCCCCCGGCGAATACTGCAACATCATCACCGCAGCCCTCACAGAAAATCTCCAAGACTGCACCGTAGCCCAGGACACCGTAGCCCAGGACACCGTAGCCCAGGACAAAATCCAGGTCAACGCCCAAGGAGAATTCACCGCCACAGTCCCCCCCCTGACAGCGATCGCCCTCCACCAAAGCGCCAAAATCACCCTCACCCGCTGCGGCTCCCTGCCCACCCTAGCCTCACTGGCCAAGGTGCCCAAGCGCGATCGCCAACTCCAAACCCAGCTATCTCACCCGATCGCCTGTAACCACTAAGGATCGCCAACGAAACAACCCAATACCCTTCCCTCAAGCCAAGACTCCCTCTGCCTCTCTTCCCTCTGCGTCTCCGCGTCTCTGCGGTTTAATTCCCCCCAACCTCACCCCCCAACCGATCGCGAAGCCCGCAGTTGCCCACAAGCCGCATCCGTCTCCAACCCCCGAGAACGACGAACGCTCACCGCAACATGCCGAGCCTTCAGCGCATCCACAAACGCCTGAATCCGACGCGGATCAGGCCGTTGGTAATCCACCTCAGAAATGGGATTGTAGGGAATCAGATTGACATGGCTCTGAAACCCGTGCAAATGCTCCGCCAGTTCAGCCGCATGTTCCGGCATATCGTTGAGGCCAGCCAGCAAAATATACTCAAAGCTCACCCGCCGTCCCGTGACTTGCACATATTCCCGGCATTCCTCCAGTAGGGTTTGGATGGGATAGTGGGTTGCACTGGGAATCAGCGTTTCGCGCAGTGTCTGGTTAGAAGCGTGCAGGCTAATCGCCAGCGTGACCTGGAGGTGATGCTGTGCCAGACGGCGAATCCGCCCCGGAATGCCGACGGTGGAAATAGTCATCAATCGCTGTCCAATGCCCACATCAAGGTTGAGCGATCGCACTGCCCCCAAGACTTCCTCGCTATTCAGCAAAGGCTCCCCCATCCCCATAAACACAACATTGCTCACCCGCTCCCCAAAGTCCTCCTGCACCGTCAGCACCTGGTCAATAATTTCATGCCGTGCCAAATTGCGGGTAAAGCCGCCCTTGCCCGTGGCACAAAAATCACAGGCCATTGGACAACCCACCTGCGACGACACACATACCGTCAGCCGCTTTTCTGTGGGAATCCCCACCGTTTCAATGATTCGGCCATCCGCTAGCTTCAAGAGAAACTTGACCGTGCCATCCGGTGCCTGCGATCGGTAGTGCAAGCTGGAGCGTCCCACGGGCACCTCCGCCAATGCCGCCCGCCATTGCTTGGGAAAGACGGAGATTTCAGAGAGCGATCGCCCCCCCTGCTGATAGAGCCATTGATACAACTGCTTGCCCCGGTAGGCCGGCTGTCCCTGCTGCTGCACCCACTCAGTCAGTTCAGCCAGGGATTTTCCGAGGAGGGGAGCGTCGAGCGAGGATGCAGGGAGCGCGGTGTCGGCCAGCGCTTGAATTTGATCCAGGGAGAGAGTCGAAGACATAAGGGGTGGGGGGAATAAGGCTTTTCTATCTTAGCGTGTAGGCGTTGGCCGGGATGTCGGCGGCAATGGGCACAGGAGAGGATTCGTCCCATTTTGAGTTTTGCCGGGAGAATTTGAGTTTTGCCGGGAGAAGGTGATCCAGAAGGGCGATCGTCAGGTATCTTTGAGGCAATCTTGCCGAATGCCTGCGGGTCGAAGGTGTGCGGAACGGTTGAGAAGGACTCGATCGCCGTTTTCCTACCCCTTGGCTTCTCCTGAAAGCCCGACTTGAACCCTCTGCCAAAACCCTCTGCCAAAACCCTCTGGCAAAACCACCTGTCAAAACCCTCTGTCTACAAAATCTGGTCAACGCATATCCCGATGGGACTAGCCGCAGTCAGTAATGGTTTTAAAGCAAAAAGGTCAAGTGCAGGTGGAAGGATTGGCGAAGTCTAGCGGTTGATGGTAGATCAAGGGGATAGGGTCACTCCAAGAGAGGGCATTGAGTCAGGTCTGATTTTTCCACAGATTTGGCTTCCCAGGAATTTACGGGTATAACTGGGGCAACCTCAATTCCGCTGACGAACCTTCAAGACTCTCAGGATATTCAGGACGTTTAAGGAAAAGGATATCGATATGGCAAATTATTGGGCGATCGCCATTGGCATTAATCAATATCAATCGTTTCAGCCGTTGATTTACGCGCAGCGGGATGCTCAGCAGTTCTGGGACTTTATGAGCCAGGAGGGCGGCTTTGGCGATGATCATTGTCTGCTGATGACCGACGGCACCTCCGCGCCCGACCATATCACCTATCCCAATCGCGGCAACATCCAATCCCGCGTCCTGCAAGTCTGTCAGCAAATCCTCAAACCGGGCGATCTGCTCTGGGTGTTCTTTAGCGGCTATGGAGTCAGGCATGAGGGCAAAGACTATCTGATGCCCGTCGAAGGCGATCCGGCCAAGGTCGCTGCCACAGGTGTGGCCATGGAATCGCTCTATCGCATTCTCAACACGGCTCCCACCGATAACGTCATTCTGACACTGGACATGAACCGCAGTCAGAGCGTCTTGGCGGGAGAGGGCGTGGGTGAGCAGATTGTTGCCCTGGCCAAACAGTACGGCATTGCCACCCTTCTTTCCTGTCGTCCCAACCAGTTCTCCCATGAAACCCTGGCGCTTCGGCAAGGACTCTTCACCACCGCGCTGATTGAAGCCATGCGCTATCAGGGTTGTGTCACCCTGGAGCAACTGGTACAGTATCTGGGCGATCGCCTCCCAGAACTCAGCGAACACCATTGGCGACCGCCCCAGGAACCCGATGCCTTCATCCCTCCCGAAAAGGAATATCTCCTGATCGTCCCGGAGCAAGCCGCAACCAACCTGGGAAACCGCCCGCCCGTTAACTTTGCCCCCAGTTATGCGATCGCCACTACCAGCACCCTAGCCGCTATGACCTCAACTTCTGGCCCCAGTCTACCGCCCATCCTCCCCCTGACCGCCCCCAACACCTCCACCGCCCTGCCCCAGACTTGCAGCCGCGCTCCACCCCGCTTGCTCCTAGAGAATCTGCCCAACCCGCCCCCGCAACCCGTGCCCCCGCGCGTCAGCCTGCGCCCCAATCGGTTGCGCCCCCTCGGCATCCCAAAAAGAGTGCGGTGGCTGCTCCGGTTCCCGCAGAAAGCGACAATTGGATGGACGATCCATTTCTGCGGAAGCTGTTGATGTGGGCCGGGGCGATCGCCTCCGTTCTCCTCATTGGCGTGTTACTGCGAAACGGCAGCACCCTGACCCGCCCCGCGCCTCCCACTGCACCAACCAACAATCCGGCGGAAACCCAGAACCAGGCGAATGTGATCACGCCCACCCTGCTAGACAGCACGTCGCAAACGCCCATCCAGGTCGAAGCCAACTCTCCCTTCAGCCCTGCCGTTGCGGCCTTAAGCGGACAGGAGTACGAAGTCGCCAAACAACAGCTCGATCGCCTCCCCGCCGACCAACAAAAGGGCGACACTTACCAAAAGCTGCTGGAACAGGTCAATCTCGGACTCCTAGCCCAAGCCCGTACCATGATCAACCGAGTCCGCGAAGAATCCTCCCAAAATCAAGCCTCTGATTTTGTCGAAGGCATCAAAAAAGCGCGCCAGATTCGCCCCAACCAGCCCTACTTTGCAGAAGCCCAGCAGGACATCGATCGCTGGAGCCGCGTCATCCTTGACATGGCACAAGGCCGCGCCGGACGCAACAACAGCGATACCTCGGTGCGAGCCAAGGCCGAGAATTTCTATGGCGCGATCGGCTCTGCCCGACTCATCCCCACCGATCGCCCCGATCTCTACAACCAGGCTCAGCAAGCGATCGCCACCTGGAGTCAAAATATTCTCACCCTGGCGCTGAACACCGCAGCAGAAGGCAATTTGGATGAAGCGATCGCCACCGCAGAACTAGTGCCGCCCAACACCCCGGTCTATCCGGATGCCCAAGAGGCGATCGCTGGCTGGCGCAATCAAAACCTACCGATTCCCCAACCCGAAACTCCGGCTGAAACCACGTCCCAGTCTCCCGACTCCCAGCCCTCCTCTGAGATTTTCCCCTTGGAGCCAGAGCCAGAGCCACCTGCGACGGAGGAATCTGAACCCGTTCCCTTGGGTGAGCCGCAGTAGAAGATTTCACCAGAATCGTTCGGGGTGCTGCACGTTACGCAGCATCCTGGGACGGTTATGGGGGGATTCCAAGGAATTGGGATTTTCAATGGTTCTAGATCTGGATAAAGCTGACCTTTTAAGCGCTCAACTCCCATGAAGCTTCCGGCTAAAGACTATCCGTTTGCCCAAGAATTTATTACGGATGCGGAAGGTCATATCCGTAAGGTTGTCATTGATATCGCAGATTATCACAAGCTCATTGCAGCCCTTGAGGATGAGGGGCTTTACCGAGCCATGGTAGAAGCCCGAGCAGAAATCCCTTTGAGTTTGGCAGAAGCCCGAAAGGAAATGGAATAGACGATCGTATTGGACTATTCTTTGATGGCAAGACGGCAACCTTTGCCCGAGTTCTGCATCGCAGTGAGGTTTATCGAGATTTCCCTTGAGTTCTCTGACCACCCCCCATTCTCCCCAACGGTTTCCGCTATTCTCCCTGACGAACCAGGATAGCTAGCAACTGAACCCTTCAGAAAAGTCAAAGAACATCCCTTTCGCCTTTCGCCTTTCGCCTTTCGCCTTTCCCCTTTCCCCTTTCCCCCTTCCCCTTTTCCCTTTCCCCCTTCCCCCATCAAACCTCCGACTTCTCCGGTGGCCTGCCGCCCGTGCCTCGCACTCGAATAAACTTGCTAAGCAGGTCGTACCAGAACGACGCGCCCATTGAAAGGGCAATTCCGGTGATAAACCAGCCTAAGACTCTTTGGGGGATAGGAAAAATCCAGCCGCGCCGTTCTTCGCCGAGTTGTTCTGCGACGACAGCATTGTTCCAGCCCAGCGGCAGCGGCATCTCGTTCAAGACATTGTTGACCGCGTTCTTGACTGCCTCCAGGTTGGCCTGTGCCGAACCTTGGCCAATGGGGCAACTCAGCGCAGCCTCTCCAGAAGGTTCCGTTCCAGGGACAGGGTTGCCAGAAGTCGGATCGCCAGAAGCCGGATCGCCAGAAGCCGGATCACCAGATGATGGATTGCTAGAAGCCGGATTGCTAGAAGCGGAATCGGTCGTGGAATTGCCAGCACTGCTAGGGGATGGGGCGAAACGGGGGTTGGTGGTAAGGATGACCTGATCGGCGGCTTGGCCAACGGTCGATCGCAAAATCGTATCCTTGGACAAGCGACTGACCATGTAGAAAGTGTCTGAATTGGTGCTGACGGCAAACAGAAACCCAATCAGAATGGCCACCCCTTTGGCATTGCGGCGATAAACGCCAGACGCTCGTTCCATCGATTCGTCAAACCAGGTGGCGATTTCGAGTTCTAGCTGCCGGACTCCATCCTGGAGAGAGTTGGCCTTGAGTCGAGCCTGATCGGCCAGACTGAGGAGATTGCGTCGGAGTTGCAGGGGCAGTTGGGCAATTTCCTGGAACAGCGCGGGTTCTTCTTGTTGCAAACTATTGAGGATATCCACGACCCAGGGTGTTAGCTTTGCGCCTCGGTGGCGATCGTCCTCAAAGATCAGCCGCAGAACTTCGGTCACCGTTGGCTCCACCTGTTTCTTTTGCATCGCCTGTTTCAGATAGGACAGGCGAGTGCGGATCAGTTGCTTGGCGGCATCGGCCTCTGGGGTTGAGGCATTGCGGCTCACCAGCACTCGGTCAAGATTGTCGAGGAACTGCACCAGCAGCATCGAGAGTTCTTCCAGGCTGGCCGAGAGCGTGGTGCGGCCTCCGACAAAATTCTCGATCGTGCCTTTCAAGCTTTGCTCTAGATTCTGGTATTCCTGTTCTAGTAAAGACCCAGGATGTGCCAGCGGAGAATCTTGCCCCAGATCAGTCTTCAGATCACTCAGAAACTCCCGCAGGAGCTTGAGCTTTTCAGCGCTGTACTGGCGTGCGGTCAATTCACAGACTTTTTGGCTCAGTTCTTTTAGCTTGATTTTCTGCAACAGAGCCACGGAAAAGGTTTCCGAAGCAATATAGGAAGGCCCACTGCGCTGTCGCCCTAGAACACTGCGCGTTTTGGTGGCTTTGTAGTAAGACGCGGCAAGGAAATTGGGAATCTTGCGAAATAAAACTGCCCAAAACCCCTTGGCTTCCTGGTTGAGGGCGCGAATCAGAGGGCTGCTGTACAGGTCATCGGTAAATTTTTGATAGAGCGGATCGTCCGTGTTGTTACCAGTGATGAGATTTTCGATCGATCGCTTCAAATGCACTGCCCGCCACTGGAAGAGAATGGCGACTAGCTCTTGAATTTCGGAGGTGAGGAGACTGAGCGTCAGGTAAATAAAAATTAAGCCGATCGCAATATCAATCACAACAGGTAAATTCATAGCCCGCAAACCCCCGAGTAGATGATGGCAGATTGGGCAAATGCCCAATTCAGCCCCAATTCTACCCAGGAATTTTGAAGCGATACAGAACTCTAACCGTCCTCAATATTTCGTGAAGTAAGCGATCCGAAATGTTTTCTGCAGAGAGAGACGGGCTGCGTCCGCCCCTCTCTTTAGAAAACATTTCAAAAATTAAATTGGAACGCTTATAGGCTGAAGCGATGGGGCGATCGCAGCAAGGCTAAAACAGCACTCGATTCAAAATCGAGCATTAAAAATTGGGCAGAGAAGATGAACTTCCATACCCAACTTTTTGATTTGAACCAGTATTTAATTGGGACGGGTATCGGTTGGCGTAAGTGAGATCAGCGCTGAGTTTGAGTGTTTCAACTAGATTTTGAAACATTAAGTCTCAAATCGTTTCAAATTCCCATCGTTTCAAACCATCTGAATTTGTTTTTGTGCGGCCTGGATGGCGGACAGCAGATTGGGCATTTCTTGGCGACAGCGGGGGCAAAACCAGTAGACCCCACCTTGACGAGCATGACGAAGAAGCGGCTCAGAGCAGCAGGGACATTGATTGGAAGTATTCATGGGGATATTAAAGAAGAAATGGACTGTGATCCAGCACACCAAATCCTGATAAAACAGTCGCAGACAAACAGTCGCAAACCAACGTCACAAACAAAATACTGAAAACAGGTGAGAAACCAGAAGAAAAAATAGACAATCTCTATTCTTTAGAATTACAGATTACCCTTGAAAATTCAATAAGCAAGGCTACCCATTTTGATTGCAATAGAAAGGGGAGATTCCCGCTTTTTTATCATTTCTGAATCAGTTCAAAAATTAATTAAGAAGGTTTAATTGAACGCAATTCAATGGAATTTGCATTTCTCAATCAAGTGCGATCGCGCTGATCCCCTACCTGTAAAGGTTGTTTTACCTCACTTTGAGGCATCTGGGCAGAAGGTCAAGCCCTATAGAATTGGTAGATTAGGATACAAATTAAGCTTCAAAAATAGATTCATGCAGGCATTTATTTCTAGTTTGATACAAACGAAGAGATTGAATGCAAGTTGAAGAATAAATTGAGTTTGAACTCAGGTTTTGAATTAACTTTGAACCAACGGTATTCTTCATCACAAATCTAGTTTTATCTAAGCGATCGCATCTCCCTTTCAGATGATTTAAAGCCCTAAAGATTGTATTTTTAACTACGAATTTAATGTTTTCCCATTGCAGCGATCGCCAAATCCCTAGCAATCAACCGTAACTTTCTACGACAAAACTTTCCGCAACAAGACTTTCCGC
>JALOOP010000023.1 GCA_025454315.1 Oculatellaceae cyanobacterium Prado106
TTCCGCCCTTCCCCTTTCACCCTTCCCCTTTTCCCTTTCCCCTTTCCCCTTCCCCCTTCCCCCATGCTTCGTCCCAAAGCTCCCCGCAACCGCACCCTCACGTTATCCGCTGATGAGTTAGCGCATTTTCAGCCGCAGTTGTTGCACTTGTCAGAGCAGGCCACTGTGGAGCAGATTCAAAATCGGATTATTAACCAGGATTTGTTTGAGGTGTTGCCCTGGTTGCCGTCGGGTTGGGTCGATTTGCTGTTTCTTGATCCGCCCTACAACTTGACCAAATCCTTTGGCCAGGAAACCTTTCGAGAGCGATCGCTCCATTCCTACCAGCTTTGGCTCGAATCCTGGCTTCCCGCTCTGCTCAAAACCCTCAAGCCCACCGCCTCGGTGTATCTTTGCGGCGATTGGCACTCGGCAGCAGCGATTCACTTGGTGGCTGAGCAATACCTCACCGTCCGCAACTGCATCACCTGGGAGCGAGAAAAAGGCCGGGGTGCAAAGGCTAATTGGAAAAATTGTTCAGAGCAAATCTGGTTTTGTACAGCTTCTGAGCAGTACACCTTTAATCTAGATGCAGTCAAACTCAAACGGCGGGTGATGGCTCCCTATACCGATGCCAAGGGGCAACCCAAGGACTGGGAAAGGGGCGATCGCGGTAACTATCGACTCACCCATCCCTCCAACCTCTGGACCGACATCACCATCCCCTTCTGGTCAATGCCCGAAAACACCGACCACCCCACCCAAAAACCCGAAAAACTCCTGGCCAAAATTATCCTCGCGAGTTCCAACCCTGGAGACACCATCCTAGACCCCTTCCTAGGGTCAGGCACCACGATCGCCGTCGCCCAAAAAACCGGACGAAACGCGGTAGGCATCGAGGTCGATCCGGTCTATTGCTGTTTGGCGCTGAAACGGAGAGCGATCGCCACTCAAGACCCAACGATTCAAGGCTATGCCGAAGGGGTCTTTTGGGAACGCAACTCGAAGTAGGGGAGTGGGGAGTGGGGAGTGGGGAGTGGGGGGATGGGGAGATGGGGAGATCGGGAGATGGGGAGATCGGGAGATGGGGAGATGATGCGATGACGAAATGATGAGAAAATACATTGTTTCCGTCGTTGTCCCTCATCGGCTCCCCCTTTGAAGATTCCACAAGAATTCTATAACTCCATCAGTGTTTCTTTCGTTGTCCCTCATCGGCACCCCCTTTGAGGATTCCACGAGAATTCCATAACGCAATCAACGACTCCCCCTACTCCCCACTCCCCACTCCCCACTCCCTAATCATGTCCATCGACTGGCAAACGGCCAAAACCTACGAAGATATCCTCTACCACAAAGCGGACGGTATCGCCAAAATCACCATCAACCGTCCCCACAAGCGCAATGCCTTTCGTCCCAAGACGGTGGTTGAACTTTACGATGCGTTTGCTAATGCCCGCGAGGATACCCGTATTGGGGTTGTGCTGTTTACGGGGGCAGGCCCGCACACTGACGGCAAGTATGCCTTTTGTGCGGGGGGGGATCAGAGTGTGCGCGGACAGGCGGGGTATGTGGACGAAGCGGGGATTCCTCGGCTGAATGTTCTGGATCTGCAGAAATTGATTCGATCGATGCCGAAGGTGGTGATTGCTCTGGTAGCGGGCTATGCGATCGGCGGGGGGCATGTGCTGCATTTGCTGTGTGACCTGACGATCGCCGCTGACAATGCCATTTTTGGCCAAACTGGACCCAAGGTCGGCAGCTTTGACGGTGGCTTTGGCGCTAGCTATATGGCGCGCGTCGTTGGCCAAAAGAAAGCCCGAGAAATCTGGTACCTCTGCCGGCAATATGACGCGCAACAAGCCCTTGATATGGGACTGGTCAACACCGTCGTCCCCATCGACCAGCTCGAAGCAGAAGGCATCCAATGGGCTCAAGAAATTCTAGAAAAAAGCCCGATCGCCATCCGCTGCCTCAAGTCGGCTTTCAATGCAGATTGTGACGGTCAATCCGGACTACAGGAACTCGCAGGCAACGCCACCCTCCTCTATTACATGACCGAGGAAGGCTCAGAGGGCAAACAAGCCTTCCTGGAAAAACGTCCGCCGGATTTTCGGAAGTATCCTTGGTTGCCTTAGGGGAAGGGGGAAGGGGAAAGGGAAAAGGGGAAAGGCGAAAGGGGAAAGGGGAATCGTTGAATAAATCCTGGGAGAGGACAAAGAGAACATTCAGTTTTGCCCTCATGGATTGATTCTACGCAGTCCTCCAAGCCCCCCTTTCCCCTTTCCCCTTTCCCCTTTCCCCTTTCCCCTCCTCTTCATGCCGACAGCGGAGGTGGGAACCGAATCTCCAAGGGGGTATGGGCGATCGCACGACTCATCCCAATGCCAAGCACTGGCTCCAGATTTTCGTGGGGACGGGCGATGATGTGGTGGGATAGCAGTTCGCCGCCGTTGACTTGGGCGATCGCTTCAAGCCCCGCAGTCACAGCAGCTTGGACTTCGGCAACTGCACCCCGAATCAGCACGGTAATGCGGCCAAAGTCAGTATTTTCAAAGCCAACCAGCATCACGCTAGCGCCTTTGCACATTACATCGGCGACCTCCATAGCGGTGGGAATGCCAAGAACTTCAATCATGCCGAGCGCGATGGTCACGGGTTAGACTCCAAGATTGACCGTTGTACGAAGTTTCATGTTTTTAAATCCAGGAAACAATTTTGGGGTGCCACTTATCAATACTACGAGTAGAAAGAAACGATGACACAGGCATTGTAGGGGAGGTTGAAGCCACCCTATGATGCTGATTTAGCGAATTCATCGATACGCGAATTCATCCATTAAGAGAGGTGCTTTGATCATGAAACCGATTTTGAAATACTGGGCTGGTCTGTTGGCGATCGCTCTCCCCATCATCCCAGCCATTGCCGCCTTTGCGAATCCTACTCCCCCCGTTCCGACGGCTCGCGTCCTGCCAGGAGGCACACAAATTGAACTGAAATTTCCAGGACGCACCACCACGGTCGATGTCAGTGACCTGAACGCACAGGTCATTGATGCCGTTAATTGCCGTACAGGCCGCATCGAACCTCGGCAAACCCTGAGCGGCATGAGAGTCTTTGGCAATCGCAGACTCAGCGTTGACCCCACCACGGGCAATGTGGCCGTGGGCGTGGTGTTGCAGGAATGCCTTGGAACCCAAACCAGCGCCGTCTTCGTGATCCAACCTCAAAACAACGGAGCCGCCTACGCCATCTATCGGGCACAGGTTCCCGGCTCCCGCGCCTTACCAGACGAGTTCTCGACCTATCCCTTGGGAGCCATTCAGCGAGTACGATACCTGGATGGCGATTTATTAGTAAGAAATGGGTCGATCGCCGTCGAAAGCCAAGCCCTATTAGTCTTTACCCCCAGCAACACCCCGGCAGGAGAATATGCAGGCTGTGTGGTGACCAGACAGGGAGAGGGGCGATCGCTCTGTCCGCAGACCCGATGATTGATAGGGGAAAGGGGAAAGGGAAAAGGGAAGCATTGAATGAGTCGATAAAACATTGGTAAACAAATCGACGAAGGAATTAATGAAGAGGACAAAGATTTTCCCTTTCGCCCTCATCCACCAATTCCACGAACGAACCCAAGATTCCCCTTTCGCCCTTTCGCCCTTCCCCTTTCGCCTTTCCCCCTACTCCCCACTCCCCACTCCCCACTCCCCCAAAAACGGACGCTAAAATAAAAAGCGGCAATTCCCCTCTTCTTAAAAGTAGAGTCACTCATGCGGAAGCGATGGATTGGGATAGGTGTTCTGGTGATGGCGATGGTGGTTTTGATGGGGTGGCGATGGAACTGGCAGATTCCCTTTGCCTCTCAGCCGATCGCCGATCGCCCCGCCCAAGCAGTCCCTCAAGCAGCACCCCAAGCGATCGCCCCTCCCCTAGTCAATGGCCAACGACTTTTGGCCGATGTCGAAGCCCTAAGCTTTGTGCGATTTGAGGAGCGCGATCGCCAACAAGCCCGTCAATATATTGAACAATCGCTCCAAGCGGCTGGCTGGCAACCTGAAGCCTTGCCCTATGAAGGTGGCGGCATTAATATCTACGCGGAACGTCCAGGGACTGACCCGGCAGCAGGTTCGATTTTGCTGGGGGCGCATTACGATACGGTGGAGCGATCGCCCGGTGCTGATGACAATGCTACGAGTGTGGCCACCGTTCTAGAAACCGCCCGACTCCTGGCGCAGCAGCCCACCCCCCGCACCCTCAAACTCATTTTGTTTGACCAGGAAGAGATTGGACTGGTGGGCAGCAAAGCTTTTGTAGACCAACTGAATCAGGGAGATGAGCGCGATCGCTTCAAAGGCGCTGTCATTTTGGATATGTTGGGCTATGCCTGCGATACCGCTGGGTGTCAGAGTTATCCTTCGGTGTTGCCCATTGAACCGCCCACCGATCGGGGCAATTTCCTGGCGGTCATTGGCGATCAGGGACACCCCGAACTCGTGCAGAGCTTCACCCAGCCCACTTCTAGCCCCACGGCTGAGTTGTCCTTGCCCCAAGTGCTGACGCTTTCGATTCCCACTCTGGGCGAATTTACGCCCGATCTGGTGCGGAGTGACCATGCCCCCTTCTGGAAAAAGGGCTTTGGGGCAGTTTTGGTCACGGACACGGCGAATTTTAGAAATCCTCACTATCACCAACCCAGCGACACAGCGGCCACCCTGGTACCGGACTTCTTCACGGGTTCTGCCCAGCGAGTGGTCAACGCGGTCACGACTCTGCTCACCGAAATGTAACATTCTATGAATCTGATGATCAATCCTCAGACCTGCCTCGGGAGGTTCTAGCATCCTCACGTTGGTGATTTCCTGGCGTTACCAGGGATTGCACCACGCCGATCGCGGTTCGCTAAAAAGGATCTAAAATCCAAAGACTCAAATCCAAAATCAGCAGAGTGCGATTAGATGGGATCATAAAAAAGCGAACCGGGGATGAACCGCTTGGCGTGAGATGCGCGAAGTGTACTTCCTTAAGTCGTTCCAGATTCCAGTTTGACTCCCAGAAACATCAGGTTTGAAAGGATAGGATCATGGCTCCTTCGGAAGTTGTGGCTTTGGCAAAACAGGGAAATGCAAGGGCGATCGCGCATCTCATGAATGGGGTGACCCAGCCCAAAGGGATTACGGTGCGGGTTCGGCAGCAGGATCACTGTCTGCATCTGCTGTTTGAAAGCGCTCACTCGCTTGCGCCTGAGACGGCGATCGCCTTTGTGCGAACCAGCTTAACTCGGCTGCATATTGCTACCATCCAAACGGCCAAAGTCTACGGTCGGCATTCTGGCGATCGACAGTTTCAATGGCAGGAAGAGATCCAGTTAAATCCGGGGGTGAATGGGGCGATCGAGAGGAGCAGTCAGGACGCAAGCGACGAGATCATCGACGAGACAGAAGCAACGCTTCCAGCAATAGGTTCTTTGCATCCATCTGAACTACCGGATTTAGCAGAACCCTCTCAGCAAGCCCTCCTGGACTTCCACATTGAGGACGAGTTTACCCCCCCTTACGCCAGTACGGCGACTCTAGATGCACTAAGTTCGGCAGATTTTGGTTCTGAAGATACCGCCTCCGAAACAGCCTTCCGCTCGAACCCTTTTCCATCCTTTCCACCTGAACCTTTCCTGTCCCAGACTGAATCATCTGAACCATCATCTGAACCCGAAGTTACTGAACTTGAATTCGCTGAACCTGAATTATCTGAGACAGCATCCAGCGAAACCTTCGATTCGGATATTGATGAGACAGAATTAAGTTTGGAATCCGATGCGAATGAATTATTCAGAGATCTGTTAACAGATCTTTCAACAGATTATCCATTAGATGTCACGCCGGAATCATCTTTTGACTTATCTTCAGAAACATTTTTAGAAGTATTCCCAGAATCATCCCCAGAATTATTTCCAGAACCATCCTCAGAATTATCCTCAGAAACATTCCTAGAATTATCCCTAGAAGAATCTCTAGAGATATCTTCTGAATTTCCAGAAACGTTCCAACCTTCGTCCGTTTCCTCCGAGTTTTCCACCTCAATGTCTGCTCATCCCAGTTCTGAAACCAGTTCTGAGAGCAGTTCTGAAGACAGCTTTGAAGACAGCTTTGAAGACAGCTTTGAAAACGGTTTCGCAATCTCAGATGCTGAAATTTCAACCGCTGAATCTGCTGCGTCGGAAACTTCAACTGTTGAATTTTTAGGGACGGACGAGGATGCGATCGCCACTCCATCCTCTGAGTTTTTCCCCTCTACCCCTTCGCCCACTGAATCAGAAGCCCCATCTGCGTCTTTCACTGAATCTGTCGCTTTGGTAAAGGTTGACACCACTTCAGCTTTAGTACTTTCTTCGTCTGAAGAAGACCTTTTTAGACAACCCAAATCAGTCCTTCTGGTCATCTGTACAGCCGTTGTTACCGTCTGGTACGCATACCTCTCGCTCCTAGCAGAATATGCACCCGAAACTTCTCTTTCCTGCCGCCAACTGGCACAACGTCTGGGGGTTTCCAAGCGCACTGTACGACAGCGCAAACGCGAAGCAGATTTCAGCGACTGGTCCCGAAGCCGCGATCCCGATGGCATCGCCTGGGTCTATCGCAGCGGCCTCTACGAACCCATGGAATAAAACTTTTCAAGAGGAAAACCTGATTGGGATGGATAGCGTCGCCCATCCCACTAAAAGCATTCCAGGTTCCTTCAAAGTTCTCAGACTTGGGGGATTAATGTAGAGCTAAAACCCTTGCCCTGGAAGTGGCAATGGGACATTTGTGTTTTTAGAAGTCCTCCTTCCAGAAACATAGGCCAAAGTATTCTTCTGTTCGGGAAAGAACCATTACAATATCAGGGAAGTCCCCCATCCGACAGATAGAGTCAGCCGAGGTTAGCAATGGAGCGATCGCCCACCCCCTCCCCCCTAGAATCGCCCATCAAAGTCTTTATCTCCTATTCCCGCAAAGATCAGGATCTCAGAGACAAGTTAGAAACCTACCTCAGCCCTCTGGTTCGACTAGGGAAAATCACCATTTGGCACGATCGCAAAATTCCAGGCGGCGCTGAATGGAAAGAAGAAATTGATCACCATATTCAAACCGCCGAAATCATTCTGCTGTTGATCAGCACCAACTTCACCCATTCCAAATTCTGCTATGAAACAGAACTTCCCATTGCAATGGCACGACATGATGCAGAAGATGCCAAAGTTCTCCCGATTTTGTTGAGTTCAGTTCCATTTTGGCAAGAGCTTCCCTTTGCAAAACTTCAGATCTATCCCAGTAATAGCAAACCAATCAGTGAATGGGACAGAGAAGCCCATGCTTTTGGGGATATTGTTTTGGGGATTGGTGCGATCGTTAATGATTTGTTCGCCGCACGTCAGCAACATCAGCAAGAGTTGAATAACTGGTTAGCGCAAATTCCATTACCGCTATCTGCTGATGATCAACCTGAGTTGGCAAGGCGGCAGAAGTTAGCCAAGATCAACGACACAGAAGTGTCAGAAAAAATTTCAGAGATACTTGCTCTGCGTCAAGAACAGGTGCGGCTAGAAGAGCAGAAACGGCAGGAACAAGAAAGACAGCGGCAAGCAGAGCAGTCACGCAAAGAGCAGAAACGGCTTCGAGCCGAACAAAAAAGACGAGAACAAGCTGAACAGGAGCGTTTACGGAAACAACGGTTACAAGAAGCGATACAGAGATTGCAACCCATAGCAATTCATACAATAAAGCGAACAGATCCTAAACTGGTTAGGAGTAATCGCGTCCCTATCGAATTCGTTCCAATCTCCGGCAGCAAGCTCTGGATGAGGTCACTTGATGATGATGGAGATGATGCTAACCACATCTCCATCGAATTCGTCCCCATCCCCAGTGGCAAATTCTGGATGGGATCACTTGATAGTGAGGGAGATACTGACGAGAAACCGCGACATGAGGTGACGATTACCTCCTTCTACATGAGCAAGTTCCCCATTACTCAAACTCAATATCAAATAGTAATGGAACAAAGCCCATCTATCTTTAAGGGAGGAAATCGTCCAGTTGAGAATGTGAGTTGGAATGATGCGATCGCATTTTGTGAAGCACTGTCAAAGTTAAGCGATTGCCAGATTACCTTACCCAGTGAAGCCCAATGGGAATATGCTTGTCGGGCTGGAACCGAAACGTCATATTACTTTGGTGAGACGCTCTCAACAGACCAAGCAAATTACAGGGAGGATGATGTTTACGTCTCTAGCCATAAAGCAATCTACAGGAGAGAAACAACCGATGTTGGAAATTTCCCCCCTAACCCATTTGACCTGCATGACATGCATGGAAATGTCTGGGAGTGGTGCGCGGATCATTGGCACGGAAACTATCGGGGTGCGCCCACGGACGGAAGAGCTTGGATTGAAAGTGGAGACAGTGATTTCCGGCTCTTGCGCGGTGGATCCTGGCTAGACTACGCCAGCCAATGCCGCTCTGCCTACCGTGGCCGGAACTTTCCTGATCTCCGCAATGGGATCATCGGCTTTCGGGTAGTCTTGCTTACCGTAAGGACATAACCCTCTAAACTTCTTTCTCTATAGCTCTATCAACTAGTTTGCTTTTCAGTCTGATTTTGCATGGAGTGCGATCGCAATTTTCATTTTGAACTTATCCTTTCATTGTCGCGTTATCGTTCTGATAGTGAGTTTTTTGCACAAGATGCGATCGGGAACACAGGGTTCAATGGCTGGCTTTCGCTTGAGTTGGTTGATGCCAGTGGTCTGGAGTTGAAATCCTGCCATAATTCGACATAGAGCTTTGGAGAGGACTTCATGGAGCAGCATTCTTTTGAAGGAACCTGGGAAGAACTTCTTCGCCATGCCCCTGAATTGGTAGGGCGGCATGTCAGGCTAACGGTTTTATCACATGAAAGTTCAAAGCCCCAAAATGAAATAACCTTGGATCGGCTTCTGGAAGGGAGAGTCGGTCGCGTTCAGTTTCAGCCCTACGACCTCTCCACCCGCTCAAAAGAAGCCTTTGTAGATCTGTTGACTGATGAAGTTCGCGGTCTAAAGCTCTTTAAATTCACTAACCATCTCCAAATGCGCCTTGAAACCTTAATCGATCGTCAAAAGGCCAATCTTCTCACTCCAGAAGAAACCGCTGAATTAGCTGGTATTACTGAACTCGATCGCATCTTTACTTTATTGAATGCCCACATTATTGCTGAGTCGTGACCTGAAGCATGGCCAGCCGTCAACATAACGGAATTAACCAGTAATTTGTCTTTAAAACTCAAAGAGGAGAAGCTTGGCTTCTCCTCTTTGGTGTTGATTAAGTTTGGATTAGTTCAGCGCTTCCAGGTAGTCGCGGACGCGGTTGCGGCGTTTGGGTTGGCGGAGCTTTTGGAGGGCTTTGGCTTCGATTTGGCGGACTCGCTCGCGGGAGAGGTCGAGGGCGCGACCGATTTCGGCGAGGGAGTAGGGTTGACCGTCGCCGAGGCCAAAGCGCATTTTGATGACATCCTGTTCGCGGCTGGTGAGGTCGGTGAGGAGTTCTTCCAGGTCGCGGTGGAGGGCTTCGCGCATCAGCATGTCTTCGGGGGAGGCACCGTCGGTTTCGATCAGGTCGCCGAGTTCGGTGTCGCGTTCTTTGCCGACTTTGGTTTCCAGGGAGACGGCACGGGGAACGCGCAGCAGAACTTCGCGGACTTGGGCGGCGGTCATGTCGAGTTCGGCGGCGATGTCATCAAGGCTGGGGACGCGGCCTTTTTCTTGGGAGACTTTGCGCTGAGCTTTTTTGATTTTGTTGAGTTTCTCGGTGATGTGAACCGGGAGGCGGATGGTGCGGCTTTGGGTGGCGATCGCCCGAGTAATCCCTTGACGAATCCACCAGTAAGCATAGGTGCTGAACCGATAGCCCTTGGTGGGGTCAAATTTTTCGACCGCGCGTTCCAGACCAAGGGTGCCTTCCTGAATCAGATCCAGGAGTTCTAGACCCCGATTTTGATATTTTTTGGCGACGGAAACCACCAGACGGAGGTTGGCTTTGATCATGTGATCTTTGGCCTTGGTGCCTTCGGCTTTGATGGATTCTAGTTCTTCGACCGAGAGTTCGGCCAGTTCGGCCCAGCGGCGTTTGCCAGCGGCTAGAATGGGGCGCAGTTCTAGCACGGGGACACCGGATTCGGAGGACCAGCGCTCCCAGGAAGGGCGGTGACCCAGAAGGGAGGCTAGGCGATCGTGGGTTTCGATCAGTTGGACATATTGTTGAATTTGGGCATCTTTTTCGGTGGAAGCATTGCGGAGTTCAACGAGCTTCATGTAGCGTTGGACACTTTGGGCTTCGGAGACTTCTTCATCGCGCCCCAAAAGGTGGACGCGGCCAATTTCCTGGAGATACAGACGCACCAAATCGGTGGTTCGACGGCCTGCGTTTTTGTTTAGACCAGCGGCATCGCTATATTCCAATTCCAGGCTGCCGAGGTCTTGCTCTAACTGGTCTACATCGGGTTCGCGATCGTCTTCATCCCGCCCTGGGCGAAAATTGACGATGCCGGAACCTTCGTAGTCAGCATCTGCATAAGTGTTGTTTACTGCCATAGCACTCGTCTCAATTGCTCCAGGTATAGGGGGCGATTCTACTGATTGGTTACTGGATAGTGTTCCCACCCTTTGCGGCTTATTTACCAGGACGCAAAAAAGAGGTCTGGTGGTTCCCAGTTCAGGATTTTTGTTTCAAAATCAGGTCTGGCGCGTTCTTTCAGGTTTTCTAAATGCGCTATCAGGGGTGGATCATCACTGGATAAGCGGTGGATCAGGGTTGGATCATTAATCAGTGATTCAGTGATCCATTAATTGGGTCATCCGTGAGCCATTCGCGCATAATCGGTGAATGTTCGGTGGATCATCGGTGGATCATCGGTGAGGACTCAATGGAGCATCCGTGGGTCATTCGCGAATCAATGGTGAATGACGGGTGGAGGCTCGGTAAGCCATCAATGGAGTATCCGTGGGTCACCTGCGAATAATCGGTGAATGATCAGGGAGGATGGGTGAGCCATCTGTGACCGATTAGAGGGTTCTATAGGGAGTTTGGTCTACAGAAAAGGGGTCTACGGTGAATGAGTGTAAAGGGAATGGTCGGACAGGGAATGGTCGGACAGGGAACTGATTGGTCATGCAAGAAGCTGCAATCCTGGATGGGATTGGGGGGGGGAGGGAACGGTTCCTTCAGTTTCTCAGGGTGACAAATTACAATACAGTCCCCGGATGGGTACTTCCTGACAGTCTTGTTGAAGTAAGCATGAAGAAAGTCAAGGGGATGACCCCAGATTTCTTGCAATGAACCGCATAATCTGCGCCCAGAGTATGCAACCCCGTCCACTTCAGCAATCGACTTCAGTCATCGATTTCAACAATCGAATTTAGCGATCGACTTCAGCGATTGACTTCAGCCATCGACTTCAGCCATCGATTTCAACAATCGACTTCAGCAATCGACTTCTGCAACCGACTTCTGCAAATAGCTCTGAGCGTGTCGCTGTAATGCAGGATTGCGTTACTCCCTCCGCTCTAAAACGGGTCTATGTCGAATCTATGACGAAGGGTTAGTGCTGTTCATCAACGGGGTCAACTCGCAAATCTCTGACTGGATCTCTGACTGGATCTCTGACTGGATTTTTAACTGAATTTCAGGCTGGAGATTCAATGGGACATCTAACGGGACATTTGACTGGAGATTCGACTCAACATCCAGTGCTTCCAGCATTTGACAGCCTAATCTCTAGAATCAAACGATGGACTTAACCATGGGATAGGATTGCCCAATGCACAGCAGAATCAATTTTGATTCCTGAAAAAGATACAAATCTTAAGGTTTATGCAGCGGCTTTCTGCTTAGAATCTCGGCATCTCAATTTGTAGGGGATGAAACGATGTCTATTTGGGTTCGGTTGGCTTCGGGAATTATGGCGATCGCAGACCTCATTGGCGAAGCGCTCAGTGCAGAACCCGAAGAGGAGGAAGTGGAAGTGGTTTACCATCTCTATTCCTTTGACCCTGGCTGTGTAGAGGCCGGGGAACAGGAGCGAGAGATTTGGCCAGGGGAGTAACAGAGAAGGGATATTGAAGGATTGAACCTAGATTGAAAGAGAGTTTGAACCTAGGAATAGGTTGAGCGTTTAGGTCAGCAGGTTGATGGATCTTTAATGACCAGTCCCAGACTTGTTGGCTCTGCGGACAATCCAGTAACTGATGGTGAGAGCAAAAACGGCGGCGGCCAACGCGATTAGCTCTAGTCCGGTTGATTTAGTGAAATCAAAAATGATGATTTTACGAGCAACCGCCGTGAGGGAGGTGACGACCACCAGTTCAAGCTGGACGACGTGTTTTTTGAGGTAGGCGGTGATATTTTCGAGGATTTCCAGCGCAATCAGGACGTTGAGAAATAAGCCAAAGACCTTGATTAGGGTGCCTGTGAAGAACCTCTCGGGGTCAGCAAAGCTGTTGTTAAAGATAATTTCTTTGGTTAAAAAGATACATAACTCGACGACAACCGTGACCAAAACGGCAACCATGGCGATCGAGAGAACCTTGGAAACCCCTGTTTCGACCTTTTTGAGGGCAACGAGAAAGCTTTCATCACTGGTGGAAGAACGAAAGTATTTATAGGCTTTTTGTAAAAATGGCATTTCTAAATTAACTCTAGTCAACAGGTATGGGTGGAGTAGGAGAAGGATGCCCCGTTCAATCGGATTCTTTTCGGGATGGCGATTGATTGGCGATTGATTGGCGATTGATTGGCGATTGATTGGCGATTGATTGGCGATTGATTGGCGATTGATTACAGCGGTAATTTTTTGCCCTGACAATTCAGTCTGGCTCTTTAGACCTAGTCTTTTTTGAGGCTTAGCCTTTCCCCCTAACGAGTTCGATCTATAACATCCCCTTTCTTAAAATACCTTCTGATGGGATCAGGCCAGATAGGATTTAGGGTGAGTTGTAGGGTTGTTTCATTAATAAAGCGGATGGGGCGATCGCTAGAATGGGACACAGAATGGGACAACGCGACGGTTGCTGACTCTAATCCTATGGGTTTGTTTCTGTGAAAAAGGTTGGCGTTGCTTATTTTTCAAGATTTTTTAGCCACAATTTTGTGAATGGGTATGGCGATCGATAGCCAATGGATTAAGCAGCAGGCAAAACAGGCGGGGTTTCACAAGGTCGGCATTGTCAGGGTTGATGCACCGGGAACCGCGACTGTATCTGGCTCTCATGAACCTCCAGCGGAAGCGGTTTCTCGGCTTCAGGACTGGTTGCAGCAGGGCTATCATGCCGATATGGCCTGGATGGAAAATCCTAAGCGGCGATCGATTCAAGCGGTGATGCCGTCGGTGCGATCGGTGATTTGTGTGGCGCTCAACTATTACACGCCGCAGCAAAGGCCAGAGGGAGAGGAATATGCCAAGATTTCCCGCTATGGCTGGGGACGGGATTATCATCGGATTTTGCACAAACGATTGAAGGCGTTGACGCAGGTGATTGAGGCGCAGGCGGAGGGGGTGGAAGCTCGGTACTATGCGGATACGGGGCCGGTGCAGGATAAGGTTTGGGCGGAGCGGGCGGGTTTGGGGTGGATTGCGAAGAATGGTAATTTGATTACCCGAGAGTATGGGTCTTGGGTGTTTTTGGGAGAGATTTTGACGAATTTGGAGTTGGTGCCCGATCGCCCTCACACGGCTCACTGCGGGACTTGTACGCGATGTTTGGAGGCTTGTCCGACGGGGGCAATTACTCAGCCTTTTGTAGTAGACGCGAATCGATGTATTGCGTATCACACGATCGAGAACCGGGCTGAGGCGATTCCGGGGGCGATCGCACAAAATATGCAGGGTTGGGTGGCGGGGTGCGATATTTGTCAGGATGTCTGTCCCTGGAATCAGCGGTTTGCTCAGGAGACGGATGTGGAGGGGTTTCAGCCCTATCCTTGGAATGTTGCGCCGAGGTTGGAGGAGATGGCGGAGTTGAGTCAAGAGGAGTGGGAGCGGCGGTTTTCGGCTTCGGCGTTGCGGCGGATTAAGGTGAGGATGTGGCGGCGGAATGCGGGGGCGAATTTGGGGAGGGATTTAACCGCAGAGACGCAGAGACGCAGAGAGGAGGAGGGGGAGAGGGGGAGAGGGCGGGAGAATTGCTAGAATTCATTATCTAAAATCTAGGAGGTGAAGCTTAGAAGGTTGGGTGATTCGGTAGGAGATACAGGAGATACAGGAGAGGGATGGGGATGAGAATTGGGATTGTGGGGTTGGGGTTGATTGGGGGGTCGATGGCGATCGATCTGAAGGCTTTGGGGCATCGGGTGTTGGGGGTGAGTCGGCGGGGGGAGACTTGTGAGTTGGCGATCGCACGAGGAATCGTGGATGCGGCGAGTCCGGATTTTGGGGTTTTGGCGGAGGCTGAGCTGGTGGTTTTGTGTACGCCGTTGGGGGCGATCGCATCTACCTTGGAAAAACTGTTGCCCCATTTGGATAGGTCGGCGATTTTGACGGATGTGGGTTCGACGAAGGTTTCAGTGGTGGAGACGGTTGTCCCTCGCTGGCCGAATTTTGTGGGGGGGCATCCGATGGCGGGGACGGCGGAGAGTGGGCTGGAGGCCGCGTTTGCTGGGTTGTTTGTGGATCGTCCCTATGTGTTGACACCGCTGGAGGAGACACCGCAACGGGCGATCGCAGTGGTGGAGGAGATGGCGCGATCGCTGCAAAGTCGGGTCTATTTTTGTTCACCTACGCACCATGATCAGGCGGTGGCTTGGATTTCGCATCTTCCAGTGATGGTCAGCGCGAGTTTGATTGCGGCTTGTATGCAGGAGTTTGATCCCAAGGTGTTGGAGTTGGCGCAGCAGTTGGCTAGCTCGGGGTTTCGGGATACGAGTCGGGTGGGGGGCGGGAATCCGGAGTTGGGGGTGATGATGGCTCAGTTTAATCGGGGGGCATTGGGGCGATCGCTGCGGGTCTATCGTCAGCAGTTGGATCAGTTGATCGAGCAAATTGACCAGGAAGACTGGAGCGAACTGGAACACCGGTTATCTTTGACACAACAGGCCAGACCTAAGTTTGTCGAGTAATTTGTTGGAAATGCGATTTTTTATACCTGATGGGGTTGCGTAAGGTGGGAAAAACTCTGAAATCCGGGATTTAAAGCGCAGAGACGCAGAGACGCAGAGGAATTTTTCTTTTTTGCTTGTGCCTTAGTAGAAAAATATTACGTTATTTGATTTTCAATCCCTAGCAAGAACCCCTGTGCGATTGCAGATGATGCCTCTCAAAACTCCTCCTCCCCTCTCTTTTTCCCTCTCTACCTCTGCGTCTCTGCGTCTCTGCGTCTCTGCGTTCAATTCCCTAAACTGACGACTTTTGACTCAGTGAATGAATTCTGGGAAGACTCGATTTTGAACAGAATAGACACAAAAAAAATGGCTGCGGAAGATGATTTCCTCCGCAGCCTGAAAGTGATTTTGAAATTAAGGATTAGGCGACCAGACTGGCCTCAACTTGGGCGGCATCGAGGGATTTGCCGATGAGGACGAGGCGGGTTTGTCGGGATTCGGTGGGATGCCAGGGGCGATCGTAGAAGGAGTCGAAGCGATCGCCCACTCCCTGCAACACCAGCCGCATCGCCTTATTGGGCACCGAAACAAAGCCCTTGACCCGATAGATTTCTTGCTGGCGAACGAGGGCTTGGAGGCGATCGATCAAGGTTGACGGCTCGAAGGATTGATCGAGGATGAACTGGACAGAGTTAATGTCGTCATCGTGATCATGGTCTTCTTCGGTGTCGTGGTGGCTGGGACGATTGGCCAAGTCATCCTCGACGGCAGCATTGAAGCCCAGCAGCAGGTCAGAACTAATGCGGCCTTGCTGACAGGGGATGATTTTGATACTGTCGGGGAGTTCTTGCCGGAGCCATTGCTCAGCCTGGGTTTTGGCTGAGTCGCTGAGGCGATCGGTTTTGGTCAGCAGCACCAGATCGGCGCAGGCCAACTGGTCTTCAAAGAGTTCTTCGATGGGGGTTTCATGTTCCAGGCTGGGGTCGACTTGGCGCTGCTGCTGGAGTGCGGCCAGATCGCCGACGACTTCGCCTCGGGCGAGGGCTTCTCCATCCACCACGGTGATCACGCCATCGACGGTGGCGGCGGTGCGAATCTCGGGCCAGCGGAAGGCTTGGACGAGGGGTTTGGGGAGGGCGAGGCCGGAGGTTTCGATGAGGATGCAGTCGAGTTGGTCGCGCCGTTTCAGGAGTTCTTGCATGGTGGGCAAGAATTCTTCCTGGACGGTGCAGCAGAGGCAACCGTTGGTCAGTTCCAGGATGGTGGGCGTACTGGAAGCGGCAGGAGTTTCGGCTTCTTCAGGGCAAACCTGGCAATCGCGCAGCAGTTCACCGTCAATGCCCATTTCGCCAAATTCGTTGACGAGTACGGCAATGCGGCGGCCTTCGTTGTTTTGCAGGAGATTGCGGATTAGGGTAGTTTTTCCGGCTCCCAGGAATCCGGTGATGACGGTGACAGGGATTTTATGCATTGAACAACATCCCGGTGATGACGTTGCTGAGAATGGTTGCGCCAATGCCACAGAGAATGAATCCGGCGAAGCGAATGGGCAGGGGCGGTTGGTCAACGATGCGCTTGAGGAGGCTTTGGCCAATGACTAGGGCGGTGAGAGCGATCGCCAACTGCACACTCGTAAAACCGACTAAATACGCCAGCAAAGGCACCATTCCGGCACCCACGATCGCTTCTCCATAGGCGTAACCGTGGAAGAGTCCGGCGATCGTTGCTAGACTAATAATCAAGCCCCATTGCGGTGCATCCCAGTGGAGACGGGGCTGACAAGCGAGTAGCACACCCAGCAGCAGCACCGAGGTCGCAATCATGACTTCGGGCAAGGGCAGATTCCATTGCAACAGATGTAGACCTGTGCCGACTAACATGCCCAACAAGGCGGTGACAGGAACCCAGAAGCCTTGACGAGTGAAGGCGGCCAATAGCCCTAGGCCAATGACAAAGGCAAAGTGATCAATACCAATGATGGGGTGGGCGAGTCCGGAGAAGAACCCTTGGGCGATCGTGGTGGGAAGGTTGCCGCCCATAGCATGGTGAGCAAAAGCAGGCAGCGCCAAGCCCAAGCTACTGACTAAAACTGTGGTGACAACCAGTCCTTGTTTGACTGGGTTGCTCAACGAGCCATTTCCAAAAAACTTTTGATGGGTCATCTGTACCTCGCAGACGGAATAGGGAAGTGGGGTCGGCGGGCATCCTGGCTTTTCGATGAGGCTGGAGGAAAGGGAACGGAAATGTCCCTGATTTCAGTCTAGAGATTCCGCTCTAGAAATCAGGGCATGGATTCCTTCGTCTTTCGTGGAGCACCATCGAATTTACAGTTGCGGGACAGCGTCGGACTTGCACCGATATCTTTCCCCAGCGCGATCGAATGTTTTGGTCTTAAAGATCTAAGCTTCAAGATCTAAGCTTCAAGATCTAAGCTTCAAGATCTAAACTTCAAGATCTAAACTTCAAGCTTTGAACCTGAAGATTTGAGCTTAAAGATTTGAATCTCAAGATATGAACCTGAAGACTTGAACCTTAAGACAAAGCACCAAGTCGCGAATTCTAGCGGCTGTTCCCCACTAGAACCGACCTCGTTTTTGACCTTCTCAAGGTACCACGATCGCGCAATCGAATCACTTAAGTTTTGTGCATCGGTTTGGGGTTTGGGGCACGGTAGCGCGATAATTTTTGGTAGAGGAATTTTTGGGAAGGATAGCAAGATTGGTTTGCAAAACATGCAAGCTGACTATGCAAGTTGCTCAAGGTTTAGATTTGAGCCTAAGTCGCTAATTTAACAGCGACAGGGGCGGCAGGTGGATCTTTTGCGAAATGCTTGGAGATTCGAGAGATTGACTTAAATGACAAGTTTGGGGTTAGAATAAGTCAGTATATTCACGTAAGTTTTTCGGTTCCAGAAAATTATTTTGGTCACTCTCACTTGCCCTCAGCCCATGATCAATAGGTGAGCGATGGTTACAACATCTCGGGTACCGCTGTTACAATCCCTGATTCGTATTCTTCTCATTGAGGATAACGAGTCCAGTCGTCAGTTGATGAGCGACTACTTAGAGTATTATGGCTACCGTGTTTTCAGTTTGGCTCAGGGTGCAGATTTTGAGGCGGCGATGGCGGAGTTTCGGCCCCATGTGATTTTGTTAGATCTGAAGCTGCCGGATGTGGATGGGTTTACGATTTTGCAGCAGTGTCAGCAGCGATTAGAATGGGCGCGGATTCCAGTGATTGTGGTGTCGGCGTTTTCTTTTCAGACAGATCAGCAGCGGGCGCTGCGATTGGGTGCAAAGCGATATTTGGTGAAGCCGGTGAATTTGTCACAGTTAACACAGGCTATTACAGAGGAGTTGGATTTTCGGCGGATTTGAATTGACCGCAGAGGCGCAGAGACGCAGAGAGGAAGAGGGAGGGGTTTGGAGTCTTTGGGGAGGATTTAGCTGATCTCGTGGGATGGGCTGCCTACCGTTGTAAGAATTGATGATTCAAACATCCCAACTCCGTTCAACTCACGCACAAGGCTAGAAAGACAAATTTCTCTGCGCCTCTGCGTCTCTGCGCTTTGAATCCAATCCCTCAGCCACTACCCCGGATTTGTTTGATGAGGTGGGACAATTCGGGGAGGATGAGTTTTTCGGTGGCGAGGCGGACGGCGTTGCGGGAGCCGGGGAGGGAGAAGATGAGTTTGGCTTGGTAGACGCCTGCGATCGCCCGAGAGGCCATGGCTCTTGAGCCAATTTCTGGGTAGCTCAGCCAGCGGAAGAGTTCGCCGAAGCCGGGGATGGTTTTTTCGAGGGAATGGGCGATCGCATCATAGGTGGTGTCTCTTGGCGCGATCCCCGTTCCGCCGTTGAAGATGAGCGCGTCGAGATCGGAGCGCTGCCCGAGCGCTTGCAGTTGGGTTTTGATCTGCTCAGGTTCGTCTTTGACCAAGGCATAGTCCCCAATTTGATGTCCGGCCTCCTGGAGCAACTGCTGGAGGAGTGCGCCGCTCTGGTCGGTTTCGGGGGTGCGGGTGTCGCTGACCGTGATGACCGCACAGCGGACGATGAGCGGCGTTGGGGCATCAGGGTGGGGAATGGCCGTTGTCATGAACTAATCTCCTAGCGCTTTTCGAGGCCATTTTCAGCGGCGTAGCGCTCCATGAAGCGGATGAAGCGATCCCACTCGGCACGACTTCGCATAATATAGATGGCTTCGAGGGCTTCGGGTTGGCCGTTGACGAATTTGGCTTTGACTTCTCGGGTCGTGAGTTCGCCTTCTTCGTCTAGCATATACATTCCGGTGATGTCGTCGGTTGTTTCGTTGGCAAGCGCTTTGGGGTTTTGAAAATAAAAGGTCGCGGTGCCGTTGCTGCCATCCCTAGCGCGGGTGAGACGCACATCAGGAATGGTATCTTCCGTAACCCCTCGGGAAAATTGAATCTCAGCCATGACAAAATCCATTTTTTAATTAAACGACGCTTAACTTCATCTTCCCATCTTTCTATCGAGATGATTGCTGCGATTGGGGGGGTTGGGTCAAAGGAGATTGGTGCGGTCGAGAGGTTTATAGGAACACAGGCTGATCCAGCCGATTGAAGATTTATGGGGATCAACTTTCACGTTAAGATGAATGATTGAGAAGCACGCTCTGCTTTATTCTCACCGTTCAAAGCTGTCGCGACTTAGAGGAATCATGGTGATTGTGGTGATTGGGTTTAATGTGGCGATCTCGCTGGTTTGTCTGGCGATCGCAGGGCGCATTTGGAAGCTGCGATCGGCGTTGGCCAAGGCGGCTGATGCCCTAGATAGTGCCGAAAGAGCCACCGATCGCGTCTTGAGCCGTGCCCCCCAGGGGATCGATCGGGGGCAGAGTGGCACCTATCGGCTACGGCAGCAGTATCGCCAGCTAGAACTGAAATTGCTGCAAGTTCAGCAGATCTTGAAGGTGCTGGGACTGGCTCCCCTGGTGTGGCAATGGTATGGGAAGCAGTCTAAGTTTCAACAATTCTTGCAAACTTCTACGCCAAAAAGTAGCGGAAATCGTTCGTCTCGCTAAGATTGAGGGAATCCAAATTAGCTTGATTAGCTTAATTCCCAAAACCCGAAATCACCCAGGACTGGAAATCATCGAGACAGCCAAAATCACCGGAAAACCTAAAATCACCGAAAAACCCAAAATCACCGAAAGATCCAAAATCCCTCAGAGATCAAAATCGATGAGCAATCGAAATCACCTAGAGCTTTGAAATCACTTAGCGATCGAAATCGACGGAAAATCAAAATCGCTTAGTAATCGAAAGCGATGAGCAATCGAAATCACCTAGGGATAGATGCCGTAAACCCGCAGCTTCGTCAGGATAACAAAGGATAAACCATGTCAGAGAACCACTCCGGATCATCCGGCTTGTTTGTTGGAGGCTTGTTCGTCGGCGCTGTCGTCGGTGCGGTGACGGGTCTGCTGGTGGCACCCCGACCCGGTCGGGAGACTCGACACTTGATTAAAAAATCAGCGGATGCCCTGCCCGAACTGGTGGAAGACCTGTCTACCAGTGTGCAACTCCAGGCCGATCGCCTCTCCGAAACCGCCCTTAGAAACTGGGACGGCACCTTGGGCAGACTGAAGGAGGCGATCGCTGCTGGCCTGGAAGCTAGCCAACGAGAAGTCCAAGAAATTCAGCAACCCGAGGCCACTGCTGACGCTGAACCGCGCACCCCCATTCGTGATTCCAACATGAGGTAGGCAGAGTACCGTGGGCGATCCCCTGTTTTGGTTAGGACTATCGATTTTGCTAGTCGCGGTCAGTTTGACGGCGGTTTTGGTGGCGGCTGTGCCGGCCTTCCAGGAATTGGCGCGCGCGTCTAGAAGTGCCGAAAAGTTATTTGATACCCTCAGCCGAGAATTGCCCCCTACGCTTCAGTCGATTCGCTCCACCAGCGCCGAGATTAATAACCTGACGGATGACGTGAGCCAGGGTGTACAAGGGGCAGGCAGCGTGGTGAAGCAGGTGGATCAGAGTCTCCAGGGCGCGAAACAACAGGCAAAACAAGCCCAGGTGACGACAAAGGGCGTGATGGCCGGGATGAAAGCAGCCTGGTCAGTCTTGACTCGACCTGAACCCCAGCCCACTCGTTCTGCTGCAAAACCCGCTGCAACTCGACCTGCAAACCAACTTCCGGCGGCTTCTCGACCGACAATGGCGATCGACCGAATTGCGCCGCCTGCTGAAGTGGAGCAGAGCATTTCCCAGAATGGATCTGAAGGGCACCACCTGGTAGCAACTGAGACAGCCTCCGAGATTAGCGCAGAAACCTATCCTGGAGAGCCTTACTTGACGGACTTGACCGATTTCTCAGATTTGGCGGAAGAGGAAATTTTAGATGAGCGGGAGGGAGTGGGGCGATCGCTCTCTAGATCCGACTCGAAGTCTACACCGCCTGCTCCATAACTGCGGTGGAAATAGCGAATCAGGGGATGTCGCACAATGTGCAGCATCCCCTGATTTTTTGAACACTGAACAGTTTGAGAAGGAAATGTGATCCGCCCAAGGATTGACGGTTTCTACAGACCTCTTTAGTATGATGATTATGAGATTTGATGAACAAATGTAACGATAATTCTCAGATTTGTTTACAAAAATTCGTTACATTAATATTACATTAATAATAAATCTGGCGACTCTGCCTGAGATTAGCGGTATTGAGGCTCATTGTTCAGGCTCATGATTGAAGCTCATATTTCTGTTGAAGCTCATTTTTCAGTCACTCTTCTCGATTCACCCTAGAGGCGATCCCCCATTAGTCGATGTTAAAACAACTTTTAGACCCTACCTTTCAGCCGATGTCCCGATGGTTATCTCGTTCGTTGAAGCTGCTGTTGAGCTTGACTTTGGTGGTGGGGACTTGGGCGATCGCTCAACCCGCCGAAGCCTACGACAACCCCGACCTGCTGCCCAACGAACCGACCACGATTATCGACCTGGCGCATTCGCTAACGACGCTACAACTCGACTCTTTGGATCAGGATCTGGCTGACTTTGAGGCTGAAACGGGCTGGAAGCTGAGAGTGTTGACTCAGTATGACCGGACACCGGGACGCGCGGTCAAGGAATTCTGGGGACTGGACGATCGCAGTGTCCTTCTGGTCGCCGATCCGCGCGGCGGCAATCTCCTCAACTTCAGCGTCGGCGATGCGCTCTATAGTCTGATGCCCCGGACTTTCTGGATTGAGCTTCAGACGCGCTACGGCAATCAGTTTTTTGTCCGAGACAATGGTGAAGATGCTTCGATTTTGGAAGCGTTGAATTCGATTAAATTTTGTTTGAAGCAGGGTGGCTGTCAGGTTGTCCCTGGCTTACCGCGTGAGCAGTGGATTTTGACGTTGATTACTTCTGTGGTGGGTGGTCTGGTCTGTGGCTTTGCGGCACAACCTCGCGATGGCAAGCTGTTTTCCTGGCAGTGGGCGCTGATCTTCTCGCCGCTCTGGGGCATTCTGTTTATCGCCTTCGGCATCGGCCCGGTCGTCACTCGCACCACCGACTGGATTCCCGTTCTCCGCAATGTCGCCGGGTTTGCTATGGGCATCCTGGTCGCTTACCTCTCGCCGCTGATCAATTCTTCTCCTTCAGAAACTTAAATTCTCACTGGGATTCATACATTGGGATTCATACATTGAGAGGGGGTACTGCACAGGATGCGGTGCCTTTTTTTTGACTAGCCCGGTATGTTCAAATTAACCGCAGAGACGCAGAGACGCAGAAGAGGAGGGAAGGAGAGTTGGAGAGGTGAATTGGGCATTGGAGGGCAGTTTTTTCTAAGCACAAAGAATTCTGTGGGAGAGGATTTTAATGGGAATCGATCATTTCATTCGTCCTTACCCATCCACCCATCCACCCATCTACCCATCTACTATAAACTGGGGTTGGTTTTATTCATTGCTTACTGGATGGGTTCATGAAGTCCCGCACTTTTTTTACTGCTTTGGTGGTCGCGGCGTTGGCGCTGCTGTTGGTTGGCGCGACGGGCGCTTACTGGTTGGCGGCGAACAGTCCCCTGTCAGAAACGGCGCTCAACCGATCGCCCCAACTGACGGCTATTCAGTTTGTTTCGCGGCGATCGCCCCTGGTTTTCTCGCTCTCCGTCAACCCGGATGAGATTGGGGCCTATCGTTTAGCCAAAACTTCGCCGCCCAACCGCAGACCCCTCCTGGCTCATTTCCAGAAATTTCAGCAGCAAGTTCTGGCACAAACGCCGCTGGACTATGGGCGTGATATTCACCCCTGGATCGGCGATGAGTTGGCCGCAGCGGTGACGACGACGGATTTGGATCGCGATCGCAGCAACGGCACTCAACCGGGCTATCTGGTCGCCATTGCCACCGATCGCCCCCAACAAGCCGAAACCACCCTACAAAAGTTTTGGCAACAGCAGGCGGCAGGCGGAAAAGCGGTGACGAGTGAATCCTACGATGGGGTTGAGATTGTTTCGGCGATCGCTCCCCCTGATCAAAGCAAAGCGGATCGAGGATTGCTGGGGTTGAAGCAGGTGAAGGTGAACCCTGCGCCCTTGGCCAGTGCGAGAGTGGGCGATCGCTTCGTCCTTTTTGCCAATCATCCCAAGGTTTTGCGGGAAGCGATCCACAATGTCCAGGTGGCGGAATTGAATCTGGGGCAGAGTCCGCAGTATCAGCAGGCATTGGAACGACTCCCCGATCGCCCACTGGGACTAGCCTTTGTCAACCTGCCCCGCGTCGAATCCTGGCTCAATCCGCAGTCAACCGCTCAGGCAGGACAAGAACATGCAGAGACACTAGACACTGACGCATCCGATGAGGAGGTCAACGATAGTCTGGCCTTTGCCTTGCAATTGCAGCCTCAAGGTTTGTTGATTGAATCCCTCATCTTCCCGACCACGGGCAAAGTTACGGCGCAACCACCCCGGTTTTCGGCTCCGGTGGATGCCATTCGGTATGTGCCCGAGAATAGTCTGTGGACGCTGGTGGGAGCCCATCCGCAGCAGTTTTGGCAAGCGATCGCCGCCGAACTCAAAGGCTATGATGCCCTCACAGCCAACCTTCCACAGCCTTTGGACACCCTGAAATCCCAGTGGGACGCTGACCTCGCTGAAAATCTCTTGGATTCTCTAGAAGATGAATCCGCAGTCGCTCGTTTACCCCGCACAGACGGCGCACCTGCCGACTGGGTGTTTATCACTCGGCATACGGCGAAACCTGTTGCTGAAACCTCAATTGTTGAAACCTCAGTGGTTGATGAGTTGAAAGACGTTGAATCAAACGATGTTGAATCAGAAGGCGCTGAACCGGAAACCAAAACTGCGATCGCAGACACGGGATTTGCAGGGTTGGATGCGATCGCCCAAGAACGCGGCATCAGCATTGGCTCTTTGACGCTGGGGGACTCGCAGATTGCCGCCTGGACAAAAATCGTGCCCACGGCCAAATCCGAGGAGTCAGTCAGCCCGGATAACCTAGCTCTCCAGGCTAAGGTCGAAGGGGTGCATACCGTCATTGGTAAGTATGCGATCTTTGCCACCTCATTGGAAGCTATGGAGCAGGTTCTACAAGCTTCTCAAGCGACTCCGTCAGGAAAGACAACCGAGAAGACCACTCTGCAACAGGCGATCGCACCCCTTTCTCCCAAAAATAACGGCTATCTCTACTTAGAAGGGGAAGTGTTGCGCCAATGGATTGACCAGGCTCCCGCACTGAACCCTATTGCGGACTCGATCGATTTTCTAGCGTATGATGTGCGATCGCTCACCTTCAGTCCTTATGGCAAAACGGCAAAAGGTCAGCGGAGCGGCTTCTTGGTTCAACTTAAGTCGTGAAGCTAGTGTGTAGACGCAAGTCTCGATCGGCTTCGCTTACAGGGTTTTCGCGCCCTAAATTTCTCAACTTTGATATTACTGGCAAATTCACAGCGCTTGGATCGGCTTCGTTTCTAGCCCGCCCGTAGATGAATCACGGGCTATCAGCCCAAAGTCCATTGAAATGGACTGCGGAGGCTGGAAGGCTCTCTGGACATGAATTTCAACCCATTTTAATGGGTTTTGCCGATTAGCCCGCAATTCATTCGCGGGCGAGTCAAGAGCGTAGCCATTTCAGGGTCTTGAGGGATGAAACAGGCATCAGCCAAGCTTTTGAAATTCGTCAGCAATATCAACTTTTGGGGACTTCAATTCAATGAATCTTCTAGGATGACGCTACGAAGACTCTCGTCAACGATATCCATGAAGCCTTCGAGAAGGCTCATCGAAGGCTCGACTCCCCCAAAGTTGGGGGCTGGGGGGCGCGAAACCTAGGCGGAAAGAACAACGTCATCCTCACTGATGAATTCTCCAAAAAATCCCCAATTCAATCACCGTTCCCCCTTTCCCCCTTCCCCCTTCCCCTTTCCCCCCTACTCCCCACTCCCCATTCCCCACTCCCTATTCCCCCTGCTGCCAACAAGCCACCAAACAGCGATGACCGAGCGATCGCTGATGTCCCGATTGCCAACATTGATGGAGACATTTTGAACCGTCATCCGGGCGATCGAGATGGTTCTGGCGGTTGAGGGCGCTGGTGAGAGACGGCGAGGTGGGAGGGGAGGGGTTGGGTTCGTCGCCTGTTATTTTGAGTGTCGCGCTATTTTGGGGCGGAGTGGTTGGCGGGGAAGGGCGATCAGGTGAGGTGTCCGTTTCTAAACGAATCTCTTGGCGATTTTCCGTTGTGGATCTGCAACCGGGACAGGGTTCTCGACCCAGTTTGTGGTGATTGGCTAATGAGTCATCATTAGCAAGATTCACGCTATTGTCAATTTTGGAATGAACGGATGGGTGAATGGAACGGTTCTTTTCTCCAGGCATAAGAGTTCTCCAGTTGAGTTTGAAAGAATGACGATTCGTTGAGTTGTCGAAAGATGAAATCGTTCAATTCAACCGAGTTGAAAGCAAGGAGTTTTTCAGTAAAAGGGGCAATGCTCCAGGAAATGCTTCGTGAACACAAAAGTCTTTCGCAACAAATTAAGCATAGAAGTCTTCATCGCTCCTTCCTTCCTGCTGCTGTCTCACCCATTCGGACAGTCCGGTATAATTTCAAACCTGCGGTATGTCACCCCTTGGCATCACCCGATGGTGTCATTTAGGGGGAAGGGGGAAGGGGAAAGGCGAAAGGCGAAAGGGGAAAGGCGAAAGGGTGAGGGTGAGAAACATTGATGAGGAGAGAGGGGGATTGATGCAGAGGGGCATAGATGGACGTGGATGGCCTCGGGTAGCCTTGATGAACTTGGATGAGGTGGTGGAACGATCGCAAAGAGAACCATGAACGGCTACCCTTGAAAAGTCAACCTTCCATCCCTATTCTCCAATTCCCCCCTTTCCCCTTTTCCCTTTCCCCTTTCCCCCTATTCCCCTTTCCCCTATTCCCCTTTCCCCATCTCCCTATCCACCTTCTAAACTGGAAGACATGGTTTCTAAAATTCAGATTCTTCCAACAGAGGTGGTGCATTTGATGGCGGCTGGAGAGGTGATTGACTCTCTGGCGGCTGTGGTGCGGGAATTGGCGGAAAATGCGATCGATGCCCATGCGACTCGCGTTACGATTTCGCTTTGGCCGGAGCAATGGCAGATTCGGCTGGCGGATAATGGGGATGGTATGACGCTGGCTGATTTGGAGCAGGCGGCGTTGCCCCACAGCACGAGCAAAATTCAGCATCGTCAGGATCTTTGGCAAATTAATAGTCTAGGGTTTCGGGGTGAGGCGCTGCATAGTTTGGCGCAGCTAGCGGATTTGGAGATTTGTAGTCGTCTAATGGATGCGCCGGAAGGAAGTTTGGTGCGCTATGACCGTCAGGGGAATCCCCATGAGGTGGAAACGGTGGCGATCGCACCCGGTACTGTTATCACGGCCTCTCGTCTATTTGAAAACTGGCCTTCTCGACGACAAAGCCTGCCTGCGATCGCCCAACAACTCCGCGCCGTGCAGCTTACGATTCAACATTTGGCGCTTTGTCATCCGCAGATTACCTGGCAGGTGGAACAGAGCGATCGCCCCTGGTTTGCCATTTGGTCAGGAACTTCGGCACAGCAAATTTTGCCGCAAATTCTGCGGGAAGTGCAGGTGGCCGATTTGCGAGAGTGGACGGATGAGAAGGTCGGACATCATCCCTGGGTGATTTCTCAGGCGGATGATTCGCTGCAAGATCCATCG
>JALOOP010000336.1 GCA_025454315.1 Oculatellaceae cyanobacterium Prado106
GTCACCGAGAAGCATGACGGCAAGCTCTACTGCCACTCCGAACCCGGCAAAGACTCAGAGCTCGTCGTCGAAATCCCGGTGCGTCAAGCCCGTCTGGGATTAGACACGGGCTGGTTAGTGATTGAGCAAATCGCCCGATTCACAGAGCTTTCAGTGGAACAGCTTCAGCAACTCCAAAACCAGATGATCCAAGAGTAAGGCGATCGCTTCTCCCTTAAAGAAAACAGGTTACTCGAGGCGATCGCCCACTCGACTAAACTGAATCATTCAACTCCAACAGCTTCAATCTGAAAATCAGAAGTAGAGGAGGCGATCGCAAGACACCTGAACTAGCTCCAGATTCCCAATGGTATCGTCACCAGCAGAGATATTGCGGAATAGCTGCTCAACTGATATATTACATATTAAATGTCAGATCTCCTCATTCAAACTAATGCCAGTCCCCCAAGCCGACACCCTCAACCGCACCTTCATCCGGGACGATGTTTACCGTTGCCTCCGCGATTGGATTCTCAGAGGAGATCTGCAACCCGGTGAAAAGCTCAGAGACAAAGAACTCGCCGAACAACTCGGGGTCAGCCGCACTCCCATCCGAGAAGCCCTGTCCAAGCTAGAAAGCGAAGGTTTGATCGAAACCGCCGCCAATCGCTGGACTAAAGTTGCCCCCATCACCCTCACTGATGCCGAGCGCATCTACCCCATCATTCAAAAATTAGAAGAACTGGCATTAACCCTGGCGTTCCCCCAGCTATCCGCCCAGCATCTCCGCACGATGCAAGATGCCAATCACCAACTCGAATCCGCCCTCCAAAACCAAAACTCCTACACCGCAGTCCAAGCCGATGCTGCATTCCATCAAGTTCTCATCGAAGCCGCAAACAACACCGAACTCAGCACCATCCTGGATCAACTCAAAGTCAAATACTCGCGCATTGAATTCGCCTATTTCAGCCATGCCGATTTGCTCCTCGCCTCCATCGCAGAACACCAAGCCATCCTCACCGCCCTCCAAGCCAAAAACCTAAAAGCCGCCACCCAAGCCCTCACGCTCAATTGGCAAGCCTCGATCGATCGCCTCAAACAAGCAGGAGCCTCCTAATGCCCATCCGCGAAGTCCTCCGCCTCGGCAATCCCCAGCTTTACGAAATCAGCGCACCCGTCCAGGAAACAGAACTCGACACTCTCGAACCGCTGATCACCGATCTACACGACACCATGATGGCCTTTCGCCAACAGTGGCAGGCTGGACGAGCGATCGCCGCTCCCCAAATTGGTGTCCAAAAGCGCATCATTTACATGCAGGTCGATCGCCCCATTGTCCTCATCAACCCCTATTTCGACAACAAAAGCGAAGCGATGCAAGAAGTCTGGGACGACTGCATGTGTTTCCCCGAACTGCTGGTTAAAGTGCGCCGTCATCAATCCTGTCGGATCTGCTATCGCGATCGCCACTGGCGACCCCAAAGCCTGGATCTAGACGGCAGTCTCTCCGAACTATTGCAGCATGAGGTAGACCACCTAGACGGCATTCTCGCAGTCTCTCTGGCGATCGATGCCCAAGCCTTCGCCCTCCGCAGCCAGCAAACCTTTACTACCTACCACTCTTCCTATGCCAACTCGTAATGTCGCTATTCTGATTTTTAATGATGTGGAAGTCCTGGACTTCTGTGGCCCTTTTGAGGTCTTTTCAGTCACCGGCAAACGCGATCATTCCGATCCCTTCGAGGTCTACACTGTTGCCGAACAGGCGATCGTCTCCGCTAGAAACAACCTCAGCATCAACCCCAGCTATACCTTTGAAACCTGCCCTCAGCCCGATATTTTGGTGATTCCCGGTGGCGGGGGTAAACGAGCCGACGGTACCCCTTTCGGCACTCGCAAAGAAATGCTCAATGAAAATCTCCTGGCCTGGATCAACCAGCTTTACCCCAAAACCGAACAGCTACTTTCCGTTTGCACAGGCGCATTAATTCTGGCCAAAGCCAACCTCACCGAAAACCTCGCCGCCACCACCCACCACGGAGCCTTTGAAGAACTGCGCCGCATTGCTCCCAATACTGAAGTGAGAGAGGGCGATCGCATCGTAGACAGCGGCAAAATCATCTTCTCAGGCGGTATCTCCGCAGGCATTGACGCATCCTTCTATCTAGTTGCCAAACTTCTGGGGCAAGAGGCCGCGCTTGAAACAGCCCGCTACATGGAATACAATTGGCAACCTCCAGATTAACTCAGATCTTGCACCTGTCTCAGGAGTCATTGCCAGACTCGCCCGCGAATGAATTGCGGGCTAATCGGCAAAACCCATTAAAATGGGTTGAAAAGCTTGTCTAGAGAGCCATCCAGCCTCCGCAGTCCATTTTAATGGACTTTGGGCTAATAGCCCGTGATTCATCTACGGGCGGGCTGGAAACGAAGCCGTTCCAAGCAGTGGAGATTCACCATCAGCAATGGATTCTTGCAAATGGTGCAAGATCTGAGTTAATCCCTAGATTAATCCTTAGATAAACTTAATGGATAGAACTGTATCCACTCAAGACTCTTTCCTGGACATGACAAAAAGATATTCTCAGGATGCGATCGCCCACGCTTACAATTCTATCGACCCGATCTTTCTCAACACTCCCCAGTTTGAATTAGAAGCCCTCAACCAGGTTCTGGGCACTCGTATTCTGTTAAAGATCGAAACCCTCAACCCGATCCGCTCGTTCAAGGGCAGAGGCACCGACTACTTCGTTCAACAACAGCTCCACCAATCCCCCTTCGTCTGTGCCTCCGCCGGAAATTTTGGCCAAGGTATGGCCTACGCCTGCCGCAAATACAACCTCCCCCTCACCGTTTTTGCTGCCGAAACCGCCAATCCCCTTAAGCTCGAACGCATTCAGCAATTTGGCGCAGAGGTTCGACTAGTCGGCCTTGATTTTGATGCGGCCAAGTCAGCCGCAAAAGCCTACGCTCAATCCCAGAATTACACCTACGTTGAAGATGGCCATGAACCTGATATTGCGATCGGCGCAGGCACGATCGCCCTAGAACTCAGCCACAGTCCAGATCCCATTGATATTCTTTTAATCCCCATTGGCAACGGCGCATTAATCAATGGCATCGGATCATGGTACAAAGCCAAACATCCTGCCACCCAGGTCATCGGTGTAGTTGCCACGGGCGCACCTGCCATGGAGTTGTCCTGGCGAAATCATCGCCTGATGACCACCGAAACCGTCCAAACGATCGCCGATGGCATTGCTGTCCGCATTCCCGTCCCTGAAGCCCTTGATGTCATGAAAGACACCGTTGATGATATCGTTCAAGTCTCAGATCAAGCCATCCTAGAATCCATGAAATTACTTCACCGACTTGCCGGAATTATCGTTGAACCTGCAGGGGCGATCGGTGTAGCCGCTGCGATGGTTGATCCGGAGAGATTCTCACAACATCGTCTTGCAACACCGCTATGCGGCAGTAATCTAACCGAAGAACAAATTAATCAATGGCTGTGAACCTGTCAAATAGCTCTGTCAAATAGCTCTGTCAAATAGCTCTGTCAAATAGCTCTGTCAAATAGCTCTGTCAAATAGCTCTGTCAAATAGCTCTGTCAAATAGCTTTGTAGAATAGATTGTTAAAGAATAGATTGTTAAAGAATAGATTGTTAAAGAATAGATTGTTAAAGAGCAGTTGCATAATTCCGTGATGTCTGTTCTACGTCCCATGTCACAGAAGTAACTTGAAAGTAACCTTGAGGACGAGTAAATGGTTCAATTACAGTCACCTGAACATGGAAAATTCGTAGAACAATTAGCCCAATTCTCCTCCTCCTAAATCTCAACACCAGGATGAGAACCCGAGAGAATGAGATACTAAAGAGATGGAAAACCCTGATGGAGGATGGGGCAGCTAACAGGCTTAAAACCCATCCACCCATCCACCCATCCACCCATCCACTCCCTCGCCATGAACCTACTGCTCCTTCTCACCATCCCCCTCGTCTTGCTGACGGCTGCGATCGCCCTCTACCTCTTCACTGCCCGTCGCTACCAGTCCGCCGACTCGGTCGCCAACTCCTACGACCAATGGACCGAAGACGGCATCTTAGAATTCTACTGGGGTGAGCATATTCACTTGGGGCATTACGGTATGCCGCCCCGCCGAAAAGATTTTCTCAGGGCAAAAATTGACTTTGTGCATGAAATGGTGCGCTGGGGTGGACTCGATCGCCTCTCTCCCGGCACAACGCTCCTCGATGTCGGCTGTGGCATTGGCGGCAGCAGTCGCATTTTGGCACGAGACTATGGCTTTGCCGTCACGGGGGTGACGATTAGCCCAGAGCAGGTGAAACGCGCTCAGCAGCTAACGCCCCCCGATTTAACGGCGCGGTTTCAAGTCGATGATGCCATGGCGCTGTCTTTCCCCGATGCCAGTTTTGATGTGGTGTGGTCAGTTGAAGCGGGGCCGCATATGCCAGATAAAGCGATCTTTGCCAAAGAACTACTGCGCGTCCTCAAACCAGGAGGATTGCTGGTCGTGGCTGACTGGAACCAACGGGACGATCGCACCCTCCCCCTCAACTTCTGGGAAAAACCCGTGATGCGGCAACTGCTCGACCAATGGGCACATCCCAAATTTGCCAGCATTGAAGAATTCGCTGAACTTCTCGCCGCCACCCACTGGGTCACAGGCGAGGTAATCACCGCCGACTGGACTCAACCCACCCTCCCCTCCTGGTTGGATTCAATCTGGCAAGGCGTGGCGCGTCCGGCTGGATTGGTGAAATTTGGGCCATCGGGGTTGCTCAAATCTCTGCGAGAAGTGCCCACTTTACTGCTGATGCGGCTGGCGTTTGGGGCAGGGCTTTGCCGATTTGGCATGTTCCGAGCAACCAAAACAAGCCTGTAGTATTTGCCCTTTATCCATGCAGGGAAGATAACGCGCTTACATTCCTTAGCTCTAAGAATCAAACCACTCGATATTCCTTCATCAAGATACAAAGAAAGAAGACAAATCCCTCCGCGTCTCTGCGCCTCTGCGGTTTAAATTTTTCCGATTTATTTGAAAAAAGGGAGTAGCGATGCGATCGCCACTCCCCTTTCCTCCATTCAATTCGGCAACTTAAACTTCTACCGTCCCCAAGCCCCAATCGACGATCGCCACTTTAGGCGCATCATAGCTATCAAACCAGCTAGCAAAGCGGTTCATATCGGACTTGGTCAGGAGTCCTACACAGCCGACGGTGCCGGGATAGAGGCTGGAATTGTTGTCGAGGTGGAAGCCGATCGCACTCCGTTCGGTTGCATAAACGGGCTGCATATCGACCCACAGCGGACCCACACCATCGAACGGGGGATCAGCCCAACTCTTGGAGGAGTCGCCCTTGATGCCACTCGCCCATTCGGTGCCGCCCAGCTTCCAGTAGCCTTCGGGCAGGGGTTCGCCCGACCCGGCGCGGCTGACATCTGAGGTGCGGAAAGCCTGTTTGCTAGGTTGACCCGAGATGGCCGAGAGGGTGTCGGTTAGTTTGCCGTTTTGGAAGAGGGAAAGCTGTAGTTCGGTGAGGCCGTTGCTGTTGGTGCGATTAGTGCGGGTGACACGGATGAAGGAGTCCCCTTTGCCCGAAAGAGAGGTGACATTGGTGTTGACTCTGTAGCTGGTGGACTGGCTGCTGTCGCTGGCCACTTGCAGGAAGTAGGTGCCACTGCTGAGGAGTCGTCGCACAGATTTGTTGCTGGAAATCACTTCACCCGAGTCAATCACGCCGTTGTTATTACGGTCTTGCACCAGGCGGACATTGGGGTTGCCCGTGATATCGGCGGTGAACACGCCCGCTTGGTTCATCGTGAAGCGATAGGTGTCTTCGCGATCGCTCCCGCCCACTACATCATTGCGGCTAAACGAGGCCGAAGTCATAGACTCTGCTCCACTGAGAGAACCACCCGAACTGCTCGATCCACCTCCGCTTCCCGTCCCCGTCCCCGTCCCCGTCCCTGTTCCTGTCCCCGTTCCATTCCCATTACCGTTACCGCCGTTTATGGAAGGCGGGCCACCTGCGGAAAGCTCGATCTTATATTTGACGCGTGAGCTACCGAAGCGAGACACCTGTACGAAGTAAGTTCCAGCCTGTAGAGATTCGTTGATGGATTCTGTTTCTGAATCGTTATTGGTGGAGCGACCGATTTCGTTGCCGTTGCGATCGAACAAATGCAGTTCCACATCTTTACGAAAATCACTAACGGTTAGATCCACCGTGCCATTTTGCAGCAGATCGAAACGGTAAACATCCTTATCACGACCGCTGACTCGGCCTTCCTGAGAACGGGTGACCGCATTGAGAACCCCACTGTCGAGGGCGCGATTCAGGTCATTTCCAGCATCCAACCAGCGACCAGAACCTTTGACATCAAGGGTAAAATCCGTGTTGCTACCGCTGCGATTAGTGACTTGAATATAATAGGTGCCATCACTCAATCGACGGCTAAGCGATTCGCTGCGAGTACCCGCACGGGTGGAGCTATCTAATTCCCGACCGCTACTGTTGAGCAATCGCAGATCCGCATTGCCACTCATGGCTCCTAGAGAAAATTTGAAGCTGGTTCTGCGGGTGACATCAAATTTATAGAGTCCACTTTGAGAGCCGCTGACGGTGCCATCATGGGAAAATTCCGTATCCCCACTCAAGTTGCCCAGGTTGCGTGCTTGCCCCAGTGCCGACCGGGAAGCGTTGGCACGGTTTCGCAGCGAGGGGGTCGGAGGAGCATCGATTAAGCTGCGGGTGTTTGAAGGCAGCGATCGCGTTGTATTGTGATTGAGTGTGTTGAGATAAGAACGTTCTTGAGCGTTGGCACCGAAAGACATAAGTTTCTCCTGATAAGCTTGGCGTTAAGGGCGCGCAAACATGTCGCCAAAAAATTGCATGAAAAACCCAGGCGAATGGGAGCGGTGTCCCACTGCCAAATGCAAGATTGTGCATTCGTTAGACAGCAATGACGCAGTTGCGGTGATTTCGTTCCCGGTTAATCCTGGGGGAAGTGAGTCCGCATCCAGAATGGGATTGGCTTCACCGATGTGTCTAAGATGGCATTCGCTTGGATGGATACGGACATGGAGGAGACACTTTGCAGATTGGTTTTTCTCCGGTTCCCTTTTCAATACCCATCATTGAGACGCGCTTATCGTTCGAGTTCGGCAATATCATCCAAAATGGTGTTTTAGCAGGATTTCGTCACACCTAATTCAGCTTTGGATATCGTCTACTCATCATTCTCAAAGACGAGTTCCATGCGATCGCCCCGAAACCTCGTCAGCCCATATTCAATGATGCGTCCCTGTTGGTCAACGTTGATCGATTCGGAGAGTAAGATCGGTGCATTGAACGCTAAGCCCAATAGCCGTGCATCTCGGGGCTGAACACAACGAGCCGAAATGCGAGTACTGCGACGAATATGATCGCAGTTATACTCCTGTTGAAGCATTTTAGAAACGGAATGGTAACTGGAACAATGCTCAATCAGATTGGGAAATAGGGCGGCAGGGAAGTGACTACTGGCAACGCTAATGGGAATTTCATCGGCAAAACTAAGTCGCTCTAAGAGGATCACGGATTCCCCAAGGGCGATCGCGAGTTTTTGGGCGATCGCTTGATCGGCTGGAATATCTACGACTCTAAGATTTTGAATGGTGGGTTTGAAGCCCTGTGCTTTTAGGGTGTCAGTGTAGCGAACTTTTTTGCCAATGGTATAGGCGATCGGAGCCGCCGCCACAAAGCTGCCCCGTCCCCGATCGACGCGAACCAAACCCTCATTTCGCAGGACTTCGATCGCACGACGCAGCGTATGGCGATTCACCCCAAATCGGGTACTTAGCTCTGCCTCCGTTGGCAGTTGTCCCCCGACCGGATAAACAGACTGTTCAATATTGTGACGGAGTTCTTCCGCAATTTGGATATAAAGGGGGGCAGAGGCTTGCATTAGTAGGGGGCAGTGAGGGGCTATGGACGCAAAAATCAGGATGCACTATAGATCCTAAAACAAAAAACAATCGTAGCAGGATTTTCCATCCCAAAACCGCTTCCAAGGAATCGTTTCGCCTTTCCCCTTTCGCCTTTCCCCTTTCGCCTTTCCCCTTTCGCCTATTTCCCGTAAAACACTTCCTGCCAGCCTTCTTCGCCGAATTCTTGCTGGTATTCTTCAATCACCCAA
>JALOOP010000337.1 GCA_025454315.1 Oculatellaceae cyanobacterium Prado106
GGATCTGGCGGTGGTGCTGGAGATGGCGGCTCTGGTGGTGGAGGCGGTGGCGGCTCTGGTGGCAGTGGCGGTGCTGGCGGCGGTGCTGGAGATGGCGGTGCTGGCGGTGGTGGTGGTAATCAGGGTGGTCAGGGCAACAATGATGGCAATGACAATGCTGATGGCGGCACTGATGACTCCAGTGGTGATACCAATGCAGGTTCTGGTGATACTGGCAACGATCGCGATAACGATCGCACCGATAGCGCCTCTCCCGGTGGCTCAGGAGATGATGGGGATACCCCTTCTGGCGATGGTGGTCTTGATCGCAATCCTAGCCGCCAAGCCGATCTTGAAGATCGTCGCTCAGACGACAATGATTTCCAAGCCCAGGACAGCGATCGCGATCGCCGCATTGCCGAGCGTCTAGAGGTCGATCGAGAAGCGTTGGCTCCCCAAGTGGCACTGGCATTAGAGGGCGATCGCTCCGAGCAGGTGCCGCGCCTCTCCCAAGAGGAGCGCTTCATCACACCTCCGGCTCCCCAACCCGCCCCGCCCCAGGTGGCTCCTCCAACTCCCCCTGAACCCAGCGTGACTCCCGAAACGGCTGAACCAGGGACACCGGTACGCGGACTCTGGTAGGTTTGCCGAGCTAGAAGCGATCGAGTCTAATTTTTTGGAGGAGCTGTGCAAGATGCGGCTCCTCTTTTTTTTGGAGATGGGGAAAAGGGGAAGGGGAAAAGGGGAAAGGGAGATCTTGGACTGCTTCATAGATTATGAGTCCTTGAAAGAATCTGAGGATTCCCGTCAGATCCTTCCTTGAATTCCTTCCTTAGAATTCCTTCAAGGATTCAGTTGACGTTCCCCCCTTCCCCTTTACCCGTTCCCCTTTCGCCCTACTCCCCACTCCCCACTCCCCACTCCCCACTCCCCTATCCAATAAAATTTCCATGAATTCAGCCGCCGTGGCTTATTTTTAGCTTGTTTATGGGGATTGAAACCGATAAGATTTCAGTAGTTTATTGTGTTGAACGTAGATTGCATCTTTACCGAACCATTATTTAATCAAGTCATCCTTGAGGCGTTGCTGAATTCGGCAACCCCATCCTTGATTTATTAAAGACTTAATCCGGAAATTGGGCACTAAAGGCTGCAAACTGTTTTAGGGTGCAATTCTGATGCATCATTCAGTTGTTTTCAGCCCGGTTTTATTTTTTGCCAGGTCTGTGTTTCAAGCAGGGGGCGAAGGTTTAACTGACCCATTGGTTTTAGAATCGCTGATTGATTCCTATTGATTCACAAGGGTTGCGCTTTACCAGGACGATCGCCTGCTTCTGCATGGAGTTAGGGGTAAATTTGGCGATCGCTCCACCCCCATTGCAATATCCCGGCTTCAGCACCGAGCTTCACCTTTGAACTTTATGGTTCATCGTTGAATCTCACTCGGCTGAACCTGATCGGGCTGATCTAACGCGCTTGTTTTAAGGAGAACCCTGTGAACCTGTCTTTGATTCTGCAAGAGTTGGCCATTGTCGTTGCCACTCCGCCGCAAACGGCCAAAATTTTGGGCTTAGAATTCTTGAAATATAGTGGCATTGTTCCTCCGGACTGGGAATTTGATCCGGCAGCCAGCCAAAACCAAAATGGGAGTGTTCGCATCGCCTTTAAGAACGGCGTTAATATTGTCACGCAAGGGAATCGTCTGATCTTTGCCCAAGCGATCGCCAACCTCCCCGCCAAATCCATCCAGGCCGCAGCGATCGCCCGCAAATACATCACCACCCTGCCCTACGCCACCTACGAATCAATTGGCATCAATGTGGTCGGCTATGTGCCCTTTGATGCGCACGACACCAAAATAAAAAACTACATCACCCGCAACATCCTGGCTCCATCGCTGTTTGCCGATCAGCGCACCACTCCCATCCGTGCCAAAACACAACTGGCCTACCAACTCGACCAGGCGCAATTCAATCTGGACATCGAAGAAGTCAAAATTGCCCAACCGCACCAAACTGAAGTTGCCGCCATCCTCTTTGCGGCCAATTTCGATCGCCCCATTACTGGCGATCGCCCCGAAGACCGCCTCAAAGCCATCGTCCATATCCTGGATCACTGGCCCTCTGACCTCAAACTCTACCAACAGATGGTGATCAACCAGTTCCTCAAGCCCGCCAAGCCCACCGCCAAACCCGCCGAATCCCAGGCCAAACTAGACCCCACAAAGCCGTCTGCTGCTAAGCCATCCCCTTCAAAACAATCCACCCCCAAACCCTCCAATGGCTCTGTGTTAGAGGTCGATCGCCTTACCGGAGTCACCCAGGTTCCCCCCCAATAGGCTCGCCGGGATTGTGGATCAAGTCGATGAAATGTGGTGTGACGGCACAGCCGTCACACCACATTTCATCGCTGAATTCAGCAACGCCTAAGCTCGTCTTGTTTTGTAAATTTCTAAAACAGAAGTTTCCTTCTAGATCCAAAATTCTGTATCATAAACTACAGAATGAATTTCTGCTGCAATGGGTGGCGTGAAATAAGTGGCGTGAAATAAGTGGCGTGAAATAAGTGGCGATAGTCCATCGGGTAATGCCGATCGCCCTCCCACACCCCCAGCCCATGTTTTCCTCAAAACCCTGCGAACCCTCAGAAATTCTAGCGCCTGCTCTTCGTAACATCAGAATCCATCCCTTTAGAACTTTTCCCAAACAACTCCTTGTCAAGTGCGATCGCCCTTGTCCTGATGTGGCTTAGGCTGGCGATCGCACCCCCATTCCCTTTACTCAAAAGGATCTGATTTATGACCCTGCAAACTTCTCAGGCACTTGCCTGCTACCCCTCACCGGCCAACCCCATCCAGTTCAATTTCACCTACTCCTCGCTTCCGGTTCCTCAGCCCTCCATCTGGGTAAAACTGCTCCAACCTCTGACCGCATTCAGTTTTGATGAAGCCTGGTTACTTTGCCAGCACTCCGAAACCGAATGGCTGGCCTGGGTACCTGACTATGGCGAAATCCTGCTGCGGATCGACCAATTTGCGGTGTAATACACAGGCATCTTCCAAAAAACCGGGTCAAAGCTCAGCCTGGTCAAAAATAAAAATAAAGATGGATGAGATGGGGCGCGAAGATTCCCCACCTTGTCCATCTTTATTTTTATATTCGGAATCCCATGAGTCGAGTGGGTGAGTCTGTAGACTCTTTAATGACCGAAGTCATGCAAAATGGACGTTGCTGAATTCAGCAAGAAATGTGGTGGCGCAGATACCACACCACATTTCATAGACCCGATCTGCAACCCCGAAAAATGAATCTGAGTTTTTAAATCCAATTTGCATCACTCCCTGTATCCCTTACAAGTCAGACATCTGGCAACCGAGTTCTGGAACACCGATCGCCATCCGTTCCCATTGAGATGTCGAACGTGACTCACAGGCTTCAGGATTGAACTCCACTTATGTCCATGCCTTACCCTCCAGGGGTGATTTGTCATGCCTAAGTGAATCCCAATCCCAACGAAACCTGTAATCCAATGGCTGCTAATGGCTAATTTTGCTTAACTTTCACAACTCGCAAACATTTACCTCAAGGAGAATTCCCATGCGATCCATTTCTATTACTGCTTCTATTACTGCACTCACCGCTACGACGCTTTCCGTGGTTGGCTCGATCGCCACCCTCACCGCCCTTGCCCAAACCGCTCCGACCGTAAGCCCCACCATTCCTGAGAGTTTGAAGGTGCCTGCCGAACAACAGCTCCTGATGAAAGTCTATGCCGAAGGCGATCAAATCTACACCTGTCAGGCCAAAGCGGACAGCCCCAACACCTACGAGTGGACACTGAAAGCACCTGAAGCAGAACTGTATGATGAACAGGGACAGCAGATTGGAACACACTATGTGGGGCCGTCCTGGGAACTGAACGATGGCAGCACAGTGGTCGGTCAGTTGAAAACCAGAGTGGATGCTCCCGACACGAATGATATTCCCTGGTTGTTACTGGAAGCAAAGTCCCATGAGGGAGAGGGATTGTTCAGCCGCGTGAACTGGGTGCAACGCATCAATACCTCGGGTGGGAAAGCGCCTGCGACAGGGTGCGATCGCAATCACCAAAACGCAGAAGTTCGCGTCGGCTATAGCTCCGACTACTATTTCTACGGCACTGCTATGGCTCAACCTCGAATGGGTTACTAGCTTGCAACGACAGCTTTCGGCTCTGGATCTGTGAATGAATTTTGGAATATGAAAGCCGCTATTATCTAGCGGCTTTTTTGTCAGCATTAAATCCTTGGAAAACAAAAAATAGAAGATCGACAATGCGACAAAATTGAAAGTTGAATCAATTAATGCCTAAAATTCTAGTCAGATTAAAGTTTGAACATCCTAAATCTAACCTCCAAGATGAAATAATCTCTGATCAAGTGTAATGAAAGCGATGAGGATGAGAGCGGATTGGGCAACTTAGGAAAGTCCACTCTAGGCGATCGCCGATCGCATTCCTCAGAGGTTGATCCATGAAGTACCCTAAATGGTTCCCCTATCCTAGTTCCTGGTTGAATGCGCTGCTGTTGGCAGGGCTGATCAGTGTATCTGGCTATATTACAGAAGACCTGTACGGCGATATCCTGCAAAAGACCTTCTATGCTGGACGTATCGACCTGCTGATGCTGATAGTGGCGATCGCTCTCCTCTCCCCCATTCTCATCATCACCTTTGTCCACCATTGGATTCATCTGCTTTTGAGCCGTTATGCCCCCGATCTCCAAGCTCCAGAAATCGGCCAGGTCAAAGGATTTATGCCAACTCTCTTCAGTTGGTGGGAAGGGATATTGGGATGGAGCACCATGGCACTATCCGGCTTGTTTACGCTGGTCGTTGGCCTGATTCTCTACATCACCCTTGGGGTTGGCCTATCGCAATGGCAGTTAGTTGAGAGCGATCGCCCCGCTCAAATCTTTGCAGCCGTCACCTGGTTAACTTCTGCGGCCTATCTTTACCACTGCTCCTACCTGGTGGAACAACGCCTGATTGCATTCAACGAAAAGTCATAAGGACATTTCCATAAAAGAGAATCCCAGATTTAGTTGATTCACCCATAGCGAAATGGGTTGCGACCTAAAAAAAGGATGGATGAGACGCGAAGCACCTCATCCATCCTTTTTTTAGGTTTATTAATCAATTCAGAGCAGGGCATTCAAGCTTTGAACCAGCGGGCTATTTTGTCGCCGTTTGATACGACGATAGGTTTCAACGAGTTCCGTGGTGAAATAGTGAGCAACCTTGGTGGCATCTTCATCGGTGCGACACTTGAGGCAGAGAACCTTGAAGGACTGGGAGCAGAAAAGGGTGGTGCCAATTTCTTCTAGGAGCATCTCATCTTGAAAATCTTGTACGCCCTCATCCTCATCGTGGACAGGGTGGAGCAATTCCCGAGCTTTGCAACGTACTGAAAATCGAATGGTGTAGGTATAGTCAGCCGCTTCCATAGACCGTTAAGTAGAAAGTGATTGTGAATCGCTGGATGAACCCGAGCGTCAGTCAGTCTCACCGTAATTTTCAGAGTGGTGGGATGCGATCGCCCCTCACCAAAATCGGTAAACTTACTGAGGTTTTATTGAGAAAAATATCAACTTATTGATATTTCGTTATTATAGCGGATTCTTAAGAAAATCTTAAAATCCTCATAGAATGACTTAGCGTCCGGCAGGCTGGGAAGAAGATCTTTTCCCACCGTTCTACTGGCTAGCCTTTCTACCATGCTTGTCTTGACCCGCCGCTTCCCCGCAAATGCTGAAATTGTGGTCACTTGCAGCCTTGCCCTCACCGCAGAAGAACGAGGGCGATCGCGGCACTACTTTGAAACCGAAGATCATCAGCCGCTATCTCTGCAACTCCCCCGAGGCACCGTCCTCCAGCACCATGACCTGCTCCAGGCAGAATCGCAGGAATGGGTACGGGTGATTGCCAAGCCAGAACCTGTTCTCACAGTCACCGCCGACACGCCGCTGCAACTCCTCCGGGCGGCCTACCACTTGGGCAATCGCCATGTCCCCCTGGAAGTCACCCCAACCTATCTGCGGCTTTCCCCAGATTCAGTTCTAGAGGCGATGTTGCACCAGCTAGGGTTGACCGTCACCCCCGAAGTTGCCCCATTCCAACCGGAGACGGGAGCCTATGGGCATTCCCATGAATCGGCACAGGCTCACCCCGAACATGCTCACCCTGAACATGCCCACCCCGAACATGCCCACCCCGAACAGGCTCACCCCAAACATGCCCATCCCTAACTGGGGTTCTTCTAATCTGGGTTCTTTTAATCACTGATTCCTCCTCATCAAATGTCTACTCCTTTAGGATTACCCCCGATCGCCTTTTTCTCCCTGCTTCAATTGGTTAGTTCTGCCCTACCCGTTGGAGCCTACAGCTATTCCGAGGGCATTGAAACGCTGGTGCAGACAGGGCAAATTACGAACCTGGAAACCCTGGAGCATTGGCTCACCCAGGAACTGCGATCGGGAGCCTTACGAGTGGAAACCCTGGTGCTGCGGCGAGTATACGAAGCCCTGACAGCAGGACAACTCGATCACCTCATCACCTGGAACCATTGGCTGTCTGCCTTTCGAGAGACAGAAGAACTGCGGGAACAGAGTTGGCAAATGGGGCGATCGCTCACCCGATTGCTGTCAGAACTGTATCCCCAAGCGCCAGAACTGCTCGATCCGGCGGGGGAACCCTGGAATTTTGCGGTGGGGTTTGCGATCGCAGCTTATCTGGGAGAGATTGATCTGGAGGTGGCGATCGCAGGCTATCTCTATAGTTGGGCGAGTAATCTGGTGACGGCGGGGGTGCGCCTGATTCCTTTAGGGCAAACCCAGGGGCAAAAGCTATTGATGAATTTAGCGCCAGTGTTGGCGGCGGCGGCGGATACTGTGATGCAGGCGGAGGAGCGGTTGCCTTTGTGTACTTGGGGGATGGCGATCGCCAGTATGCAGCATGAAACCCTTTATTCTCGCCTGTTTCGGAGCTAGTCGCTGTTTCGCAGTGTGTCACTCAGAGTTAAAACCAAGGTTTAAAACCAAGCTTTAAAGCAAAGGGTCAAAACAAAACCCCAATCGCTAGATAATTTGCTTGAGCATTACCGGAGTTTTTAGGATCGTTCGCGGGCTTAGGGAGGGCGGACGGTTGGCAATCTTTCAAACGGGGGATTTCTTGTAGTGCGATGTAGTATAAGGAGCCTAGAGTTTCCATAATTTTAGAGCGTTGAAGTAGATGGCCTGCTGAATGAAAAGGGAACAGATTGAGTTGATACTGAGTATTAAAGGCGACATTGATAGCTGATGGTTGTTGTCCTAGAACAGTTTGCAGAGTGGTTGGTCAAGGAATAACGGGATAGATACAGTCGTTTTCTTCATGAATTTGTTGTGGGTGGCACAGCCGCCACAAACCAATACATCCCACCAATCCCCAACCTCAGATGTGGCAAAATATGTCTGATTGTATCGACCTTGCGCTGTGAGCCGCTGTTTTCGCTATGGTAGGATTTGGTTAAATAACAATTGGTAAGGATAGTCAGGCATGTCAGCAGCCGCTCAAGTTACAGATTCCAGCTTTAAACAAGAAGTTCTAGAAAGTGATGTCCCCGTCCTGGTTGATTTTTGGGCACCCTGGTGTGGCCCTTGCCGGATGGTTGCTCCCGTTGTTGAAGAGATCGCTGAGCAATACATTGGACAAGTCAAAGTCGTCAAACTCAACACAGACGAAAACCCTGGCGTTGCCAGCCAGTACGGCATCCGCAGTATCCCCACCCTGATGATCTTTAAGGCGGGTGAGCGAGTAGACATGGTCGTGGGTGCGGTTCCCAAGACTACCTTGGCTACCACCTTAGAAAAGTATCTCTAAACAACCTCTCAACTTATATCGGTTTGAATGGGATTCGGATGATCAATCCATTGAGACGGGCGTGTATTCCACGCCCGTCTTAGTTTTAAAGCGACCTTGTACCCATTAGGCTAACTGGATATGCTGCTGGGTTTTCGCCTCCCCGCTCACAACTCTAGGGGAGCCTAGCCTTCAAGGAGTCTTTCTGGAGTTTTATTACCCTCCATTCGCGTTAACACAATCTGTAGTGTTTCAAGAAAACTTGATGACTATAGCTAGCGGTATAATGTCAGGTTATACACTATATGCAGCCAAAACTAGCTATGGCGTTTACGCGAACGGAGGGTTATTAGGAGTTTTCAAAGGAGCAATCCCAGAAGATTCATTGAGTTCAAAGTCCCTCAGATTTGAGACTGCTGGCAAACTGTTTTGTAAACTGATGTCTAAGCCCACAAAATTAAACCGGGTTCAGAAAAGCTGCTGAGGTTTTCATGTTTGGGAATGACTCGCAGGGCTAAGCCTTGCAGACCGCTGTTGCGATAAGCGATCGCCACCGTATACAAGCTAGTCTGGGCATCCTGCGGGGCTGTTCCCTGATAGTCCATGACCACGGGAACACCCTGGATGATTTCGCCCGTTGCGTCGATCGCCCCCTGATAAAGCTCCACCTGCACATCCTCGGGTTTTAGTGCGCCCAAGTTGATTCGAGCTTTAGCGTGAATCGGCTGATCCACCTTGAGGTCGCTGAGGTCAGAAAATTCAACTTGCTCAATTCGGATGTCGTACCAATGCTCAAACAGATGACTCTGCCATTGGGCTAGATCTTTGGCGGGTGTGTAGCGGTTGGCAGTGAGGGTGAGGTAGCGATCGCTCGCCGGAAAATACCCGCGCAGGGCATAGTCTCGCACCATCCGAGCGGTATTGAAATGGGGACAGTTGAGCCGGATCGCGTCTTTCATTTTGGCGATCCAGCCGTGCGGCAGGTCATCTTCATCCCGTTGATAAAACAGCGGCACAATTTCTTGCTCCAGCAAATCGTAGAGCGCATTGGCCTCGACTTCATCCTGGTAGGCCAAGTCTTCGTAGTCTTCCCCCTGCCCGATCGCCCAGCCCGTCCGCACATAGTCCGCCTCATCCCACCAGCCATCCAGGACGCTGAAGTTGGGTAGGCCATTCATGGCTGCCTTCATGCCGCTAGTGCCCGAGGCTTCTCGGGGGCGGCGGGGCGTGTTGAGCCAGACATCACAGCCTGCGACCAGCAGTCGCGACACATGAATGTCGTAGTTGGGAATGAACACCACATGGTGCTGCATTTTTTCAGCCCGAATGAAGTGGACAATTTGCCGAATCAGTTCTTTGCCGGGGCTGTCTTTGGGATGGGCTTTTCCGGCAATGACAAACTGGATGGGAGATTTGCGGGGACGGTTGGACAGGGGATAGGAACCGTCGCCCAGGCGCGTGCCAATGCTTTCGCCCATCAACAGCCGTTTGATCCGCTGAATGTCTTTTAAAAAAAGGGTGGCGCGTTTGTAGGTGGCAAATCGTCGGGCAAAGCCGATGGTGAGCGCCGTTGGGTCGAGGACATCCTGGACGGCGGCGAGTTCTCCAGGGGAGGCTCCGCGATCGCGCAAACTCTGCTGCAACCGTTCCCGGACAAACATCACCATCTCGGAACGGCAGCGCTCATGGTTGCGCCAGAGTTCTTCGTCGGGAATGGCCGAGACTCGCTCCCAGAGGGAATGGCCTTCGGTGGCGCTAGACCATTGGGGGGCGAGGTAGCGATCGTAGAGTTCCTGGGTGGATTTGGCGACACAGCTACGGGCATGGACACCGTTGGTAATCGCGGTAATGGGCACTTCGTTCAGGGGAAAATTAGGCCAGAGTCCCTGAAACATTTCCCGCGACACTTCGCCATGCAGTTGACTGACGCCATTGACAAAGGTGGCCATCCGAATGGCCAAAATCGCCATACTAAAGGGAGCCGACAGATCGCCCGTATGCTCCCGTCCCAATGCCAGAAACGCTTCACGGGATAGACCAAAGCGATCGCCATAATGCCCCAGGTAATACAGCACCTTGTCCGCTGGAAACAGGTCAATGCCAGCCGGAACAGGCGTATGGGTGGTAAACAACTGGGAGGACTGCGCCACCTGTTTGGCCTCCGGAAAGGTCAACCCCTCTTCCTCCATCAGAATCCGGATGCGCTCCAGCGACAAAAAGGCCGAGTGTCCCTCATTCATGTGATAAGCCGTGGGCTGGAGTCCCAGCGCCCGCAGCATTCGCACGCCGCCAATGCCCAGCATAATTTCCTGGTGAATTCGCAGGTCAATATCACCGCCATAAAGCTGATCGGTGATGTCCTGGTCATAGCGCCCATTCGCTTCAATATTGGTATCCAAAAGATAGAGCGGCACCGTGCCCACCTGCACCCGCCAAACCCGCGCATGAACCACTCGACCCGGATAATCCACCTGAATCCGAACTTCTGATCCATCGGCCTGTCGCTCCAAATGGATCGGCATATTGTAAAAGTCGTTCATCGGGTAGCGTTCCTGCTGCCAGCCATCGGCATTGAGGTACTGGGCAAAGTAGCCTTCCTGGTACAACAACCCCACTCCCACCAGGGGCAGACCCAAGTCACTCGCAGATTTGAGATGATCGCCTGCCAAAACGCCCAAGCCCCCCGAGTAGATTGGCAAGCAAGATGTCAAACCAAATTCGGCTGAAAAATAGGCGAAACACTCCGAGGTTTTGAACGCCGTGATTTCAGGAGGAGCCTGGGGCGGCGCAACCGACGATCGCCCCGGCACCTGACTCCGCTGTTTGCGATACCAGGTTCGTTCCTTGCAGTAGCTCTCCAGTTGGCGCACCGCTCGCTCCATCTGCGCCAGGAACCCTTCATCCTCTGCCGCTTCTCGCAGTCGTTCCTGTCGAATGGTACCCAGCATCAACACCGGGTTATAGCGACTGGATTCCCACAAATCACGGTCTAGGCGACGAAACAGATCGGTGGTTTCAAAGTTCCAGTCCCAGTGGAGGTTATAGGCCAACTGCCGCAGGGGTTCAAGCTGGGAAGGCAGAGCAGGCGAGACATTGAAGGTGCGAATAGGTTTCATGGGGCAATCTCGAAAAGGTAAAAGTCCGAGAAATAGAAGTTCGAGAAATAGAAGTTCAAGAAAGGAGATCCGACAGGCAAATCCAAGAAGTAGGAAGTAATCAGTCTAGAAAGTGAGCAAGCGGAGGAGCGATAAGCCAGAGAAGGACTACGACTGAGACATCGTCATAAAACCGGGAATCAAGTCATTCATGGTTCAGCAAGTCAGTCCATCGATCAAATCAGTCTATAGATCAATAGATCAATGATCCTCCTAGTGAATCTCCAAGTCCTGGTAGGGTTCGTTCCACTTCGTTTCCACGCACCAAACCTACGAGCGAAGGGAAGTGCGCGGACTCTGCGTTCCACATCCCGAATCGTTACCGATCCCTCTTCTTCGTCGAATTCGCCATCGGAATGATCAATATATGGGTCAGTGTTGATCAGCAACGTGAGTTAGGGATGGATCGATAGATTGGATCGATGGATTGGATCAATGGATTGGATCAATGGATGGATCAATTAGGGAACGAATGAGCCTTTGATGCATCTTTCCTGAGAGTGAACCTTGAGGGGTTTCTCAGAAATCGGAGGGAATAGGTAGCCTGACCCCATGGGAAAATTAAAGGATTTTAATAATTTTTTCCTTGTAAACCTTAAGCTTCTTAATCAAGATAGGGAAAGGTTTTGTTCTTCAAGATGCAGTCGAATCTGAGATTTACAGGTATTCTTGAGGGACATAAATCCAAAACCCTTAAATTATTTCTCTGAAAGAGTATGACAACTTTGTTAACTAATGTTACGATTATGAGTGTGATAAAACCGTTAATGTGGAAAACCCTGAAAGTTCCAGTTCTCTCCCTCTCCTGACCTCGGTTTCACAATTGAGCTTCAGTTGAGCTTCAGCAGAAGGATGCAATTTCCTAGATTGAAAGTTCCGGTTTGCGTTCAACAAGAGTGATTCAATCCGAATTATTTGAGGAGAGCCTTTCAAGGAGGCATATCTAGGTCGCGTCTTTAAGGTCAGCTTTTGGGAAAGGTTAGCTTGGGGGAAAGCCAGATTTTGGGCGATCGCTCAAGAAACCTCTCAGAAATAACCAGAGCTATCTGGAGACAGAGGGTTCTAATAAATCAGGAATATAGCCGCTGTCGATCTAAATGGGAGGATGGTTTCTAGATTTTCTAAAGGTCTTGGGATTGGAGAGATATCCCTTCAGTTCTAGATTTTTCCAAAATCTTGCAGTCGATTTCACCCCATTTTAGAGGGAACCTGCCCTTAAGAGGCTTTTGAATTGGGCGATCGCCATTCTAAAGTTTGAGGTCTAGAGTTTTGGCTCTAAGGTTTGAACTCTCAAGTTTCAGCTTCACTGATTCACCTGTTACCGCACCTGTTACCGCACCTGTCGTCGCTCCTATCGCCTAAGTTTGAGCCTGAAAAATTTATTTGAATCCTTGGATCAATTTTAATTGTCCTGAATCAAGGTTCTTACTGCTCTTGTAGGCGATCGCACCACCGTTTATCCCACTCTAGAGGGCTGTCACGTTTTTTCTTAGGGAGGACAATTTCTAAGAATTCTTAAAATGGGGTTCTCGGAAAAAGCCTAGTCTCAGTCGTTAATCAGTCCCATTAGGGGACAAACGCGACTTTTAGACAAGCGTGACTTTTAGACAAACGTGACTTTTAACGGTGTGATTGTTCAGTTTATTCCTAGCTCGTCGCATCCCAAACCGTCCTCCTCACAGCCTGTTCTATCCTTCAACCCTGTTTATAAACAGTGACTATCCCTAGGATTTATCACGTTAGTTTTGCATCTGCTCCTGTTCCAGTTCATGGATTGAACCTGTCTTAATTCCTGAGTTCAACCTAGCCCAAAATTTCCCTCAAAGCTTTTGGTTGGAACAACTTTGGGAATATTAATGATTAGCATCAACAATTCTCTAGGTTCTTGATTTGCAATCGAACCTGCAAGCTCAAGAAGTGATTTTTGCGATCGCCACTGCGGTTCGGACGAACGCTTTGGACGAAACCACCCTCCATTCCACCCCCGTAACAAATTAATAATTTACGTCCGAATTTAATTTTCACAAGTACAATTGTTCTATCGTTCCTTGCACTATGGGATTCGGCATATGAAAACAGCTTCAACCTCTGCTGATATGGTACGAGCCTATCTCCGGGAGATTGGTCGTGTCCCGCTCCTGACCCACGAGCAGGAGATTCTCTTTGGCAAACAGGTGCAGCGTTCTGCCCTGCTGCGGGAAGCCAAAGAAGCCTTAGAAGATCAACTGGGTCGCCCCGCCACTCCCGACGAATGGGCACAACAGGTAGATTTGCCCCTAGAAGCATTGGAACGGGCGATCGCAGAAGGCGAAATCGCCAAGCGCAAAATGGTGGAAGCCAATCTGCGTCTGGTCGTCTCAGTAGCCAAAAAATATATCAAGCGCAATGTGGATCTGCTGGATCTGATCCAGGAAGGCACCATTGGGATGCAGCGCGGCGTTGAGAAATTTGACCCGACCAAAGGCTATCGGTTCAGCACCTATGCTTACTGGTGGATTCGTCAGGCCATTACGAGAGCGATCGCCGAAAAAGGCCGCACCATTCGCCTCCCCATCCACATCACCGAAAAGCTCAACAAAATCAAAAAAGCCCAGCGCCAACTCGCCCAAAACCTGGGACGCGCCGCCACCGCTGCCGAACTCGCAGCCGAACTCGACCTCACCACCAAACAAGTGCGGGAATACCTGGAGCGCGCTCGTCAGCCCCTCTCCCTCGATCTGCGCGTGGGCGACAACCAGGACACCGAACTCGGCGAACTCCTGGAAGACACTGGCCCCTCCCCTGAAGATTTTGCCGCCCAAGCCGCCCTCCGCACCGAACTCGCCCACCTGCTGGAAGACCTCACGCCCCAACAGCGCGAAGTCCTCACCCTGCGATTTGGCCTGATCGACGGACAAGCTCTGACCCTGGCCAAAATCGGCGACATGCTCAACATCAGCCGTGAACGAGTCCGCCAAATTGAGCGCGAAGCCCTCACCAAACTTCGTAAACGGAGAGCTGATATTCGGGAGTATCTCGCGAGCTAGGGGGAGTGGGGAGTGGGGAGTAGGGGATTTTGATGAAGTCTCCTAGCTCTGATTACTTGAACTTTCTTTGAACTCGATTAACTTGGATTGGATACCGAGAATGGTCAAGGAGGAAATCTTCTTGGCCATTTTTTAATGCAATTTAGGAATTAAATCGCAGAGACGCAGAGGCGCGGAGGTAGGGGGAACACAGATGAACACAGATGAACGCAGATGGAAACAGATGGGGAGGTGGGGAGGTGGAGGGATGAGTATTTCAAAGGAGTCCCTATTTTGAATACAAAGGATACTAGAAGAGAAATTTTTTTTAGTTGCCCATCATTCCATCCTCTCTTACCCATCCACGCATCCACCCATCCACCCATCCACTCCCCACTCCCCACTCCCCACTCCCCACTCCCCACTCCCCAACATAATAATTTCTTTACTCAAAATCGTTATGACTATGATATAGTCGTAGAGTTCGTAAACAAATCGTTACCGAACAGGCCGGGATGCCTTATCAATCTCGAACTTTAGACTCTATCTCATTCGCAGTTTAAGGAGTATAACCCATGTCCGAAGGATGCCTCCGGGTAGGTCAGGTTGCGCCTGACTTCACAGCCACCGCTGTGTATGACGAAGAATTCAAGACCATTAAATTATCTGACTATCGCGGCAAATATGTCGTGCTATTTTTCTACCCGCTAGACTTTACCTTCGTTTGCCCGACCGAAATCACGGCGTTCAGCGATAGCTACGAGAAGTTCAAGTCCATCAACACCGAAGTGCTGGGCGTTTCAGTGGACAGCGAGTTCTCCCACCTCGCCTGGATTCAAACCCCTCGTACCGACGGTGGTCTGGGTGATTTGGCGTACCCATTGGTTTCTGACATCAAGAAAGAAATCGGTTCCGCCTACAATGTCCTTGACCCTGATGCAGGCATCACCCTGCGCGGCCTGTTCATCATCGACAAAGAAGGCGTGATTCAACATGCCACCATCAACAACCTGGCCTTTGGTCGGAGTGTGGATGAAACCCTGCGGGTGCTGCAAGCCATTCAGTATGTGCAGTCTCACCCCGATGAAGTTTGCCCTGCGAACTGGCAACCTGGCGAAAAGACCATGAGTCCTGACCCTGTGAAGTCCAAGGAATTCTTCGCAGCCGTCTAGTTTCGGTTCATCAGGATAACCTTCATACAACCTAATGCCATAGCAAAGGATTTATCTATCCTTAGAGGGATGTTGCAGAAGATGCAGCATCCCTTTTGGCTTTTGGGAGCTTTTGAAGGGGCGATCGTTAACCCACTTTCTGTCATGGGCACTCTACAGAGATGTAAACTTCATGGAGCTACTCTATGGCCAGTAATGGTTTGAATAAATGGATCGTCAGTGGAAACCTGGCGGCAGATGCTGAGATCAAGCAGGTCATGCTCAAGAGTGGCGAATCGGCTCAAGTAGCAGAAGCCACTCTGTATGTGCAAAAACCGCGCAACCGAGAAGAAGCCTTCATCGTCCGACTGACGATTTGGGACAAGTCCTACGCTTGGCGGAAGTTGCCTTACTTGAAGAAAGGTTCGCTGATCATCTGTACCGGCAACATTGAGCCAAATCCCTATATTTCCAGCAATGGCAATACCCCTCGGGCAGGTTTATCGATGACGGTTCTGGATATTGATTTGGACATTGTCCGGGATGATTCTGAAGACGAACAGGAAGTGAGCAATCCGTTTGATCAAGCTGTGATTACGAATGGGGCAAATCTAGAAGCCGTGCCGTTTTAGCCCTTACATTTGCCTGATTAAATTCGATCGCATCTCTAGTTCTCATGTGCTGCACTAATTGCTGAATAGTCAGTGCATCTGCCAATTTCTTTAGACCCACAAGCGAGTCCTTAGAAATGAGAAGGAAATAAGCTGAAACTTTGAATTTAAACC